>NZ_JBIRVJ010000008.1:0-500883 GCF_044386705.1 Streptomyces sp. NPDC020422 | reverse complement strand
CGGGGAGCCGGGGGGTGGGGAGGTGCTCGATCTGCTCGGTTCGCTGGTCGACAAGTCGCTGGTGGTGGCCGCCGAGACCGGGGACGGGGACGGGGCCGGGATGCGCTACCGGCTGTTGGAGACCGTCGCCGAGTACGCGGCGGAGCGGCTCGACGAGGCCGGTGACCGGGCGGCGGCCGAACGGCGCCACCTCACGTACTACCGCGAACTCGCCCGCCGCACCGACCCCGAACTGCGCACCGGCCGGCAGCTCGCCGCCGCCGCCCGGTTCGGCACCGAGTACGGCAACCTGCGCACCGCGCTGCGCCGGGCGGTCGCCGCGCGGGACGAGCACGAGGCGCTCGTGCTCGTCCACGCGATGCTCTGGTACTGGACCATGCGCGACCTGCGGGCCGACGCCCTGCACTGGGCCGAGTCGGTCGCCGCCCTCGGCCCCGACCCCTTCGGGCCGGACGCCGCCCCCGTCGTACCGCTGTACGAGTCGGTCACCGCGGCGCCCCCGCCGCTCGACGAGGAGCTGCTGTGGGAGGCCAGGCGCGGGGTGCGCCTGATCGAGCTGCTCAACATGGACCACGAGACGGGGCGGTGGACCACCCCCGCGGGCCTGGAGCGGCTGCGGCGGATCAACGCCTGCTATCCGCCGGGCCTGCCGCAGACCTGCCGGCTGCCCGGCTCCTTCAGCGTCTTCGCCGTGCTCCTCATCGCCGAACCCGGGCGCATGGGCGAGGCCCTGGACGCCCATGTGGCCGCCTGCCGCCGCTACGGATACGACTGGGAGCTCGGCAACGCCCTCCAGCTGCGCGCCAACATGCTCGCCAACCGGGCCGACCTGGCCGGGCAGGCCGCCGCCGACGCCGAGGAGAGCCTGGAGATCTTCGTCCGCCTGGACGACGCCTGGGGTGCGGCCGAGGCGCTGTCCTCGCGCGCCGAGGCCCGCGAGCGGCGCCTGGAGTTCCACGGCGCGGCCGAGGACTTCGAGGCCGCCATCGGCTACGCGGGCCGGATCGGCGCCCAGTCGCAGATGGCGCTGCTGCGCGCCCGCTACGCCGACATGCTGATCGAGACCGGGCGTCGGGAGGAGGCCGAGAAGATCCTGCGCGAGGTCGTCGAGGGCGAGCACGGGCGCGGGCACGAGCCGATGCTCGCGGCCCGGATCTTCCTGGCGCTGCTGCTCGGCAGGACCGGCCGCACGGCCGAGGCGCGGGTGCATCTGCGGCGGCTGCTCGACGAGTTCAGCTCGGAGACGTTCTCCATCTTCGAGGGCTTCACGCTCGGCAGCCTGGGCTGGGTGGAGAACCTGGACGGGCGGTACGCCGAGGCCTTCGACCTCGCCCGGCGGGCCTTCGAGCGCTCGCTCGGCGGCCTGTCGATCATGGTCGCGCCGCAGATGCCGGCGGTCCATCTGATCACGGCCGCCTGGGCGCTGGCCGGGCTCGGCGGCCCCCGGGCCCGTACGGCCGCGGTCCTGCTCGGCGCGTACGAGGGGCTGCTGCCGCCCGGGCACCTGCCGCCGCCCATGGAGCGGGAGAACCGGGCGCGGGCGACCGAGCTCGCGCGCGCCGCGCTCGGCGACGGGACGGAGTTCGAGGCCGCCTACGCCGAGGGCGGCGGCCTCTCCCTGGAGGAGGCCGCCGCCCTGCTCGCACGCGCCGACGCGATCAACGGGCGCGCCGAGTCCTGAAACCCCCGGTGGCTCAGGTCTTCTTGCGAAACTTGGCGACCGCGAGCGGCGCCATGACCACGGTGATGCCGACCGCCCAGGCGAGCGTCATCCATGCCGAGTGGGCGACGGGTCCGCCGCTGATCAGGCCGCGGGCGGCGTCGGCGAGGTTGGACAGCGGGTTGTAGTCGGTGAAGGTCTGCAGCCAGCCGGGCATCGTGGTCGGGCTGGCGAAGATCGAGGAACCGAACTGCAGCGGCATCAGCACCAGCATCGCCATCCCCTGGACGGCCTGGGCCGTCTTCATGGTGAGACCGAGCAGGATGAAGATCCACATCAGGGCGGCGCCGAAGGCCATCGACAGGCCGATGGCGGCGAGCAGCTGGAACACCGAGGTGCGGATCTCCAGGCCGAGCAGGAAGCCCATGCCCAGCAGGATCGTGGTGGCGATCAGGCTGCGCCCGATCTCGACGACGATCTTCGCGATGAGGACCGAGGAGCGGGCGATCGGCATGGTCCGGAACCGGTCCATGACGCCCTTCTTGAAGTCGTCGTTGATGCCGGTGCCGACGCCCATCGCGATGTTCATGCCCATCATCGCCATCAGACCGGGCACCAGGTAGTTCACGTACTCGCTCTGGTTGCCCTTGCCGGCCATCGCGCCGCCGAAGACGTAGGTGAACAGCAGGATGAAGATGATCGGCATCAGGACGGCGTCGAACATCGACTCCGGGTCCTGCTTGATCTGCAGGGCGTTGCGCCGGGCCAGGGCGGCGATGTGGCGCAGATTGGCCCGCAGGCCGATCCGGCCGTCGGCGGCGTCCGCGGTCCGCCTGGCGGGCGCCGGGCCCTTGGCGTCGACGGGGGACTGGGGGAGCGTGGTGGTGCTCATGCGGCGACCTCCTGGGTGAGCGCGTCCTGGGCGCCGTCGGTGGTGGGCGTCTTCTCGCCGGTGATGGCGAGGAACACCTCGTCGAGGCTGGGCAGATGGGTGCCGATGTGGGCGATGCCGAAGCCGCGGGAGCCGAACAGGCCCACGACGGCGGTCAGCTGCTCGTCGCTGAGGATCGGCACGTAGAGCACGCCCTCGTCGGGGACGACGGTGGCGCCGGCGATGCCGTCCAGGCCGGCCTCGCGGAGCGCCGCGGCCATGGCGGACAGGTCGGCCGGGTCGGCCGGGCGGACCTGGAGGGTGCGGCCGCCGACCCGGGCCTTCAGCTCGTCGACCCCGCCCCGGGCGATGACCCGGCCGCGGTCGATGACGGTCAGCTCGCTCGCGAGCTGCTCCGCCTCCTCCATGTACTGGGTGGTGAGCAGCACGGTCGCGCCCTCGGCGACCATCCGCTGGACCTCGTCCCAGACCTCGTTGCGGGTGCGCGGGTCGAGGCCGGTGGTGGGCTCGTCCAGGTAGAGCACGGCGGGCCGGCCGATCATCGAGGCGGCCAGGTCGAGGCGGCGCCGCATGCCGCCGGAGTAGTTCATCGCGGGGCGCTTGGCGGCCTCGGTGAGGGAGAAGCGCTCCAGGAGCTCGTCGGCGCGGGCCCGGGCGTCCTTGCGGGACAGATCGAGCAGCCGCCCGATCATGTACAGGTTCTCCCGGCCGGACAGCTTCTCGTCGACCGAGGCGTACTGGCCGGTGAGGCCGATGGTGCGGCGCAGCTGGCGGGGCTGGCGCACCACGTCGTAACCGGCGACGACGGCGGTGCCGGCGTCCGGGACGATGAGGGTGGACAGGCAGCGGACGAGGGTGGTCTTTCCGGCGCCGTTGGGGCCGAGGACCCCGAGCACGGTGCCCTCGCGGACCTCCAGGTCGACCCCGTCGAGGGCCTTCGTCTCGCCGAAGTGCTTCACGAGGCCCCGGACCTCGACGGCGTTGGTGTGTGATCGCGTCATGTCCACCATGGAACAGGTGGCCACCGACAGCGCACCGACAGCCGACCGACAGCACCGCCGACAAGCGCCGACACGCGCCCATGGGCGCCGACAGCCCGCCGACGGGGGACGGTCGGCGGGCTGTCGTTGGTGCCGCTGTGGCTTGGTGGGCCTGGTGGGACTAGTGGAAGGTGTGCTCCTCGGCGGGGAACGCCCCGCCGGCGACGTCCTCGGCGAAGGCGCGGGCGGCGTCGCCGAGCGTCTCGCGGAGGTTGGCGTACTGCTTGGTGAAGCGCGGGACCTTGCCGCCGGTCAGACCGGCCATGTCGGTCCAGACGAGGACCTGGGCGTCGGTGTCGGCGCCGGCGCCGATGCCGATGGTGGGGATGTGCAGCGAGCGGGTGACCTCGGCGGCCAGCTCGGCCGGGACGAGCTCCAGGACCACGGCGAAGGCGCCCGCGTCCTGCGCCGCCTTGGCGTCGCTGAGCAGCCGGTGGGCGGCCTCGTCGGAGCGGCCCTGCACCCGGTAGCCCATGGTGTTGACGGACTGCGGGGTCAGGCCCAGGTGGGACATGACGGGGATGCCGGCCTGGACGAGCAGCTCGGTCTGCGGCAGCGAGCGCTCGCCGCCTTCGAGCTTGATCGCGCCGACGCCCGCGTCCTTGACCAGGCGGGTGGCGTTGCGCAGGGCCTGGACCGGGCCCTCCTGGTACGAGCCGAAGGGGAGGTCGCCGACGACCAGGGCGCGCTTGGTGCCCCGTACGACGGCGGCGGAGAGCAGCGTCATCTCGTCCATCGTGACGGGCACGGTGGTGTCGTAGCCGAGGTGACAGTTGCCCATCGAGTCGCCGACGAGGATCACCGGGATGCCGGCCTCGTCGAAGACGGAGGCGGTCATGGCGTCGTAGGCGGTGAGCATGGGCCACTTCTCGCCGCGGGTCTTGGCGGCGGCGATGTCGTGGACGGTGATGCGGCGGGTGCCCTTCCCTCCGTACAGCGCCTTGCTGCTGTCGGCGGGCGGTTTCTGGGCAGCCTGAAGCGTCATGGTGAACGGCTCCTTCGTCATCTCGAGGCGCCCTGTGGCGTCCCCGGACCATGTCCATGGTGGCACTTCGCCGGGCGGGCGGGGAAGTGGGGCGGAGTGGCGCTGTTCACACCCCGGCAACGCGCGGCAACGTGCCCGCGGTCCCACGGTAAAGAAACCGTCTGCTTTTTCGATACGAGACGGTCTCGTATCGAAATGGGTCTAGGGTGAGGGGCATGTCTCAGCCGTCCCCCGAACTCGTCCTGCCCCGCGTCCCCGAGGCCGTGCACCGCCGTCGCTGGGTGATACTCGGCGTCCTGATGCTCAGCCTGCTGATCGTCGTCCTCGACAACTCGATCCTGAACGTGGCGGTCAAGACGATCGCCAGCCCCGCGCCCACCGGCCTCGGCGCCACCCAGAGCGAGCTGGAGTGGGCCATCAACTCCTACACGCTCGTCTTCGCCGGACTCCTCTTCACCTCCGGCCTGCTCGGCGACCGGCTGGGGCGCAAGAGGGTGCTCCTCTTCGGCATCACCGTCTTCGGCGCGGCCTCCGCGCTCGCCGCGTTCTCCGGCTCCCCGGGCGAGCTCGTCGCCTACCGGGCCCTGATGGGCCTCGGCGCCGCCTTCGTCATGCCCGCCACCCTGGCCGTCCTCATGAACGTCTTCGAGCGCGAGGAGCAGCCCAAGGCCATCGGCATCTGGGCCGGCGGCGTCGGCCTCGCCATCGCCATCGGGCCCATCACCGGCGGAGTCCTCCTGGAGCACTTCTGGTGGGGCTCGGTCTTCCTGGTCAACGTCCCCGTCGTGCTGACGGCCCTCGCCCTCATGGTGGGTCTCGTGCCCGACTCCAGGGACCCCAGGCCCGGCCGGATCGACCTGCCCGGCGTGCTGCTCTCCGTCCTCGGCCTGGTCCTGCTGGTGTACGGCATCATCCGCGGCGGCGAGCTGGCGAGCGCCACCGACGTCACCGTCCTCGTGCCCGCGCTGGCCGGCCTCGCCGTCCTCGTCGCCTTCGTGCTGTACGAGAAGCGCAGCGACCACCCGGCGCTCGACATCTCGTACTTCCGCAAGCCCGCGTTCTCGGCCGCCGTCGCCGCCATCGCCCTGGTCTTCTTCGCCCTGCTCGGCGTGACCTTCTTCTCCGCCTTCTACCTGCAGAGCGTCCGCGGCTACACCGCCCTGCAGTCCGGCCTGCTGATCCTGCCGCTGGCCGTCGCCCAGATGCTCTTCTCGCCGCGGGCCCGGCTCGTCGTCGAGCGCTTCGGCGCGAAGGCCGTCTGCACCGCCGGCATGCTGGCCGTCGCCGCGGGCCTCGCCTGCTTCGCCCTCTTCGACGCCGACACCCCCGTCTGGGTGCTGGAGCTCGTCTTCTTCGTCCAGGGCACGGGCATGGCGCACATCATGCCGCCGGTCACCGTCGCCGTGATGCAGACGCTGCCCCGCGAGAAGGCCGGCTCCGGCTCGGCCATCAACAACACCTTCCGCCAGGTCGGCGGCGCGCTCGGCGTGGCGGTGCTCGGCTCCGTGCTGTCCTCCACCTACCGCGGCGGCATCGAGGACCACCTCGGCGCGGTCCCGGCGGGCCTGCGCCACGCAGCCGGCGAGTCCCTCGAAGCCACCCTGGCCGTCGCCCAGCGGCTCGGCCCGGCCGGCCGCGACCTGGTCGTCCCGGCGTACGACGCCTTCCTCCACGCCATGCACGTGACCGCCATCGGCTCCGCCGCCGTCGCCCTGATCGGCGCCGTCGTCGTGGCCGTCTTCCTGCCCGGCCGCACCCCCGCCGCGGCCCAGGAGGGCTCCGGCGTCCCCGGCAGCCGCGCCGAGGCGGGAGAATCGGTACGCAGCTGACGGAGACGGCCGAGAGGCCCGGAGAGGGAGAGGCGGACCGGACGTGTCGCAGGAGAACGGCTTGGCGCGGGCGGCGGACGAGGACTGCTCCGGGTCCGCCCGGCGCGGGCGCCCGCGCAGCGAGGCGGCCGAGCAGGCGATCCTGGACGCGGCGGTCGGGCTGCTCGAAGGCGGGACCCCGCTGGCCGAGCTGTCCATCGAGAGGATCGCCCGCACCGCCGGGGTCGGCAAGGCGACCATCTACCGCCGCTGGCCCGGCAAGGAGGAGCTCTTCGTCGACCTCCTGCGCTCCGTCGAGGCCCCGGACCCGGTGCTGCCCGGCGTCTCGGTCCGCGACGACCTCGTCGCGCTCATGGAGTCGATCCGGCGGCGTGGACTCGCCAAGCGGAACTCGGCGCTGCTGCACAACGTGTTCTCGCAGATGCAGGCCTATCCCAAGCTGTGGGACGCCTACCACCAGACCGTCATCGAACCCCGCCGCCGCCTCGGCCTGGACGTCGTACGCCGCGGGATGGAGCGCGGCGAGATCCGCGACGACCTCGACGTCGAGCTCGTCAACGACCTCTTCACCGGCCCGCTGCTGCTGCGCACCGTCATCCGCCCCGGCGCCCCCCTGGAACCGGACCTCGCCGAGCGGGTCGTCGACGCCGTCCTGGAGGGGCTGCGCCCGCGCCGCTGACCCCCGCCGGACGAGTCGTACGAATGTGCGCGTTCTGTCACAGCCCGACGCCTCGCGCCCCCTGCAGGAACCCGCCACGCGGCTCCGTCGTCCCTCGGGGAGTACGACCGAACCGGAATCGCCTAGTGTCGAGTCCGGGTCGCAGAGCAAGGCAGTGAGGACGGCAGCGATGGCGCGGGTGGACATGACGGAGACCGAGAACGGCGGCGCGGCGCGGCGCGAGGGCACCGCCACCCGCTTCGCCGGCCGCCTCCGGGCCCTGCGCGGCGACCGAGGCATCTGGCGCCGCGGCATCCTGATCGCCCTGTGCGCCGTGCTTCTGACGCTCCTGATGGTGTTCCACGCCGACATCCCCAACCGGATCGGCAACCTCGGCAGCCTGACCGAGACCTTCCTGCCCTGGCTCGGCCTGTTCGTGCCGCTGCTGTTCGTCCTGGCCCTGCTGCGCCGCTCCGCGACCGCGCTGATCGCCCTGGTGCTGCCGGCCGTGGTCTGGCTCAACCTCTTCGGCGGCCTGGTCGTCGACAAGTCGGCCGACGGCGGCGACCTCACCGTCATGACGCACAACGTGAACGCCGACAACCCCGACCCCGAGGGCACGGCCCGTCAGATCGCCGCGTCCGGCGCCGACGTGGTCGCCCTGGAGGAGCTCAAGGGCGACATGGTGCCGGTCTACGAGGAGGGCCTGGCCGGCACCTACCGCTACCACTCGGTGCAGGGCACGGTCGGCCTGTGGAGCAAGTACCCGCTGCGGGACGCCCAGCCGGTCGACATCCGGATGGGCTGGACCCGCGCCATGCGCGCCACGGTCGCCGCCCCCGCCGGAGAGGTGGCGGTCTACGTGGCCCACCTCCCCTCCGTACGGGTCAAGCTGAACGCCGGCTTCACCGCCAACCAGCGCGACAACAGCGCCAACGCCCTCGGCGAGGCCATCTCGCACGACCCGCGTCAGCGGATCGTGCTGCTCGGCGACCTCAACGGCACCATGAACGACCGCTCCCTCAACGCCGTCACCTCGCAGCTGCGTTCCACCCAGGGCGCGGCGGGCGACGGCTTCGGGTTCAGCTGGCCGGCGTCCTTCCCGATGGCCCGCATCGACCAGATCATGGTGAAGGGCGTGGAGCCGGTCTCCTCCTGGACGCTGCCGGAGACGAAGAGCGACCACCTTCCCATCGCCGCCCGCGTCAGGCTCTGACCCGAGAGCCCGTCAGCTCCGGGTCTCCCGCCAGCGGTTGGTGATCGGCAGCCGCCGGTCCTTGCCGAAGCCCTTCGCCGAGATCTTGGTGCCCGGCGGGTACTGCCGGCGCTTGTACTCCGCCGTGTCCACGAGCCGCAGCGTGCGGGCGACCAGCTCCTCGTCGAAGCCCGCGGCGACGATCTCGTCCTTGCCCCGGTCGCGGTCGACGTAGAGCTCCAGGATCCGGTCCAGGACCGCGTAGTCCGGCAGCGAGTCCGTGTCGACCTGGCCCGGGCGCAGTTCGGCGCTCGGGGGCTTGCTGATCGAGTTCTCCGGGATCGGCGGGACCTGGCCGCGTTCCTCGGCGGCGCGGTTGCGCCAGCGGGCCAGCCGGAAGACGTCCGTCTTGTAGACGTCCTTGATGGGGCCGTACGCGCCGACGGAGTCGCCGTACAGGGTCGAATAGCCCACCGCGAGCTCGGACTTGTTGCCCGGCGCGAGGACGAGGTGCCCCTCCTGGTTGGAGAGCGCCATCAGCAGGGTGCCGCGCAGGCGCGACTGGAGGTTCTCCTCGGCGAGACCGGTCAGACCGACCGAGCCCATGTAGGCGTCGAACATCGGCTCGATGGAGACGGTGCGGAAGTTCAGGCCGGTGCGGCGGGCGAGCTCGGCGGCGTCGCCGCGCGAGTGGTCCGAGGAGTACTTCGAGGGCATCGAGACGCCGTACACGTTCGGCGCGCCGACCGCGTCGCAGGCGATGGCGGCGACGAGCGCGGAGTCGATGCCGCCGGACAGACCGACCAGGACGGACCGGAAGCCGTTCTTGGCGACGTACGCCCGCAGTCCGACGACGAGGGCCGAGTAGACCTCCTCGTCGTCGTCGAGCCGCTCCGCGTATCCGCCCGTCACCTCCGGCTCGTACGCGGGCAGCGGCTCCTCGGAGAGCACCACCCGGTCGATCCGCATCCCGTCCTCCACGCGTCGTCCGTCGGCGACTCCGTCGAGGGCGGTGGGCCCGTCCGCCTCGGCGGCCGGCAGCTCCAGGTCCAGGATCACGCTGCCCTCGGCGAATTGCGGGGCGCGCGCGATGACCTCGCCGGCGGAGTCGACGACGATCGAGTCCCCGTCGAAGACCAGGTCGTCCTGGCCGCCGGTGGACGCCAGGTACGCGACCGTGCAACCGGCCTCCTGGGCCCGCTTGCGGACCAGTTCGAGCCGGGTGTCGTCCTTGTTGCGCTCGTACGGCGAGGCATTGACCGAGAGCAGCAGACCGGCCCGCGCGCTGCGGGCGGCCGGGACGCGGCCGCCCTCCTGCCACAGGTCCTCGCAGATCGCGAGGGCGATGTCGACGCCGTGGACGCGCAGTACGGGCAGGGTGTCGCCCGG
Organism: Streptomyces sp. NPDC020422; assembly: GCF_044386705.1. Taxonomy (NCBI): domain Bacteria; kingdom Bacillati; phylum Actinomycetota; class Actinomycetes; order Kitasatosporales; family Streptomycetaceae; genus Streptomyces; species Streptomyces sp. NPDC020422. Next base: position 491,235 of record NZ_JBIRVJ010000008.1, on the reverse strand, counting down.
TACGAAGTAGCGGTACTCGTCGAAGACGCCGTAGTTCGGCAGGTGGTGCTTGGCGAAGCGCAGCACCACCTCGCCGCGGTGGAGCACCGCGGCGGCGTTCTCGGGGGAGCCCGCGGGCCGGCCGAGCCGCGGCCGGTCGTGCTCGGAGCGGTCGAGGTAGCCGACGACGACCGGCAGCTCGCCGAGGCCCTCGTCCGCGAGGCGCCGCCCGAGCGCCCGCAGGGCGGCCCGGGAGGCCTCGACGAACGAGGGGCGCAGCGCCAGGTCCTCGACGGGGTAGCCGGTCAGCACCATCTCGGGGAACGCGACGACGTGCGCCCCCTGCTCGGCGGCGTGCCGGGTCCACTGGACGACGGCCTCGGCGTTGCCGGCGAGATCGCCGACCGTCGAGTCGATCTGATTCAGGGCGAGACGTAGTTGAGGCACGCCCCCAGTCTAATCGTCAATTCGACGCTATGTCCTGGGGGCCGCCCGGAAGGGCGCCGCCGGCACCCGCTCGCGCTACTTGGTCGGGCCGGTCCAGACCGCCGACTCGTGATCGAGGACGGTCGGGGAGATCTCGACCTGGAGCTCACCGGCGGCGTCGGCCGCGAGGGCGAAGGTGAAGTCGGCCTTGGCCTGCTTGCCGGGGAGCACCTTGCCCTCGAAGGGCTTGGTGGAGTTGCTGCCGTCGAAGACCAGCTCGGCGGAGGCGCCGGCGGCGTCGCTCGCGTTCGGCAGGGCGGCCGTGATGTCGATGGCCTCCTTGCTGCCGTTGACGATGGTGACCGTCACCTGGAAGGCCTTGTGCTTGCCCTTGGTGTAGCCCACGGCGAAGCCGTCGGGCGTGTGGGCCTCGGGCCGGGAGACCGTGACCTTGACGCCGTCCTCGTACGCGAAGGTCTCGCCGAACTTCAGCGCGCCGGAGTCCGCACCGGCCGGGGCCTCGGTCGTCGGCGCGTCGGTCGGGGTCGTGCCCTTCGCGCCCGGCTTGGCGGAGGAGCCGGCGGTCGGCAGGCCGCCCGACTTCTCTATCTCGTCGGCGACGTCCTTCACCGCCGTGGCGATGACCACGGTCCAGGCGATGGAGACGACGATCGAGACGGCGCCCAGGACCAGACCGCTGATGGCCGCGCCCTTGTTCGTCGCCAGGCCCTTGCCGGCCCGGGAGGCGCCGACGATGCCGAAGATCAGGGCCAGCAGGCCCAGGATGCCGCCGAGCCAGAAGAGGAACGGGATGATCGCGAGGACCAGGCCCACGATGCCGAGCACCAGCGCCGTGGTGCCGAGCCCGTTGCGGGGCTGGGCCGGGGGCGGCTGCATCCCCGGCGGGCCCCAGGGCTGCTGGTCGGGGGAGTGGGTGGGCATGGTCATGCGGCGTCCTTCGGGGAGCGGATCGGGGCATGGCGAGACCGCCCCACCCCTGGAGATCACGACGGTAGGGCAGCCGAATGTGAGGGGGCCAGTTGATTTGTGAACGATATGTGTTCGTGATCCACCCGGGGGAGGGGAACCGGCCGCTATCCCCCTCATTCGGCCGACATGCGAAGCTCGTCCGGTCCGCTGATCATGGGCCCATGACGACCACTGACGATCCGGCGGACCCGGCCGGGAACACCGCGGCGCCCGCGGCGACCGACGCGGAACCCGTCCGGGACGACGGCACCCGGCGCCAGTTCATCTCCTGGCTGACGCTCGCCTTCATGACCACCGCGTCCGTCGCCTCGCTGCGGCCCTCGCCGTCCATGGCCATCTACGGACTCGCGGCGATCTTCCTCTACCTCCTCCCCGCCCTCGTCTTCCTGCTGCCCACCGCCCTGGTCGGCGCGGAACTCGCCTCCGGCTGGGAGGGCGGCATCTACCGCTGGGTCAGCGAGGCGCTCGGCAGACCGCTCGGCTTCCTCGCCGTCTGGTGCCAGTTCGCCATGACGATCGCCTACTACCCGAGCCTGCTCGCCTACGTGGCCTCGACCTTCGCGTACGTCATCGACCCCTCCCTCGCGGAGAACGGGCCGTACGTCGCGATCGTCATCATCGTCATCTACTGGTCGGGGGTCTGGATCTCCTCGCGCGGCACCAAGACCATCGCCGGCCTGTCCTCCTTCGGCCTGATCGTCGGCACCCTCATCCCCGGCGTGCTGCTCGTCGCCCTCGGCATCGTCTTCCTCGGCCAGGGCAACCCCTCCGCGCAGCCCATGAGCCCCGACCACTGGCTGCCGCCGTGGACCGGCCTCGCCAGCCTGGTCCTCATCGTCAACAACTTCCTCTCCTACGCGGGCATGGAGATGAACGGCGTCCACGTCTCCTCGCTGCGCGAACCCAAGCGCGAGTACCCGAAGTCGATGTTCCTGGCGACCGGCCTCGTCCTGCTGATCTTCATCCTTCCGGCCCTGGCCATCGCCTGCGTGATGCCCTCGGAGCAACTCAGCCTCACCGCCGGTCTGATGCAGGCCTTCCAGGCCTTCTTCGACCACTTCTCCATCGGCTGGATGACCAAGGTCGTCGGCGTCATGCTGGTCTGCGCCGCCCTCGGCGGCATGCTCACCTGGCTCTCCGGACCCGCCAAGGGCCTGGTCCTGCTCTCCCGGCAGGAGGGCTATCTGCCGCCCGCCCTGCAGAAGTTCAACCGGGCCGGCGCCCCGATGAACATCATGGTCGCGCAGGGCGTGATCACCACCCTGATCGCCGTCCTCTACGCGTTCAGCGACGACGTCTCCAGCTCGTACTGGATGTTCTCGGTGATCACCGTGCAGATCTACCTCATCGCCTACCTGCTGATGTTCGTGGCCGTCGTCAAGCTGCGCCGCAGCCGGCCCGGGGTCGAGCGCGGCTTCCGCGTCCCCGCCGTCGAGTGGGTGGCCGGCATCGGCTTCGCCGCCTCCCTCGCCGCCCTCGTCATCGGCTTCGTGCCGCCGGACCAGTTCGGCAACCAGCCGCTGTGGCGCTACCTCCTGATCGTCGGCGGCGGACTGCTCGTCCTCGGCATCGCCATCCCGGCGGCCCTGCTCAGGTACCGCAAGCCCGGCTGGGTCCACCCCGAGCACCGGGAACCATCCACCACGCCCTGACGTAGGACCAGTGTGTCCAGGAATGCCCCGCGTGCCGCCGCCGTCCTCCTCGCCCTCGGCGCGCTCGCGTACACCGCCTGGGTCCTCGAAGTCGTCGTCCGGACCGGGCTCGACCCGGTCCGGACGTACGTCTCCGAGCTCGCCGCCGCCGACCAGCCGCTCGGCGGCCTGTTCCGCGCCACCGACCTCGCCGCCGGGCTCCTCGTCCTCGCGGGCGCGCTCGCCGGCCTCGCCGCCACCGGATGGCACGGCCCGCGCGCCGGCGCCGGGACCACCTGGGCCCGCCGGGAAGCGGGCCCGCGCCGCCCCTGGCTGCTCGTCGGCTGGCTCGCCCTCGCGCTCTTCGGCGCCGCCACCGCCCTCGACTCCCGGCTCCCGCTCAGCTGCGCCCCGACCGCCGACCCCGAGTGCGCCGCGCGCGAGACCGCAGGGCTCGTCCCCGCCACCCACACCGCCCACGCCATCAGCTCCGGCCTCGCCATGACCGGCGCCCTCACCGGGATGATCGCCCTGACCGTGGCCGCCCGGCGCCACGGCCCGTGGCCCCCGCTGGCCCGCACCGGCCCGGCCCTGGTCGCCCTGGAACTCGCCGCCACCACCTGGACCCTCGCCGCCGTGGCCTCCTTCGAGGCGGGCCGCGGCCTGGGGTCCCTGGGCGCGGGGCAGCGCCTCCAGGTCCTGCTGGTGGCGGTGTGGCTGGCGGTCCTCGCGGGTTCCCTGTTCCGGGAGGACCGCGGCGACACGCGGCGCGACACGAGCGCGACCCGGCCCGGCGCGCGGGCGAGGGGCCGCAGGTGAGCGGGGCGCTCTCCGGCTCCGCCCCCCGCTTCCTCCGCGTCCGCGGCGTCCCGCACCACGTCGTCGTCGACGGTTCGGGGCCCGTCTGCGTGCTGTCCGCCGGGCTCGGCATGAGCTGGTTCGACTGGGAGCCCGTCGTCCCGCTGCTCGCCCCGCACCGCACCGTGGTCCGCTTCGACCGCCCCGGCCACGGCCTCTCCGGCCCCCCGACGGGACCCGCCACCGCCGCGGGCGAGGCGGACCGGATCGCCGCGCTGCTCGACGCCCTGCGTCTGCCCGGGCCCGTCACGGTCGTCGGCCACTCCCTCGCCGGATTCCACGCCGAGGCCTTCGCGCGCCTCCACCCGGCCCGTACCGCCGCGCTCGTCCTCGTGGACTCCTCCGTGGAGGAACGCCCACGGCCCTCGCGTACCGCGCCGGCGCTCGCCCACGCGCTGGGGGCGCTGCTGTCCGCCGCGGGGATCCCGGCCGCGCTCGGGCCGGCCGCCCGCCGGCTGGCCGTACGGCACGACCCCGCGCCGCCCGCCCTGGTCCGCCGGGTCTACCGCACCTCGCGCGTGCTGCGCGGCACCCTCGCCGAGAACGCCCGCTACGCCGCCGTCGCCGCCGAGCTCCTGGCCCTGCGCGAGTGCGCCCCGCTGCCGCCGGGCCTCCCGGTCACCGTGCTCGCCGCCCCCGACGGCTCGGCCCGCTGGGAACGTCGCCAGCGCGCGCTGGCCCGGCGGCTCGGCGCCCGCTACGAGGCGGCCGAGCCGTCGGGCCATCTGGTCATGCTGGACCGCCCGGACGCCGTGGCCCGGGCCGTGCTCAGGGGGTGAGCGCGGGGCGCCGGGTCAGGCGTAGACGCTCGCGCAGAACGCCTTCAGCTGCTCGTCCGTCAGCTGCTGGGCCAGATCGGCCTCGCTGATCATGCCGACGAGCTTCTTGTTCTCGACGACCGGCAGCCGCCGGATCTGGTGGCTCTGCATCTCCTCCAGGACCGCGCCCACGTCCGCACCCGCGTCGATCCAGCGCGGGGTGCCCTTCGCCATCTCACCGCAGGTGACCTTGGCGGGGTCGTGGCCCATGGCCACACAGCCCACGACGATGTCGCGGTCCGTGATGATGCCGCAGAGCCTCTCGTCCTTGTCGGCGATGGGGAGGGCGCCCACGTTGAGGTCGCGCATCAGCTGGGCGGCGCGGTCGAGCGTCTCGTGTGCGGGGATCCACTGGGCCCCCGCGTGCATGATGTCCTTCGCCGTGGTCATGGGGTGCGTACCTTTCGTCGAACGTCGTCGTCACGTACGGAAGTCCCCGAGCACCCCCAATTCTCCCGGCGCGACGCGGCCCCCGCGACCGCTGGGTCACGGGGGCCGGCGCATCGGAGCGACTCGGGCGGTTACGCGCCGCGCTGCCTGAGCATGTCCGCCATCAGCTTGATCTCGGACTGCTGGGCGTCGACCATGCCCTGCGCGAGGTCGCGCTCGACCCCGGGCACGCACCGCTCCACACAGCCCTGGGCCATGTGGATGCCGCCCTTGTGGTGCTCGGTCATCAACTTCAGGTAGAGCACCTCGGCCTGCCGGCCGGAGGCCTTGCGCAGTCGGTCCAGCTCGGCGCGGGTGGCCATGCCCGGCATGAGCTCGCCGTCCTCGCCGCCCATGGACATGTCGCCCATGCCCATCCAGGTCATCGGCGCCACGCCGGACTGCACCTTCGGCAGCCCCCACATGTCGAGCCAGCCCAGCATCATGCCGCGCTGGTTGGCCTGGGTGTTGGCGATGTCGTACGCGAGGCGGCGCACCTCCTCGTCCCGGGTGCGGTCCCGGACGATGAACGACATCTCGACGGCCTGCTGGTGGTGGACGGCCATGTCACGGGCGAAACCCGCGTCCGCCGACTCCGCCGTGGGCGTGCTCGGGGCCTTGTCGCGGTCCGCGGAGGCGACGGTGACCGCGCCCCCGGCGAACAGCAGGGCCAGGACCACGGCGGTGACGGACGCCCACTGCGTACGGTTCAGCTTCACTGGCCCATCCCGGCGCCGCCCTGACCGTCCGCGCCGACCCCGCCGGTGCAGGCGGCGCCCGGCTCCGGGGTCTGCGGGCCGTTGACGTACTTGGTGAAGAAGGCGTCGACCCGCGGGTCGTCGGCGCCGTCCACGGTCACCTGCTTGCCCCAGGCGCTGAGCATGATGGCGCCGGACTGCTCCTCGTACGGGCTCATCAGCGAGTACGGGGTCTTCTTGACCTTCGCGCTCAGCTTCTCGATGTCGCCCTTCGCCGCCTTCTTGGTGTACGTGACCCAGACGGCGCCGTGCTCCAGGGAGTGCACGGCGTTGGTGTCGTTGAGCGCCTTGGTGTAGACGTCGCCGTTGCAGTTCTGCCAGACCGGGTTGTGGTCCCCGCCGACCGGCGGCTTCATGTCGTACTTCACCTGGGTGGTGACGTGGTTGCGCCCCAGCTTCTTGGCGTCCCAGGACTTCTCGTCCTTGATGGGGGCCTTGGCGGCGGCCTCCTGCTGCTCCTTCTCGTTGTTCTCCTTGGTGATGACCCAGCCGCCGAAGCCGACGAGGCTGAGCACGACGACGGTGGAGAGGCCGATCGTCAGGAAGCGGTTGCGGCGCTCGCGGGCCTGCTCGGCGCGGCGCAGCTCTTCTATCTTGGCGCGGCGGTCGGCGGTGGTGGAGCGGTTCGCGGCCATGGTGATGTCGTCCTTCTCGGAAGTAAGTAAGTGGGGTGCGAACGAACGTGAGGGAAAGAACCCGGCCGCTTACGTCCGCAGGACTTGAAGGACGTGGAGGTCCGGCGCGCGGGGCCGGGCGCCGGGGCGGGGCGCCAGGCCGAGGTGGTGCGGCGCGCCGAGGCGCGGGGGCCGTCCCTCCAGGTGCAGCGGGTGGTCCAGCGGCGGGGCGCTGAGCACGGCGGGGGAGAGGGACGGGAAGAGGGAGCAGCCGGCGGGGTCGTAGGGGCAGACGTACTCGTCGACCACCGAGGCGTGGTGGAACGCGGCCCGCTCGTGGCCGCCGGGGCCCCGGTGGGCACCGCCCGGGTCGCCGACCCCCAGACAGAGGAACAGCATGCCGACGAGCGTCGCCACGGCACTCGCCAGTGCCAGGGGACGCGCGTGTCGCGGCGGGCCGTCGAGCCGGGGGGCTCCCATGGGCGCCGATCGTAGTGGCAGAAGGGGGCCCTTGGGCCGGACGGGGTACCAGTCGGTACCGGAAAGATGCCTGACCGGCGCCGCTTTCCGGCCGCTTCCCCGTTACCTGTGTCACAGCGGAGCAGGCAGTATGGGTGTGCAACGTGCACGAAACCATGTGGTGGGATGCTCAGGTGCCCCCCGATGTGCCCGAGGCGGTGGGAGCAGGCGGCCTGACCAGCGAGGATGGGTGTGGAAATGGACAAGCAGCAGGAATTTGTGCTCCGTACGCTCGAGGAGCGCGACATCCGCTTCGTGCGTCTGTGGTTCACCGACGTGCTGGGCTTCCTGAAGTCGGTCGCGGTCGCTCCCGCCGAGCTTGAGCAGGCCTTCGACGAAGGCATCGGCTTCGACGGCTCCGCGATCGAGGGCTTCGCGCGTGTATACGAGTCGGACATGATCGCCAAGCCGGACCCGGGCACCTTCCAGATCCTGCCCTGGCGCGCCGAGGCCCCGGGCACGGCCCGGATGTTCTGCGACATCCTCATGCCCGACGGCTCGCCGTCCTTCGCGGACCCGCGCTATGTCCTGAAGCGTGCCCTTGCCAAGACCTCGGACCTGGGCTTCACCTTCTACACCCACCCCGAGATCGAGTTCTTCCTCCTCAAGGACAAGCCGCTCGACGGCACCCGGCCGACGCCGGCCGACAACTCGGGCTACTTCGACCACACTCCGCAGAACGTGGGCATGGACTTCCGCCGCCAGGCCATCACCATGCTCGAGTCGATGGGCATCTCGGTCGAGTTCTCCCACCACGAGGGCGCCCCCGGCCAGCAGGAGATCGACCTGCGCTACGCCGACGCGCTCTCCACGGCGGACAACATCATGACCTTCCGCCTGGTCATGAAGCAGGTGGCCCTGGAGCAGGGCGTCCAGGCCACGTTCATGCCGAAGCCGTTCTCGGAGTACCCGGGCTCCGGCATGCACACCCACCTCTCCCTCTTCGAGGGCGACCGCAACGCGTTCTACGAGTCGGGCGCCGAGTACCAGCTCTCGAAGGTGGGCCGCTCCTTCATCGCGGGCCTGCTGCGCCACGCGGCGGAGACGGCGGCGGTCACCAACCAGTGGGTCAACTCCTACAAGCGCATCTGGGGCGGCTCGGGCCGCACCGCGGGCTCGGGCGGCGAGGCCCCCGCGTACATCTGCTGGGGCCACAACAACCGCTCGGCCCTCATCCGCGTCCCGATGTACAAGCCCGGCAAGATGGGCTCCTCCCGCGTCGAGGTCCGCTCCATCGACTCGGGCGCCAACCCGTACCTGACCTACGCGGTCCTCCTCGCCGCGGGCCTCAAGGGCATCGAGGAGGGCTACGAACTCCCGGCCGGCGCCGACGACGACGTCTGGGCCCTCTCCGACGCCGAACGCCGCGCGATGGGCATCGAGCCCCTCCCGCAGAACCTCGGCGAGGCCATCGCCCTGATGGAACGCAGCGAACTGGTGGCGGAGACCCTCGGCGAGCACGTCTTCGACTTCTTCCTCCGCAACAAGAAGCAGGAGTGGGAGGAGTACCGCTCCGAGGTCACCGCCTTCGAGCTCCGCAAGAACCTGCCGGTGCTGTAGCGGCTTGGAGCTCCTTCCCACCACCCTCAACCGGGTCGCGAACGCCTCGCTGGGCGGCGTCACGGTTGTCGTCTTCGCCGTGTACGCGGCGGAGGCCACCTGGGCCGTGGGCGCCGTCCCGCTGTGTCTGGCGCTCGCGGTTCGAGGGTGGCGGGCGGGAGTGCGGTGCGAGCCCGGGCGCCTGGTGGTCCGAGGCTATCTGTGGACCCGCAGGATCGAGAGGGCCCGGATCACGAGGGTCACGGACTTCCCGGCCGTCCGCTGGACCACACCGGGCGGCGGGAAGCGGTGGACGCCGGTGCTGGCCTTCGTCGCCACGCCGGAGGAACCGGCCGGCTCGCGCACCCGCAAGCGCGACAGCGCGGCGCGCCTGCGCACTTGGGCGACCGGCCGCCGCCGCTGAGCACGGGCCGTGAAATGCGTTGCGGTCGGCCCCGGGTGCGGCCGAGACTTCGCGGGTGAGTGAAACGAAGGTCATCGAGACGGAACGGCTGGTGCTCCGGCCCCTCGGCGTCGAGGACGCGCGGCGGATCGTCGAGGGGGAGCCCGGCGCCGGGGAGCGGTGGGCCGAGGGGTATCCCGGGGTGGGGGACAAGGCCAGTGCGGGCGGGTTCCTGAACGGGGTGGCCGAGCGGGGGGACCCTGGCGCCTACCGGGCGTACGCGATACGCGTGCGCGCCGACGACCTCGTCATCGGCGGGATCGGCTTCCACGGCCCGCCCGGGCCCGACGGGGTCGTCACCATCGGCTACGGGCTCGTCCCGGGCTTCCGGGGCCGCGGGTACGCCTCCGAGTCGCTGCGGGCGCTCATCGCCCGCGCCCGTGAGGCCGGCGCCTCGGCCGTGCGGGGCGACGCGAACCTCGACAACGTCGACTCCCAGCGGGTGATGGAGGCCGCCGGGATGGCGTACGAGGGCGAGGACGAGCGGGTGCGGAACTATCGGGTGGTCTTCTAGGGCGCCCGGGGGAGGGGTCAGCGCTCCGCGAGCTCCGACGGGGCCTCCTGGACCATCCAGCCGTTGCCGTCCGGGTCCTGGAAGGACATGAAGGAGTTCCAGGCCGCGCCCTTGCCCGCCTCCCAGCCCGTCGCGCCCACGTGCATCACCGGCGACACGTGCACGCCCGCCGTCAGCAACCGCTCCCGGGCCGCCTCGATGTCGGTCACGCACAGCTGGAGGCCGTGCAGGGCGCCCGGGGCCGTCAGACCGGTGCCCGGGAACGGGGGCATGCCCTCGATCAGGCAGATCGAGCAGCGCGAGCCCGGCGGGGTGAGCTGGATGATCCGGACGCCCGGCGCGACCTCCTGGTCCAGGTCGAGCGCGAAGCCGCACTTCCCGGCGTAGAACTCCTTCGCCCGGTCCAGGTCGGTGACGGGCACGGTGATCACTTCCAGCGTCCAGTTCACGGTCGGGCTCCTCGTTCGGCGTGTTCCGGTCGTACCACCCTCGCCCACCAGCCCGCCGCCGCGCACCCGGAGCGCTTCGCCGGATAGGCTCGTCCGGGGACTGGACCGACCGGTGGAGGGAGCCGCGGCATGACGGTGCCGGGACGCAGGAGCAGCACGTTCAGCAGGCTGCTGCGGCACGGGTTCACCGATCCGTCCGCCGCCGAACGGCTGCTCGACCTCGACGAGCTGGCCGCCCTGCGCGGCGACTCCGTCCTGCTCGACGCCCTCGGCGCCACCGCCGACCCCGACCTGGCCCTGCGCGGTCTGGTCCGCCTGGTCGAGGCACAGCCCGAGGCCGAGCGGCCCGCCCTCACCACCACACTGCTCTCCGCCAAACCCTTCCGCGACCGGCTGCTCGGCGTCCTCGGCGCCTCCGAGGCGCTCGCCGACCACCTCGCCCGCCACCCCCGCGACTGGCAGGCCCTCGTCACCTACGAGGCGGCCGATCTGCACCCCGGCGTCGCCGACTTCGAGCGGGGCCTCGCCGAGGCGACCGACCCGGACTCGCTGCGGATCGCCTACCGCCGCTGCCTGCTCGCCATCGCCGCCCGCGACGTGTGCGGCACCACCCACGTCGCCCAGACCGCCGCCGAGCTCGCCGACCTCGCCACCGCCACCCTGCGCGCCGCCCTCGCCCTCGCCCGCGCCGCCGCGCCCGAGGACGCCGCCCAGTGCCGGCTCGCCGTGATCGCCATGGGCAAGTGCGGCGGCCACGAGCTCAACTACGTCTCCGACGTCGACGTCATCTTCGTGGGGGAGCCGGCGGAGGGCGCGGACGAGGGCAAGGCGATCCAGGCCGCGACCCGGCTCGCCTCCCATCTCATGCGGATCTGCTCCGAGACCACCGTCGAGGGCACCATCTGGCCGGTCGACGCCAACCTGCGCCCCGAGGGCCGCAACGGCCCGCTGGTGCGCACCCTGTCCTCGCACCTCGCCTACTACCAGCGCTGGGCCAAGACCTGGGAGTTCCAGGCCCTGTTGAAGGCCCGCGCGGTGGCCGGCGACCCGGAGCTCGGCGCCGCCTACATCGACGCCGTCTCCCCCCTCGTCTGGCAGGCCGCCGAGCGCGAGAACTTCGTCCCCGACGTGCAGAAGATGCGCCGCCGGGTGGTCGACAACATCCCCGCCGCCCAGGTCGAACGCGAGCTGAAGCTCGGCCCCGGCGGCCTGCGGGACGTCGAATTCGCCGTACAGCTCCTCCAGTTGGTGCACGGCCGCAGCGACGCCACCCTGCACAGCGGCGCCACCCTCGACGCGCTCGCCGCCCTCGCCGCCGGCGGCTACGTCGGCCGCGCCGACGCCGCCCAGCTCGACGACGCCTACCGCTTCCTGCGCGCCATGGAGCACCGCATCCAGCTCTACCGGCTGCGCCGCACCCACCTCGTGCCCGAGGCCGAGGCCGATCTGCGCCGCCTCGGGCGCTCCCTCGGACTGCGCACCGACCCGGTCGCCGAACTCAACCGGGAGTGGAAGCGGCACGCGGCCGTCGTCCGCCGCCTGCACGAGAAGCTCTTCTACCGGCCGCTCCTCGACGCCGTCGCCCAGCTCGCCCCCGGCGAGATCCGGCTCAGCCCCAAGGCGGCCGGGCAGCGGCTCGAAGCGCTCGGATACGCCGACCCCGCCGCCGCCCTGCGCCACCTGGAGGCGCTGTCGTCCGGGGTCAGCCGCAAGGCCGCCATCCAGCGCACGCTGCTGCCGGTGCTGCTCGGCTGGTTCGCCGACTCGGCCGACCCGGACGCCGGCCTGCTCGGCTTCCGCAAGGTCTCGGACGCGCTCGGCAAGACCCCCTGGTACCTGCGGCTCCTGCGCGACGAGGGCGCCGCCGCCGAGAACCTCGCCCGGGTCCTGTCCGCCGGCCGGCTCGCCCCCGACCTGCTGCTCCGCGCCCCCGAGGCGGTCGCCCTCCTCGGCGACCCGGAGGGCCTCGGCCCGCGCGGCCGCGAGCACCTGGAGCAGGAGGTGCTCGCCGCCGTCGGCCGCGCGGACGGCGCCGAGCAGGCGGTGGCCGCGGCCCGCGGAGTGCGCCGCCGCGAGCTGTTCCGCACCGCCGCCGCCGACCTCATCCGCTCGTACGGCACGGAGGACAGCCCCCGCGAACCCGACCCCGGCGCCCTGGTCGACCGCGTCGGCAAGGCCGTCACCGACCTCAACGCGGCCACCCTCGCGGGCGCGTTGCGGGCCGCCGTGCGCGCCGGCTGGGGCGAGGAGCTGCCCACCCGGTTCGCCGTGATCGGCATGGGCCGCTTCGGCGGCCACGAGCTCGGCTACGGCTCCGACGCGGACGTGCTCTTCGTGCACGAGCCGCGCGAGGGCGTCGACGAGCAGGAGGCGGCCCGGGCCGCCAACCAGGTCGTCACCGAGATGCGCCGGCTGCTCCAGCTGCCGACCGCCGACCCGCCGCTGCTCATCGACGCCGACCTGCGCCCGGAGGGCAAGAGCGGCCCGATGGTCCGCACCCTGAAGTCCTACGGGGCCTACTACCGGCGCTGGTCGCTCGTCTGGGAGAGCCAGGCCCTGCTGCGCGCCGAACCGATGGCGGGCGACCCGGAGTTGGGGGCACGCTTCATCGAGCTCGCCGACCCGCTGCGCTACCCCATGGAGGGGCTCGGCGAGGACGCGGTGCGGGAGATCCGCCGGCTCAAGGCGCGGATGGAGACCGAGCGGCTGCCGCGCGGCGCCGACCCGACCCTCCACGCCAAGCTGGGCCGCGGCGGACTGAGCGACGTCGAGTGGACGGTGCAGCTGATCCAGATGCGCCACGGCTGGGCCGAGCCGGGACTGCGCACCACCCGGACCCGCGAGGCGCTGGCCGCCGCCCACGCGGCGGGCCTGCTCGCCACGGAGGAGGCGCAGATCCTGGACGAGGCCTGGGTCCTGGCGACCCGCGTCCGCAACGCGGTGATGCTGGTCCGCGGCCGCCCCGGCGACACCTTCCCCTCCGAGCCCCGGGAACTGGCGGCGGTGGGCCGCTACCTCGGCTACGGCCCGGGCCACGTCGGCGAGATGGTCGACGACTACCGGCGCATCACCCGCCGGGCGAGGGCGGTGGTGGAGGAGCGCTTCTACGGCGCGTAGGCCCGCCCGCGGGGCTGCGCCCGGCCCCCGGCGCCCCCCACGACGGGGAAGCCGGACCCGCCCCCCCCCACGACGGGGGAGGCGGACCCGCGCCCCCCCACGCGACGGGGGAGCCGGCCTGACGCCCGCACCCCGAGCGCCGGCGTCACTCCCGTCGCACCCCGGCACTCTCTTCGCTCCCCTCAGGCCCCGTCGCTCCCGTCAGGCCTCCTCGCTCCCGTCAGGCCCCGTCGCTCCCGTCAGGCCCCGTCGCCCCCGTCACCCCCGTCGATGGCCCCGTTCCCCCGCCGCCCCGGCCGGTTCGACCGTCGCACCACCTCACCCGCCGCCAGGGTCACCGCGGCGACCCCCCGCGCCCAGCGAGGACCGCCCCGCGCCGCCCAGACGACGCAGCCGCACCCCACGAGGGCCAGGGCGAGGACGACGGACAGGGCGATGACGAGCACGGTGTTCTCCTCAGGTCAGCGGACGACGGCGGCGAGCCGCCTCCGGCAGTGTTCCAGGTAGCCGGCGAGCGCCAGCTCGAAGGCCGCGTCCGTCCGCGCCTCGGAGCCCTCGGCGACCGCCGCCAGCGCACGGGCCAGCTGCGGGGTGGCCGTCTCGTCGGCCAGCTCCCACATCGCCTCGGGCGCGGCCATGTCGAGGGCCGAGCCGAGCACCAGGTTCTCCAGGGCGATGATCACCGGCATCACGTCCGCCAGCGGGAAGCCCGCGTCCAGGAGCCGGACGACGGCCTTCTCGTACTGCCGGAGCACCTTCGGCGCCCGCACCGGCGAGGTGGTCAGGAGCGGGATCGCGCGCGGATGGGCGGCGAAGGCGGCGCGGTAGGAGCGGGCCCAGCCCGCCACGGCCGCGTCCCAGGGCCGCTCGTCGAGCACGCCGCCGTCGATGGCGTCGCAGACCCGCTCCCGCAGCAGCTCCACGATCCCGTCCCGGCCCTCCACGTGGTGGTACACCGAGGCCGTCTGCACCCCCAGCCGCCGGGCGATCTGCGGGACGCTGAAGTCGCCCTGCTCGTCGACGAGTTCGAGCGCCGTGGTGGTGATGCGCTCCCGGTCGAGGAGGGGTGTGCGCGGTCGGCCCATGAGTGTTCTCCCCCTCTGCGGGTCTTCCCGAATGGTCGGAGACGAGGCTACATTGCGCCAACCGAAAGGCTTTAGGTTTCCTGCTCCCGCCGCAGAAGGGTCTCCCCGCCCCATGTCCTCAAGCACCGCCGACAAGCCCTCGCCACCCGGTCTCAGAACCGGCAGCCTCGGCACCGCCGACATCTCCTTCTTCGTGGTCTCGGCCGCCGCCCCGCTCACCGTGATGGCCGGTGTCGCCCCCGTCGCCCTCGTCCTCGGCGGCATCGGCGCCCCCGCCGGCTACCTCCTGGCCGGCATCACCCTCGCCGTCTTCGCCGTCGGCTTCACCACCATGAGCCGCCATGTCCGCAGCGGCGGCGCCTTCTACGCGTACATCGCCCGGGGCCTGGGCACGCCCGTCGGCATCGCCGCCGCCCTCGTCGCCATGGTCGGCTACAACGGCATGGAGATCGGCGTCTACGGCCTGCTCGGCTCCGCCACCGCCGACACCGCCCACGCGCTGTGGGGCGTCGACCTGCCGTGGCTGCCGATCGCCCTCGCCGGGCTGCTGCTCATCTGGTACGGCGGCTACCGCTCGATCGACTTCGGCGCCAAGGTCCTCGGCGTCCTCCTGGTGGCGGAGACCGGGATACTCCCGCTCCTCGCCGGCGGCGTGCTCATCGAGGGCGGCGCCGACGGGCTCTCCCCGGCCTCCTTCGCCCCCGGCAACGTGCTCGTGCCCGGCATGGCCGCCGTGCTCGCCTTCGCCTTCTCGGCCTTCACCGGCTTCGAGTCCACCGTGATCTACCGCCGAGAGGCCCGCGACCCGGACCGCACGATCCCCCGCGCCACCTACATCGCGGTCGCGTTCCTCGGGATCTTCTACGCCTTCGTCGTCTGGACCGTCATCCAGGCCTTCGGCGACGACCGGGTCGTCGCGGCCGCCTCCGACGACCCCGGCGGACTCTTCTTCGCCGCGATCACCACGTACGTCGGCGCTTGGGCCGCCGACCTGATGCACCTGTTCATCGTGACCAGCATCATCGCCTCGCTGCTGGCCTTCCACAACGCGATCAACCGCTACGGCCTCGCGCTCGCCGAGGAGGGCGTCCTGCCCGCCGCGCTCGGCCGGATCCACCCCCGCCACCGCTCGCCGTACGTCGCCGGCGTCGTCCAGACCGTGCTCGGCGCGGTGGTCGTCCTCGGCTTCGCGGCCGCCGGCGCCGACCCGTACGCCCAGCTGCTGCTCTGGGTGAACACCCCCGGCATGCTCGGCCTCATGGCGCTGATGCTGCTCGCCGCGCTCGCCGTCGTGCGCTACTTCCGCCGCGTCCCGCACCGGGAAGGGGCCCTGCGCACCCTCGTCGCGCCCGTCGCCGCCGCCGTCCTGCTGGCCGTCGCGATCTGGCTGGTCGCCTCCAAGGTCCAGCTCTTCACCGGCGCCTCGGCCACCGTCGACGCCGTCCTCCTCGCTGTCGTCCCCGCCGTCTTCGTCCTCGGGCTCCTCCTGGCGCACCGGCTGCGCCGCACCCGCCCCGAGGTCTACGCCCACTTCGCCGCAGAGCCCGCAGAGCCCGCAGAGCCCGCAGAGCCCGCAGAGCCCGCCCCGCCCGCAGAGGCCGCAGAGCCCGCCCCGCCCGCAGACCCCGCACAGCCCGCAGAATCCGGAGAGCCCTCGTGTCCGCACCCGACCTCCTCCTCGTCAACGCCCGTATCCGCACCCCCGAGCCCTCCCGCCACACCGCTGTCGCCGTCCGCGACGGACTGATCGACGCCCTCGGCGACGACACCGACGCCCGCGCCTGGCGCGGCCCCGGCACGGAGGTCGTCGACCTCGGCGGCGCCACCCTCACCCCCGGCCTCACCGACGCCCACAGCCACCCGGTCTGGGGCCTGGAGATGGCCGCCGGCACCGACCTGTCGGCCGTCACCGACCTCGACGGGCTGCGGGCGGCGCTCAGGGCCGCCGAGCGCCGCGAGGGCTGGGTCCTCGGCTTCGGCCTCGACCACAACGTCTTCGGCGGACGCCCCGTCCACCACGACCTCGTCGAGGAGGCCCTCGGCGGCGCCCCCGCCTTCCTGCGCCTCTACGACGGGCACTCCGCCCTGGTCAGCGCGGCCGCCCTCAAGGCCGCCGGCATCGACGGACCGCGCGCCTTCGCCCAGCGCTCCGAGATCGTCTGCGACGCGGACGGCCGCCCCACCGGGCATCTGAACGAGCACGCCGCCATGGACCTCATGACCCCGGTCCTGCCCACCCAGCCCTTCGCCGAGCGCCGTGACCGGCTCGTCGCGCTGCTGGGCGACATGGCCGCCACCGGCCTCACCGGCGCCCACGTCATGGACCTCGGCGGCCACGACGTCCCCGGCCTGCTCTCCGTCGTCGAGGCCGACGACGAGCTGCCGCTGCGGCTGCGCCTCGCCCCCTGGTGCATGCCCGGGGCCACCCCCGAGGAGCTCGACGAGCTGGTCCGGCTCCAGGAGCGGGCCGGACGGCTGTGGCGGATCGGCGGCGTCAAGTTCTTCATGGACGGCACCGTCGAGGGCGGCACCGCCTGGCTGGAGCACGCCGACTGCCACGGCCAGGGCACCGACGCCTTCTGGCCCGATCCGGCCGCGTACTCCGCCGCCGTGCGGCGGCTGCACCGCGCGGGCGTCGGGACCGCCACCCACGCGATCGGCGACGCGGCCGTACGGCACGTCCTGGACACCGTCGAGTCCCTCGGCGCCGTCCCGGGCGCGGCCCCCGGCCCGCGGCACCGGATCGAGCACATCGAGACCGTCCCCGACGGCCAGCTCGGGCGCTTCGCCGCGCTCGGCGTCGTCGCCTCCATGCAGCCGCCGCACACCGCGTACACCCGCGCCGACCACAGCGACGAGTGGTCGAAGCGGCTCGGCGAGGAGCGGGCCGACCGGGCCTGGCGCTGCCGGGACCTCAGGGACGCCGGGGCGCACCTCGCGCTCGGCTCGGACTGGCCCATCGCGCACTTCGACGCCCGGCAGGTCCTCGCCACCGCCCAGGCCCCGCGCGGCGCCGCCGCGGCCGGGCGCGGGCTCACCGGGCTCATGGCCCTGGAGGGGATGACCACGCACGCGGCGTTCGCGGCGGGGGAGGAGACGGTCGCGGGCCGGATCGCCCCGGGCTACCGGGCGGACCTGACCGCCCTCGCCGTCGACCCGGTCACCGCCCCGGCCGACGAGACCGGGCAGGCCCCGGTCCGGCTCACCGTGGCGGGCGGCCGGATCACCTACCGGAGCTGACGCGCCGCTCCCGCTCGGTCTCGGCGGCGTCCGCCCCCTTTGCCGGGGGCGGCCCGTCGTGGCCGGTGCCCTGAGGGGCCGAAGCGGCCGGCTTGACCAGCTTGGGCAGCCGGTGCGGGCGGGAGCCGTACCAGAGGCAGGAGACGCCGAAGCCGAAGGCCAGGCAGAGCATGCCGCCCACCGCGTCCATCCAGAAGTGGTTGGCGGTGGCGACGATGACGACCAGGGTCGCCGTCGGGTAGAGCAGGCCGAGGATCCGTGCCCAGGGCGCCTTGGCCAGCAGGAAGACGGTCACTCCGCACCACAGCGACCAGCCGATGTGCATCGACGGCATCGCCGCGTACTGGTTCGACATGTGCTTGAGGTTGCCGGAGGCCATCGAGCCCCAGGTGTGGTGCACCAGCACGGTGTCGACGAAGTTCTGCCCGTTCATCAGCCGCGGGGGAGCGAGCGGGTACAGGTAGTAACCGACCAGGGCCACACCGGTGGTGGCGAACAGGACCGTGCGGAACGCCGCGTAACGGCCCGGCTGCCAACGGTAGAGCCACACCAGCACACCGATGGTCACGATGAAGTGCAGCGTGGCGTAGTAGTAGTTCATCGACACGATCAGCCAGGTCACCGAGTTCACGGCGTGGTTGACGGTGTGCTCGAAGGCGAGCCCGAGGGAGTGCTCGGTCTCCCAGATCCAGTCCGCGTTCTTGAGCGCCTGCGCCTTCTGCTCCGGCACCGCGTTGCGGATGAGGGAGTAGGTCCAGTAGCTGATCGCGATGAGCGCGATCTCGAACCAGATCGTGGGGCGCCTCGGCGTCCGCGCGCGCAGGCGCGCGAGCCTGCCGCCGGTCACGATGGGTGACGACGGGGTCGTCCGGCTTTCCGAATTCTTCACGGTCGTTTCACCCATAGGAGGAGAGTCTGCCAGATCCCTTTCCTCCGACCGATCATCCTCCGGTCGGAGGTCGAGCGCACCCGCTCCGACCCGGGTCGGAGCTCAGGCGCCCGGTCCCTTAGGGGGCGCCGAGGCCGTTGAACCGCGAACGACCAGCTCGGGCATGAAGACGAACTCGCTGTGCGGAGCGGGGGTGCCGCCGACCTCTTCGAGGAGGGCCCGGACCGCCGCCTGCCCCATCGCCTGCACGGGCTGGCGGATGGTGGTCAGCGGCGGATCGGTGAACGCTATGAGCGGGGAGTCGTCGAAGCCGACCACCGAGACGTCCTTCGGCACCTGCAGGCCCTGCTGACGGGCGGCCCGGATGGCGCCGAGCGCCATCATGTCGCTCGCGCAGACGATGGCCGTGCAGCCCTTGGCGATCAGCGCCGCGGCCGCGGCCTGTCCGCCCTCCAGGGTGTACAGCGAGTGCTGGATCAGCTCCTCGGACTGCTCGGGCTCCAGTCCGAACCGCTCCCGCATGCCCCGCTGGAAGCCCTCGATCTTGCGCAGCACCGGCACGAACCGCTTGGGGCCGACCGCGAGGCCGATCCGGGTGTGTCCCAGCGCGGCCAGGTGGGTCACCGCGAGGACCATCGCGGCCCGGTCGTCGGGGGAGACGAAGGGGGCCTGCACCTTGGGCGAGAAGCCGTTGATGAGGACGTACGGAACGCCCTTGCCGCGCAGTTGGTCGTAGCGTCCGGTGTCCGCCGTGGTGTCGGCGTGCAGCCCGGAGACGAAGATGATGCCGGACACCCCGCGCTCCACCAGCATGTCGGTGAGCTCGTCCTCCGTGGACCCGCCGGGGGTCTGGGTGGCGAGCACCGGGGTGTATCCCTGCCGGGTCAGGGCCTGCCCGATGACCTGCGCGAGCGCGGGGAAGATCGGGTTGTCCAGTTCGGGGGTTATGAGCCCGACGAGGCCCGCGCTGCGCTGGCGCAGGCGCACGGGGCGCTCGTAGCCCAGCACGTCCAGCGCGGCAAGCACGGACTCGCGGGTGGCCGCGGCCACACCGGGCTTGCCGTTGAGCACGCGGCTGACTGTGGCTTCACTGACCCCCGCCTGGGTTGCGATGTCGGCAAGCCGCGCGGTCATGGGAGTGGACTGTACCGGTCACGGGTCGGATTGCCCACCACGTACGGATTCCGGCCGTTGTCGGCCGACTGCCAGGGAGCTTTCGCAAGTTCTTGCAACGAGTGAGCGGCTCCCGGAGCTGTCAAGCGGCTCGTCGGCAACCTTCAGGACACGCGGATGTAACGATCCCCAGGTCTTGCAGAAAGTTCCCGCAAGGTCTTTCGGCGCGTTTTCATCCCTGTTACGTTCCTGCCAACCCGGGGCGCCGCGAGGGAGCGGTCGCAGGAGGAAGCGTTTCAAGGCCCTCGTCCAATCCGGGACCATCTGAAGGAGTTCACATGCGGCGTGGCATAGCGGCCACCGCGCTGGTCGCGGCCCTGGGCGTGACCCTGGCGGCGTGCGGCAGCGGCGACGGTTCCACCGGCGGCGACACGAAGGGCTCGGGCGAGCTCTCCGGCACCGTGACGTGGTGGGACACCTCGACGGTCGGTTCCGAGGACAAGGTCTTCAAGAAGATCGCCGAGGACTTCACCAAGAAGCACCCCAAGGTCACGATCAAGTACGTGAACGTGCCCTTCGGCGACGCCCAGAACAAGTTCAAGAACGCCGCACAGTCCGGCGCCGGCGCCCCCGACGTGATCCGTTCCGAGGTCGCGTGGACCCCGGACTTCGCGAACCTCGGGTACCTCGCCCCGCTGGACGGCACCGCCGCCCTGAAGGACAAGGACGACTTCCTCAAGCAGGCCGCCGCGTCCACCGAGTACAACGGCAAGACCTACGCCGTGCCGCAGGTCATCGACTCCATGGGCATCTTCTACAACAAGAAGATCTTCAAGGAGGCCGGTGTCGAGGTCCCCAAGACCATCGACGAGCTGAAGTCCGTCTCCGCCAAGATCAAGCAGAAGACCGGCAAGACCGGCCTCTACCTGCGCGGCGACGACGCCTACTGGTTCCTCTCCTTCCTGTACGGCGAGGGCGGCGACATGGTCAACGCCCAGACCAAGACCGTCACCATCGACAACGCGGCCGGCGTCAAGGCCTTCAAGACCGTCAAGGACCTGGTCGACTCGGGCGCGGCGAAGACCGACGCCACCGACGGCTGGAACAACATGCAGACGGCCTTCAAGGACGGCAAGGTCGCCATGATGATCAACGGCCCGTGGGCCGTGACCGACACCTACGCCGGCAAGGAGTTCGCCGACAAGGCCAACCTGGGCATCGCCCCGGTCCCGGCCGGCTCCGGCGGCCAGGGCGCCCCGCAGGGCGGCCACAACCTCGCCGTCTACGCGGGCTCCAAGAACCTGGACGCCTCCTACGCCTTCGTCGAGTACATGAGCTCGCCCGAGGTGCAGACCCAGGTCGCCAAGGAGCTGAGCCTGCTCCCGACCCGCACCTCGGTCTACGGCAAGTCCGACGTCGCGATGAACGAGATGATCACGTTCTTCAAGCCGGTCGTCGACAAGGCCGTCGAGCGCCCCTGGATCCCCGAGGGCGGCAGCCTCTTCGCCCCCCTGGTCACCGAGTACACCAAGGTCCTCACCAACCAGACCACCCCGGAGCAGGGAGCCAAGACGGCGGGCGAGTCCTACCGCAAGCTCCTGAAGGACTGGAAGTAACAAGGAAGCGGGAAGGAAGGCAGACCGGCTGATGGCTGTGGACACCAGCAGCCAGTCGGTGGTGAAGGCCGCGGGCGAGAACGTCGCCCGCGGCCGGAGCCGCGGAACTGGCAAGCACGGAGCGGTGAAGCGATCCCTCTCCACTCACTGGTACGCCTGGGCGATGGTCGCCCCGGTCGTGATCGTGATCGGCGTGATCATCGGCTATCCGCTGGTCCGCGGCATCTGGCTGTCGCTCACGGACGCCAACGAGCGCAACGTCGAGCGTTCCATCGGCGTCAACCACATCCCCGCGAGCTACGAGTTCGTCGGCGTGGACAACTACGTCGACGCGCTCACCGGCAGCCAGTTCCTCTCCACCCTGGGCTGGACCCTGGTGTGGACGGTCTCCTGCGTCGCCGTGACCTTCAGCCTCGGCCTCGGTCTCGCCAACCTCCTCAACCGCCGGATCGCCGGCCGCTCCGTCTACCGGATGCTGCTGATCCTGCCCTGGGCCGTGCCCGGCTTCGTCTCCGTCTTCGCCTGGCGCTTCCTCTACAACGAGGACAACGGTCTGCTCAACAAGATCCTGGCCGGCGGCGGCATCGACGCCGTGCCGTGGCTCAACGACCCCACCTGGGCGAAGTTCTCGGTCATCGCCGTCAACGTCTGGCTCGGCGTCCCCTTCATGATGGTGGCCCTGCTCGGCGGCCTCCAGTCCATCCCCGGCGAGCTCTACGAGGCCGCCGAGATGGACGGCGCGGGCGCCCTCCAGCGCTTCCGCCACATCACCCTGCCCGGCCTGCGCTCGGTGTCCACGACGGTGATCCTGCTGAGCACCATCTGGACCTTCAACATGTTCCCGGTGATCTTCCTGCTCACCCGGGGCGGTCCCGGCGAGGCCACCCAGATCCTGGTGACCCAGGCCTACAAGTTCTCCTTCGAGATCAGCCCGCGCGACTACGCCCAGTCCTCCACGTGGGGCGTGCTGATCCTGATCCTCCTGATGGTCTTCGCCGCGGTCTACCGGCGAGTCCTCCGCAAGCAGGGAGAAGTCTGGTGACCACGACCGCCCCCGCCCCCGTCGCGAACGCCCCGCGCCGCGGCCGCCGTTCGCCGCTCAGCTCGGCCGGACTGCACCTCACCCTGATCGCGGCCTCCGTGATCGCCGTCTTCCCGGTGCTGTGGGTCCTGCTGACCTCGCTCAAGCCGGCGAAGTTCGCGGCCACCACCGACTTCTTCAAGCAGCCGACGCTCGAGAACTACACGAACCTGCTGAACGACACCCCGTTCCTCACCTGGTTCGGCAACTCGCTGCTCGTCGCCGCCCTCACCACGGTGCTCGGCGTCTTCGTCTCCTCCACCACCGGCTACGCCGTCAGCCGCTTCCGCTTCCCCGGCAAGCGCGGACTGATGTGGACGCTGCTCATCACCCAGATGTTCCCGGTCGCCGTCCTCATCGTGCCGATCTACAACATCATGTCGTCGATGGGCCTGCTCAACAGCCCCGTCGGCCTGGTCATCACCTATCTGACCATCGCCGTGCCGTTCTGCGCCTGGATGATGAAGGGCTTCTTCGACACCATCCCGCGCGAGATCGACGAGTCGGGATACGTCGACGGCCTCACCCCCTTCGGCACCTTCTGGCGGCTGATCCTGCCGCTGGCCAAGCCGGGCATCGCCGTCACCGCCTTCTACTCCTTCATCACCGCCTGGAGCGAGGTCGCCTACGCGTCCGCCTTCATGGTCGGCGACGAGAACCTCACCCTGGCCGGCGGACTGCAGAAGTTCGTCAACCAGTACGGCGCCCAGTGGGGCCCGATGTCCGCGGCCTCCGTGCTCATCGCCGTCCCCGCCGCCCTGGTGTTCCTCTTCGCCCAGCGCCACCTGGTGACCGGCATGTCCGCCGGCGCCGTCAAGGGCTGAACCGCGCCCCGGCGCCCGCACCCGCGCCCGTATCCGTGTCCGTACTCTCCTTACGACTCAAGGAAGACATGACCCAGCACCTCGCCACTCCCGCCGCCGCCGCTCCGACCACCGGCACGCACTCGGGCTGGTGGAGAGACGCGGTGATCTACCAGGTCTATCCGCGCAGCTTCGCCGACGGCAACGGCGACGGCATGGGCGACCTGGAGGGCGTTCGCAGCCGGCTGCCGTATCTGAAGGAGCTCGGAGTCGACGCCGTCTGGCTCTCGCCGTTCTACGCCTCCCCGCAGGCCGACGCCGGGTACGACGTCGCCGACTACCGGGCCATCGACCCCATGTTCGGCACCCTCCTCGACGCCGACGCCCTCATCCGCGAGGCCCACGAGCTGGGCCTGCGAATCATCGTCGACCTCGTCCCCAACCACTCCTCCGACCGGCACGAGTGGTTCCAGCGCGCCCTGCGCGAGGGCCCCGGCTCCCCGCTGCGCGAGCGCTACCACTTCCGCGCCGGCAAGGGCGCCGACGGCGAACTCCCGCCCAACGACTGGGAGTCCATCTTCGGCGGCCCCGCCTGGACCCGGACGCGGAACCCGGACGGCACCCCCGGCGAGTGGTACCTCCACCTCTTCGCGCCCGAGCAGCCCGACTTCAACTGGGAGCACCCGGCCGTCCGCGACGAGTTCCGCTCGATCCTGCGCTTCTGGCTCGACATGGGCGTCGACGGCTTCCGCGTCGACGTCGCCCACGGCCTGGTCAAGGCCGCGGGCCTGCCCGACATCGGCGCCCACGACCAGCTGAAGCTGCTCGGCAACGACGTCATGCCCTTCTTCGACCAGGACGGCGTCCACGAGATCTACCGCTCCTGGCGCACGGTGCTCTCCGAGTACGACGGCGAGCGCATCCTCGTCGCCGAGGCCTGGACCCCGACCGTCGAGCGCACCGCCCACTACGTGCGCCCCGACGAGATGCACCAGGCCTTCAACTTCCAGTACCTGGGCACCCACTGGGACGCCGCCGAGCTGCGCCGGGTCATCGACGCCTCGCTCTCCGCGATGGCCCCGGTCGGCGCCCCCACCACCTGGGTGCTGTCCAACCACGACGTCACCCGGCACGCCACCCGCTTCGCCAACCCGGCGGGCCTCGGCACCCAGCTGCGCACCCCCGGCGACCGGGAGCTCGGGCTGCGCCGGGCCCGTGCGGCGACCCTGCTGATGCTGGCGCTGCCCGGCTCCGCCTACGTCTACCAGGGCGAGGAGCTCGGCCTGCCGGACGTCACCGACCTGCCCGACGAGGTCCGCCAGGACCCGTCCTTCTTCCGGGCCACCGGCCAGGACGGCTTCCGCGACGGCTGCCGGGTGCCGATCCCGTGGACCGTGGAGGGCTCCTCGTACGGCTTCGGGGCCGGCGGCTCCTGGCTGCCGCAGCCGGCCACCTGGGGCGGGCTGAGCGTCGAGGCGCAGACCGGTGACCCGACCTCCACCCTGGAGCTGTACCGCAGCGCGCTCGCCGTGCGCCGCGAGCACCCCGCACTCGGTGCGGGCGAGGGCGTCGAGTGGCTGGAGGCACCCGAGGGTGTGCTCTCCTTCCGCCGCGACGGCTTCGTCTGCACCGCCAACACCACCGGCCGGGCCATCTCCGTCCCGCTGCCTGGCCGGTTCCTTCTCTCCAACGAGGAGATCCGGATCGTCGACGACGAGGCCGAGGTGCCCGCCGACACCACCGTCTGGTGGGCGGTGTGACGATCCCCCTGCCGCGGGGCGCCGGAGGGGGCGCCCCGCGGCTCGCGGACATCGCGGCCCAGTCCGGGGTCAGCGAGGCCACCGTCAGCCGGGTCCTCAACGGCAAGGCGGGGGTGGCCGGTGCGACCCGGCACAAGGTGCTGGCCGCGCTCGACGTGCTGGGCTACGAGCGCCCCGTACGGCTCCGCCGGCGCAGCGCGGGCCTGATCGGCCTGGTCGTGCCCGAGCTGACCAACCCCATCTTCCCGGCCTTCGCCCAGGTCGTGGAGCAGGTGCTGGCCGGGCACGGCTACACCCCGGTGCTCTGCACCCAGATGCCCGGCGGGGCCACCGAAGACGAGCTGGTCGAGCAGCTGGTGGAGCGCGGGGTGGCGGGCATCGTCTTCCTCTCCGGGCTGCACGCGGACGCGAGCGCCGACCCGGCCCGCTACACGCGGCTCGCCGCGCGGGGCGTGCCGTTCGTCCTCATCAACGGCTTCAACGAGCACATCGACGCCAACTTCGTCTCGCCCGACGACCGGGCCGCGGCCCGGATGGCCGTACGGCACCTGATCGAGCTCGGCCACGAGCGGATCGGGCTCGCCATCGGGCCGACCCGCTACGTGCCCTCGCGGCGCAAGGCGGAGGGCTTCGCGGCCGAGCTGCGCGAGCAGCTGGGCATGGAGCGGGCCGAGGCCGAACGCTTCGTGCGGCCCACCCTGTTCGGCGTCGAGGGCGGGCACGCCGCCGCCGACCTGCTGCTCGCCGAGGGCTGCACGGGCATCGTGTGCGGCTCGGACCTGATGGCCCTCGGGGTGGTCAGGGCGGTCCGCGCCCGGGGTCTCGACGTGCCCGGGGACGTCTCCGTGGTGGGCTTCGACGACTCCCCGCTGATCGCGTTCACCGACCCGCCGCTGACCACCGTGCGCCAGCCGGTGCAGGCGATGGCGACGGCGGCGGTCGGCGCGCTCCTGGAGGAGATCGAGGGAAACCCGGTCCAGCGCACGGAGTTCGTGTTCCAGCCGGAGCTGGTCGTGCGCGGCTCCACGGCGGCCTCGCCGCAACTTCTTGCGTAATCCCTTCCATTCGCTTGTTTGAAGGGTTGACCGTACGCCTGTACGCCCCTAGCGTCGCGGCTGAAAACAGTTGCTGTCATTTTCGGCAACTTCTTGCGAAGGCTCATCGAGAGCCGCTCTTGCGACAGGGACGTCGTACAGGAGGAAACATGGCAAGAAAGACCGTGGCCGCTGCACTTGCCCTTGTGGCAGGAGCCGCTGTGGCCGTCACGGGAACGCCCGCCGCGCAGGCCTCGGCCCCCGGCGCGAAGGACGTCACGGCGGTGATGTTCGAGTGGAACTTCGCCTCCGTGGCCAAGGCCTGCACCACCCAGCTCGGCCCCGCGGGCTACGGCTATGTGCAGGTCTCCCCGCCCCAGGAGCGCGTCCAGGGCGCCCAGTGGTGGACCGCCTACCAGCCCGTCAGCTACAAGATCGCCGGACCGCTCGGCGACCGCGCCGCCTTCAAGAGCATGGTGGACACCTGTCACGCAGCCGGCGTCAAGGTCGTCGCCGACTCCGTGATCAACCACATGGCCGGCCCCTCGGACCCGAGCGCCACCTACACCGGCACCGGCGGATCCACGTACAGCAAGTACAACTACCCCGGCGTCTACTCCGGCGCCGACATGGACGACTGCCGCGCCACCATCTCCAACTACCAGGACAAGGCGAACGTCCAGAACTGCGAGCTCGTCAACCTCGCCGACCTGGACACCGGCGAGGAGTACGTCCGCGGCCGGATAGCCGCCTACCTGAACGACCTGCTGTCGCTGGGCGTCGACGGCTTCCGCATCGACGCCGCCAAGCACATGCCGGCCGCCGACCTCGCCGCCATCAAGTCCCGGCTGACGAACCCTTCCGCCTACTGGAAGCAGGAGGCCATCCACGGCGCCGGCGAGGCCGTCTCCCCGAGCGAGTACCTCGGCAACGGCGACGTCCAGGAGTTCCGCTACGCCCGCGACCTCAAGCGGGTCCTCCAGGGCGAGAAGCTGGCCTACCTGAAGAACTTCGGCGAGGCCTGGGGCTACATGCCCTCCGGCCAGTCCGCCGTCTTCGTCGACAACCACGACACCGAGCGCGGCGGCGACACCCTCAACTACAAGGACGGCGCGAACTACACCCTCGCCTCCGTCTTCATGCTCGCCTGGCCCTACGGCTCCCCGGACGTCCACTCCGGCTACGAGTGGACCGACAAGGACGCCGGCGCGCCCAACAACCACCAGGTCAACGCCTGCTACAGCGACGGCTGGAAGTGCCAGCACGCCTGGCGCGAGATCTCCTCGATGGTCGCCTTCCGCAACACCGCCCGCGGGCAGGCCGTCACCGACTGGTGGGACAACGGCAACAACGCCATCGCGTTCGGCCGCGGCACCAAGGCCTATGTGGCGATCAACCACGAGTCCTCGGCCCTCAGCCGCACCTTCCAGACCTCCCTGCCCGCCGGCACCTACTGCGACGTGCAGAGCGGCAACCCCGTGACCGTGAACTCCACCGGCCAGTTCACCGCCACCCTCGGCGCCAACACCGCGCTCGCCCTGCACGTCAACGCCACGAGCTGCGCCTCCCAGCCGGTGACCGCCGGCACCTCCTTCAACGTCAACGCCACCACGGTCACCGGCCAGAACATCTACGTCACCGGCAACCGCGCCGAGCTCGGCAACTGGGCCCCCGCCGCCGCCCCCAAGCTCGACCCGGCCGCGTACCCCGTCTGGAAGCTGACCGTCTCCCTGCCCGCCGGCACGTCCTTCGAGTACAAGTACGTCCGCAAGGACGCCGCCGGGAACGTGACCTGGGAGTCCGGTGCCAACCGCACCGCCACCGTGCCCGCCTCGGGCCAGCTCGTCCTGAACGACACCTTCCGCAACTGACGTTCCTCCCGCGAAGGGGCCGTCCCGCCGGGGCGGCCCTCTCTTCCCGTACCTCCAGGGAGCACCCCCGTGATACGCAAGAGAACGGCGGTCGTCGTGGCCGCCGCCCTGTGCGCGGCCCTCGTGCCCGTCCTGCCCGCGGCCGCCGCGCCGCGCCCGCCCGCACCGCCCTCCGACCGGGCGCTCGCCGCCACCCCGGCCCGTCACGACCTGACCCGCGAGCAGTTCTACTTCGTGATGCCGGACCGCTTCGCGAACGGCGACCCGGCCAACGACCGCGGCGGCCTCACCGGCAGCCGCGAGCGGACCGGCTTCGACCCCACCGACAAGGGCTTCTACCAGGGCGGCGACCTCAAGGGCCTGACCGAGCGGCTCGACTACGTCAAGGGGCTCGGCACCACCGCGATCTGGATGGCGCCGATCTTCAAGAACCGGCCCGTACAGGGGGAGGGGAAGGACGCCTCCGCCGGCTACCACGGCTACTGGATCACCGACTTCACCCAGGTCGACCCGCACTTCGGCACCAACGAGGACCTGCGGGCGCTCATCGCCGCGGCCCACGCCAAGGGCATGAAGGTCTTCTTCGACGTCATCACCAACCACACCGCCGACACCGTCGACTACGCCGAGAAGAAGTACGGCTACCGCCCCAAGGGCGCATACCCCTACCTCGACGCCTCCGGCCGCCCCTTCGACGACCGCACGGCCATGGGCGGGGTCGACGCGGACTCGTTCCCGTACACCCCCGTCGAGCGCACGGGCGACAAGGTTCCCGCCTGGCTCAACGACCCCACGATGTACCACAACCGCGGCGACTCCACCTGGGTGGGCGAGTCCGCCGAGTACGGCGACTTCGTCGGCCTCGACGACCTGTGGACCGAGCGCCCCGAGGTCGTCGAGGGCATGAAGCGGATCTACCAGAAGTGGGTCCACGACTTCGCCATCGACGGCTTCCGCATCGACACCGTCAAACACGTCGACCTGGACTTCTGGACCCAGTGGGCCACCGCCCTCGACGCCTACGCCGAGAAGCAGGGCCGCGAGGACTTCTTCATGTTCGGCGAGGTCTACTCCGCCGACCCCGCCGTCACCGCCCCGTACGTCACCCGCGGCCGGCTCGACGCCACCCTCGACTTCCCCTTCCAGGACGCCGCCCGCGCCTACGCCTCCCAGGGCGCCGGCGCCGACCGGCTCGCCAAGGTCTTCGCCGAGGACTACCGCTACACCACCGACAAGGCCAACGCCTACGAGCAGGTCACCTTCCTCGGCAACCACGACATGGGCCGCATCGGGGCCTTCCTCAAGCAGGACCACCCCGACGCGAGCGACGCCGAACTCGTCCGGCGGGCCCGCCTCGCCAACGAGCTGATGTTCCTCGGCCGCGGCAACCCGGTCGTCTACTACGGCGACGAGCAGGGCTTCACCGGCGCCGGCGGCGACAAGGACGCCCGCCAGACCCTCTTCGCCTCGAAGACCGCCGACTACCTCGACGACGACCAGCTCGGCACCGACCGCACCCACGCCTCCGACGCGTACGACACCGGGCACCCGATCTACCGCGCGATCGCCGCCCTGTCGAAGCTCACCCGCGAGCACCCCGCCCTGCGCGACGGCGTCCAGCAGGAGCGCTACGCCGAGGGCCCCGTCTACGCCTTCTCCCGCACGGACGCCCGGCAGCGCACCGAGTACCTCGTCGCCACCAACAGCGCGACCACGCCCCGGACCGTGACCGTGCCGGCCGACTCCGCGGCCTTCCACGTCCTGTACGGGGGTCAGGGCGCGGCCACCGCCGAGAACGGCAAGGTCACCGTCACCGTCCCGGCCCTGTCCTCGCTGGTCCTCAAGGCGGACGCCCCGCTCCCCGCGCCGGCCGCGAAGCCCGCCCTGACGCTCAGGGCCCCCGCCGCGGGCGCCACCGGCACCGTCGAGCTCAGCGCCGACGTCACCGGCGGCGGCCTCGACCGGGTCGTCTTCGCCGCCCAGGTCGGCAACGGGCGCTGGCAGACCCTCGGCACCGCCGACCACGCCCCCTACAAGATCACCCAGCACGTCACCGCCCCCGCCGGCACCGCCCTGCGCTACAAGGCCGTCGCCGTCGACTCCGCGGGCCGCACCGCGAGCGCCCTCGCCGCCTCCACGGCGGGCCAGGCCCCGGCGCCCGAGAAGCCCGTCGCCGTCGAGCGCACCCACGCCGTCGTGCACTACCGGCGCGAGGACGGGGACTACGCCGGCTGGCGGCTGAAGGCCGCCGGCCAGGAAGCCGCCTTCACCGGCCGCGACGCCTACGGCGCCTTCGCCTGGGTGCGCGTCCCCGAGGGCGCCGCCGGCCTCCCGTACACCGTCGAGAAGGACGGCACGGCCGACGGGCCGCAGCGAAGCATCAGCCTCGCCCGCACCGGCGAGGTCTGGATCACGCAGGGCTCCGACGCCCAGTCCGACACGAACCCGTCCCCCGTCCCCCCGGACACCTCGAAGGCCGTCATCCACTACCAGCGGGCCGACGGCGACTACGACGGCTGGGGCCTGCACACCTGGACCGGCGCCGCCCAGCCCACCGACTGGTCGAAGCCGCTGATGCCCGTCCGCTTCGACGCGTACGGCGCGGTCTACGAGGTCCCGCTCTCCGCGGGCGCCGGCTCCCTGTCGTACATCGTCCACAAGGGCGACCAGAAGGACCTGCCCACCGACCAGTCGCTCGACCTCGCCACCTACGGGCACGAGGTGTGGCTGCTCGCCGGACAGCCGAAGTACCTGCTGCCGACCGTCGGCGGCGCCCCGAACCTGGACCTCGCCAAGGCCGAGGCCCAGTGGATCGACCGGAACACCGTCGTCTGGAAGGTCAAGGCCACCGACGCCACCAGCCAGCAGCTGGTGTACGCGCCCGAGGGCGGCATCACCGTCACCGACGGCGCCCTCAGCGACGAGGGCCACTGGCTCCGCATGTCCCCGGCCACCCTCACCGACGCCCAGAAGGCGAGGTTCCCGCACCTCAGGGACTACCCGGCCTTCACGATCGACCCGCGCGACACCGACCGCGTCCGCGCCTCCCTGCGCGGCCAGCTGATCGCCACCCAGCGCGCCGCCAACGGCGCCCTGCTCGCCGCGACCGGCGTCCAGACGGCCGGAGTCCTGGACGACCTGTACGCACCCGCGGCGAAGAAGGCCGCCCTGGGCCCGGTCTTCCGCTCCGGCCGCCCCACCCTGTCCGTCTGGGCCCCGACGGCCCGGACCGTGGGCGTGGAGATCGACGGGAAGACCGTCCCCATGCGCCGCGACGACAAGAGCGGGGTCTGGTCGGTCACCGGCCCGAGGACGTGGACCGGCAAGCCGTACCGCTATGTCGTACGGGTCTGGGCGCCGAGCGTCCAGCGGCTCGTCGTCAACAAGGTCACCGACCCCTACTCGACCGCCCTCACCACCGACTCCGCCCGCAGCCTCGTCGTCGACCTGGCCGCCCCGGCACTCGCGCCCGAGGGATGGACGCACCTGAGGAAGCCGGCCGCCGTGCCGCTGCGCGACGCCCAGATCCAGGAAGTCCACATCCGCGACTACTCCGTCGCCGACCCGACGGTGCCGGCGGAGCACCGCGGCACCTACCTGGCCTTCGGCGACGGCGCGAGCAAGGGCGCACGGCACCTGAAGTCCCTTGCCGCGTCCGGCACCTCCTACGTCCACCTCCTCCCGGCCTTCGACATCGGCACCATCCCCGAGAAGAAGTCCGACCGGACCGAGCCCGCCTGCGAGCTGAAGGTCTACGCCCCCGACTCCGAGGAGCAGCAGGCCTGCGTGGCCGCCGCGGCCGCCAAGGACGCCTACAACTGGGGCTACGACCCGCTGCACTACACGGTGCCGGAGGGCTCCTACGCCACCGACCCGGAAGGCACCCGCCGCACGGTGGAGTTCCGGCGGATGGTGCAGGCCCTCAACGGCTCCGGACTGCGCACGGTCATGGACGTCGTCTACAACCACACCGTCGCCGCGGGCCAGTCCGACAAGTCGGTCCTCGACCGGATCGTCCCCGGCTACTACCAGCGCCTGCAGGCCGACGGCTCCGTCGCCACCTCCACCTGCTGCGCCAACACCGCGCCCGAGAACGCGATGATGGGCAAGCTGGTCGTCGACTCGGTCGTCACCTGGGCCAAGGAGTACAAGGTCGACGGCTTCCGCTTCGACCTCATGGGCCACCACCCGAAGGAGAACATCCTCGCGGTGCGGGCGGCACTGGACGCGCTGACCCTCGCGAAGGACGGCGTCGACGGGAAGTCGGTCATCCTCTACGGCGAGGGCTGGAACTTCGGCGAGATCGCCGACGACGCGCGCTTCGTCCAGGCCACGCAGAAGAACATGGCCGGCACGGGCGTGGCGACCTTCTCCGACCGGTCGCGCGACGCGGTCCGGGGCGGCGGTCCCTTCGACGAGGACCCGGGGGTGCAGGGCTTCGCGAGCGGCCTGTACACGGACCCGAACACCTCGCACGCGAACGGCACCCCGGCGGAACAGAAGGCCCGCCTCCTCCACTACCAGGACCTGATCAAGGTCGGTCTGACGGGCAACCTCGCCTCGTACTCCTTCACCGACACCAGCGGCCGTACGGTGAAGGGCTCCGAGGTCGACTACAACGGCGCCCCGGCGGGCTACGCCGCCGCGCCCGGCGACGCCCTCGCCTACGCCGACGCCCACGACAACGAGTCCCTGTACGACGCCCTCGCCTTCAAGCTGCCGGCCGGCACGTCCGCGGCCGACCGGGCCCGCATGCAGGTCCTCGCGATGGCGACCGCCACCCTCTCGCAGGGGCCGGCGCTCTCCCAGGCCGGCTCCGACCTGCTCCGCTCCAAGTCCCTCGACCGCAACTCCTACGACAGCGGCGACTGGTTCAACGCGATCCACTGGGACTGCCGGGAGGGCAACGGCTTCGGACGCGGTCTGCCGCCGGCGCCGGACAACCGGTCCAAGTGGGCGTACGCGAAGCCGCTCCTGGTGAACCCGGCGCTGACCCCGGGCTGCTCCGAGATCGAATCGGCCTCGGCCGCCTACCGGGACCTGCTGCGCATCCGCACCACGGAGCCGGCCTTCTCCCTGGCCTCGGCGGCCCGGGTGCAGGAGTCCCTGTCCTTCCCGCTCTCGGGCCCGGACGAGACGCCCGGCGTGATCACGATGCGCCTGGGCGACCTGGTGGTCGTCTTCAACGCGACCCCGGAGCGCCAGTCGCAGCGCGTCCCGACCCTGTCGGGCAAGCGGTACCGGCTCCACCCGATCCAGTCCGCCGGCGCGGACCCGACGACGAAGACGTCCGCCTACGACCCCACGACCGCCACCTTCACCATCCCACCCCGAACAACAGCGGTCTTCACCACCCACTGACCCCCCGAAGGCCCCCCACGAACAACGGGGGGCCTTCCCCTGTGCCCAACCCCGTTGCGGGCATAAGTTCCGCTGGACGGCGCCCACCCCGTTGTGGGCATTCGTTCCGCTGGGGCGGAACGGGTGGGCACAACGGACGGCGCCCCTTGCCGGGCCTAGGCTCCCGCGCCCTGAACCCGCACCCCTAGTGCGGCGCGGTCGTGGTGCGGGTCAAGGCACGGGGAGCGGAGGCGCCGCTAGGGGCGCCGTCCCGTGTGCCCACCCGTCCCGCCCTGCGGGACGATTGCCCACACGGGGGTGGGCAAGGCGGAGGCGACACGTGGGGCGCGGGCCCACACGGGGGGCGGACGGGGCGGAGGCGGACCGCACCGGGCGCCGTTGAGGCGGCGTGCATGCCTACGGCATGGCTCGCAGTGCGACCAACCGTCCCACCAGGTCGCCGAACGGCCCGTCCGCCGGCTCGTCGGCGAGGATGCGGACCAGCACCCCGGCCATCTCCTCGTCGTACGCCGCACTCACCGCCGCGAGCGCAGCGAAGTCGTGCACGAGCTGGAGTTCCAGCTCCGCCCGCGGCACCCGGCGCCCGTCCAGCCACAGCAGCGCCGTGGACTCGGCGAGCGACACCCAGGAGCGGACGACGAGTTCGAGGCGGGCCGAGGGCCTGTCCACCTCCAGGTGGGCCAGGATCTGCTCGTAGGCGGCCTGCCGCACCTCGTCGATCATCGCGTTCGTCGTCGAGGAGCCGACCGCGGGCCCGCCCCGCATGAGCGCGGCGAATCCCGGCCCGTGGTCGTCGACGAAGTCGAAGAACCGCCCCATCACCCGCAGCAGCCGCGCCCCCAGCGGCCCGTTCGGCGGCTCGACGAACCGCTCGGCGAGGTCGTCGGCGGCCCGGCGCAGCGCCGCCTCGTACAGCGACTGCTTGCCGGGGAAGTAGTGGTAGACCAGCGGCCGCGAGATGCCCGCGGCCGCCGCGATCTCGTCGATGGAGACGTCGTCGGGGGAGCGGTGGCTGAACAGTTCGAGGGCCACCCCGATCAGTTGCTGCTTGCGCTGCTCGACGCCCATCCTGCGGCGTACCCCGGTCGTCATGCGAACAGCCTAACGGGAGTCCGTTACGCTCCCGGCATATGAGCGCTTCTGAGCAGGACACCCCGGACACCGCGGCCGATCCGACGGGCCTCTCCCCGAAGCAGGCACGCCTGCTCCGCGTCGTCGCCGGATCGGTCCTGCTCGTGGTGACGGCCGCGGTGCTGGCGGTCCGGCTGGCGAACCACACGTCCGTCCTGGTCGTCGGCGTGTACGGACTCGCCATGATCCTGTGCGGGGTCGTCATCGAACTCTCCCGCAACGGGCGCACCCGCCTCGCCACCTGGCTCCTGGTGGGCGGCCTGGCGGCGGCGTTCAGCCTCGACTGGCTCGTCCTGCCCTGAGCCGAGGCCGCTCACAGGTCCAGGACCAGCTTCTCCCCCGCGCACCGCGAGACGCAGATCAGCATCGAGTCCGCCCGCTCCTCGTCCGTCAGCAGCTCGTCCCGGTGGTCCACCTCGCCCGCCAGGACCCGCTGCCGGCACGTGCCGCAGAAGCCCTGCCGGCAGGAGTAGAGGACCCCCGGCACCGCCTCGCGGACCGCGGCCAGCACGGACTGGTCGGCCGCCACCGTCAACGTGCGCCCGGAGCGGCGCAGTTCGACCTCGAAGGGCTCGCCGCCCTCGGTCGGCGCGGCCGAGAAGCGTTCCAGGGCCGGGACCCGGCCCTCGGGCAGCGCGGCTCCCACCGCGTCCATGAGTCCCTCGGGGCCGCAGCAGTAGACGGCGGTCTCGGCGGGGAGTTCGCCGAGGAAGGAGAGGTCGGGCCTGCCGCCGGTCTCGTGCTCGGTGACCACGGTCGTCCGGCCGCGCCCCAGCTTCTCCACCTCGTGCACGTACGGCATGGTCGCGCGGTGGCGCCCGCAGTACAGCAGCCGCCAGTCCGCTCCGGCCGCCTCGGCGGCGCGCACCATCGGCAGGATCGGGGTGATCCCGATGCCGCCGGCGACGAAGACGTACGAGGGGGCGGGGGTGAGCGGGAAGCGGTTGCGAGGCCCGCGGATCTCGATCTCGGTGCCCACGTGCAGCTGTTCGTGCACCTCGCGCGAGCCGCCCCGGCCGCCCCGCTCCTCCTCGATGAGCCGGGTCGCGATGGTGTACGCGTCCCGGTCGGCGGGGTCGCCGCAGAGCGAGTACTGCCGTACGGCGCCGGAGGGCAGCACGACGTCGATGTGCGCGCCGGGCTGCCAGGCGGGCAGCCCGGCGCCCTCCAGGCGCAGTTGGACCACGCCCGCGGCGGGTTCGCTGCGCTGGGCGACGAGGACGCGCCGGGCGACGGTCGATCCGCGGCCGCGGCCGGATATCGGCTCGTCGAGCGCGGGCATGGGCCAGAGCGGGGAGGCGTCGATGCGGCGGCGCAGGGCCCGCTTGGCGAGGAGCGCGGCGCCGGCGAGCAGGACGACGGTACGAAGTCGGGGCATCAGTGACGGCCTCCGTTGGCGCCCGGGGAACTGGCGAGGTAGGCGGCGGCCTGGGCCGTGCACCCCTCCTGGGTGGGGTGGTAACTCCGGCTCAGGTAGCGGGGGATGGAGCGCAGCATGTCCGGCGTCGAGGGCAGCACGCCCTCGCGGCCCTTGCGGACGAACTGGCCCACGCTCGGCTTGGCGTCGAGCACGGTGGGGTCGTTCTCCATGAAGAAGCGCACCCCGCGCTGCCAGAGGAAGACGAGCGCGGAGAAGGCGGCGGCCCAGGTGCGGGCGCGGCGGCGGTAGCCCCCGTCGAGGTGCAGGAAGAGCTCGAAGGCGACCGAGCGGTGCTCGACCTCCTCGGCGCCGTGCCAGCGCAGCAGGTCCAGCATGACGGGGTCGGCGCCGACCCGGTCGAGCTCCTCCGCGTTGAGCACCCAGTTGCCGAGGAAGGCGGTGTAGTGCTCGATCGCGGCGATCAGCGCGACCCGCTCCATCAGCCACCAGCGCCGCGGGCGGCCGGGCGGCAGGGTGCGGTCCCCGAGCAGCTTCTCGAAGAACCAGTCGACCTGGGCGGTGTACGGAGTGGGGTCGAGCCCCAGCTTCTTCAGGTGGGGCAGCACGTCGTCGTGGGCCTGGGAGTGGACGGCCTCCTGCCCGATGAAGCCGATGACGTCCTCGCGCAGCCGGTCGTCGGTGATGTACGGCAGCACCTGCTTGTACACGTGCACGAACCAGCGCTCGCCGGCCGGGAGCAGCAGGTGCAGCACGTTGATGGTGTGGGTGGTGAACGGGTCGCCGGGCACCCAGTGGAGCGGGGTCTCCTCCCAGTCGAAGGAGACCTTGCGGGCCTTGAGCTCGATGTGTTCGGACGCCACCGGTGCGGGCTGCGTATTAGACATGGCGTCAATGTACTGAGGGGTAGGCGAGAGGGCCAGAGTCCGCACACCACCTTTTCGCCCACTCCCGCCGACCGCTCGCCCCACTCCCGCCGACCGCTCGCCCCGCTCCCGCCGGCCGCTCGGCCCGGCGGCGGCCCGTCACCGCAGGGCGCTCACCCGGGTCCCGTCCGCCAGCGTCCCGGTCAGGTCCGCCCTGCTCCCCGCCGTGGTCCGCACCGCGAGCAGATGTCCCTTGCCGTGCCCCGTCACGCCACCCGACAGCGCCAGCGACGCGAAGTCGCCGGTCCCCGCCGCCAGCACGTACCACTGGCCGCTCCGCGCCTGCCACACCACGCCCGCCAGCACCCGCGGCTCGCGCGCCCCGCACGCGGGGGACCCCTCGGAGCGGGCCGCCAGGGCCGCGGTGCCGGTCGCGCCCGGCGCCCGGAAGAGGGCCAGGGTCCGGCTGCCGGTGCCCCGCCAGGTCTCCGCCCTGACGCACAGCCACTCCGCCCGCCCGGCGCCCTCGGGCAGCTCCTGACCGGTGTACGACCAGGAGTTCACCGCCCGTACCCCGTGCGACCGCACCGCCGAGAGCTGGCACGCGGTCCGCGCCCACGCCTCCCGCGCCGCGTGAGTCGTCACGTCCGCGGGCGCCGACGGCGGGCCCGAGGTCAGCCGGGCCGGGGCCAGCTCGCCCAGGTCGCCCAGGAGCCGCACGCCCGTCTCGTCCCGCACCTGGAGGGAGTTCCAGCGCTCGCAGCTCCTGGCCGTCGCCGGGGTCGGCATCGGCTCGGTCACCCCGGACGCGTCCCGGGGCAGCGGCCGCGCCTCCTTGGCGGGCGCCAGGAGGTCGCGGACCGCCGTCTCCTTCACCCAGGGGGCCGTCAGATAGCGCACGTTGCCCGCCGCTCGGGAGACCACGAGCGCCGCCGAACCGACCGCGTCCGCCCCGTCCGTACGGGCGAAGTCGAGCGCCGCACCGCTCGTGTCGCCGACCGGCTCCGCGTACCGCACCACCCGCAGCCCGTCGTAGAACAGCACCACGCGCACCGCGTCCACCTCCCCGGCGTACAGCAGCTGCGGCGAGCCCATCGGCGGCCCCGGCGGAGTCCCGGGCGTTGCCGAGGTGTGCACGGTCGGGCCCGGCCGCGCCCACACCGCGAGCGCCCGCCGCAGCAGCGCCGCATCGCCGGTGAGCCCGCCCCGGGCCGGCCACACCGACAGGTCCGTACGCGAGGACACCCGCCAGGCGGCCGCCTCTACCCGCTTCACGCCGCCCGGGTCCAGGGCCGCCTCCGCGGCCGGGTTGCGGGCGTACGAGGGGGCCGCAGCACCGTTTCTGCCCCAGCCGTCCCCCGGCAGCCCCAGCAGCGCCCCGCACACCGCCACCGCCGCGGCCGCAGCGAGCGCCGCCCGGCCGTGCTGGCGCCGCCGCATCAGGTCCGGCGGCCGTGCCTGCAGCGAGCACGGGTCGAACTCGGGCGATTCGAGGAGCGCGGCCCCGCCGAATCCTCCCGGCGCCTCGACGCCGTCGGCCTCCGCGAGCGCCGCCTCCGCGTCCTCGGCCCCGGCCGCGGCCAGGACCCGGAGCACCTCCGGGTCGCCCTGCCGCTCCAGACCGCGCAGCACGTACGCCGCCCGGCCCGGCCCGGAGAGCGCCGAGAGCCGCTGGTCCAGGGCCAGTTCGTCGGCCCCGCCCGCGCGCGGGAACAGTCGCAGCCCCCACACCTGCGGCAGCAGCGGCGGGAACTGCGCCCGCTGCGGCAGCGCCCGGCGGCGCAGCGGCAGCCCCGCCGCCAGCGCCTGCCGCAGCACCTCGCCCCGCACGTACGCATAGCCGGGATCGACCGCGTCCTCCGCCCGCCGGGCCCCGGGCAGGGCCGCGCCCGAGGTCCTGCGCCGGGGCAGCGAACGCTGCACCAGCGCGTGCGCCGTCAGCACCCGGCGGTTGCGGCCGAGCGAGGGCGGCAGCACGAGGTAGGCGATCCGGACGAGCCGCGGATAGTGCTCGACGAGCGCGGCCTCGGCCTGCTCCACGTCGACGGGGCCGGAACCGGGTTCGGGGGAGGGGTCTGCGGAGGGGGCGAGTTCCTGGGTGCTCACGTTCAGCAGAACGAGCGAATCTTGCGATGGTCACCCCGGCCGCGTCACCCGGACGGCCCCGAAGCCGCCCCGGACCGGCCGTGCGCCCCCGCGTCACCGGACCCGGTCCCGCGTCGCCCCGCTCAGGCCGCGTACACCGTCAGCCGCTCCCGGATCAGCTCCGTCACCTCGTCCGGGACCCCGAGCCCCTCCCGTACGTACTTCTCCATCGACCCGTGCCGCACCTCCACCTCGTCGAGCGCCGCCTCCAGGTAGTCCGGCACGACCCCGACCATCGCGAGCGCCAGCTCCGGGTCGCCGCCCTGGGCGGTGAAGCCCTCGATGAGCGGGGCGAAGGCCTGCCGCACCCCCGGATTGACCGCCAGGTACTCCTCCATGACCGTCTTCTCGTCCGCGCCGAGCAGCGACAGGACGATGGTCGTGGCCCAGCCCGTACGGTCCTTGCCCGCCGTGCAGTGGAAGAGCAGCGGGCCGGCGTAGGGATCGCCCAGTTCGGTGAGGAAGGCCCGGTAGGAGGCGCGCGCCGACTCGGTGTTCACGAAGGCCCGGTAGGTCCGCCGGAACGCCGCCCGCGCCCTTCCCCCGCCCAGGTGCTCCTCGGCGAGCGCCGGATCGGACAGCAGGGTCTTCAGCCTCGCGGCGGGCGGCAGCCCGCTGGTCGCGAGGAAGTCGGCGAGCACGTCCGCGACGAGCAGCCGCCCGCCCGGCGGCACGCGGTCGGGCCGCTCGGCCCGCTCCGCCGCGGTGCGGAAGTCGACGACGGTGCGGATGCCGAGCACGCTCACCACCGGGTCGGCCGGATCGAGCCGGTCGAGCTGCCCGGAGCGGAAGACCAGAC
The DNA here is from genome assembly GCF_044386705.1 of Streptomyces sp. NPDC020422. Taxonomy (NCBI): domain Bacteria; kingdom Bacillati; phylum Actinomycetota; class Actinomycetes; order Kitasatosporales; family Streptomycetaceae; genus Streptomyces; species Streptomyces sp. NPDC020422. The sequence goes on along the minus strand of NZ_JBIRVJ010000008.1, from coordinate 451,959 downwards.
CCTCGCGGACGCTGCGGCCCTCGCCGAGCGGGAGGGTGCCGAGGTCGCGGAGGTTGGCGACGGTGGCGGCGGGGATGGCGGGCATGCGTCGACTCCTCCGAAACCGGAACAACCGTGACGAAACACAGTTTCCCGCTCACCGTAGCCGATGGGCGCCGGGGGCGGTCTGTCGTGCCGGGCGCCGGGATGAAACGATTACAGGACCATGACGCACACCAGGTCGCCGCTGCGCGCACTCCGTGCCGCACTCTTCGCGGCCGTGTGCGTCACTTTGGCGGCGGTGGGGCATTCGTCCATGTCCGGCATGGCCGGCATGTCCGGCCACACCATTCCGCTGCGCTCGCTCCTCACGGCCTTCGCCGTGACGGCCGCCCTCGCCTGGGCCGCCGCCGGCCACCGCCGCGGCCCTCTCGCCATCGCGACCGGCCTGGCGGCCGTACAGGGAGCGCTGCACCTGATCTTCGGGGCGGGAGAGCACGCGCGGGAGCCCGGGGCGAGGGGCTCCATGGGCTGGCCGGGCTCCATGGGCTCGACGGGCGACCCCATGGAGTCGGTGGAGTCGATGGCATCCATGGGTTCCACGGGTTCCATGGGCTCGATGGGCTCGACGGGCGCCATGGAAGGCATGGGCTCCGCCGCGCACGGCATGGCCATGGAGCACGGCACCGCCGTGGGAAGCACGCTGGACGGCCTGGTGGGCTCCGGGGCCGGCATGTTCGCCGCGCACCTGCTCGCCGCCCTGGCCTGCGGGCTCTGGCTCGCCCGCGGTGAGGCCGCGCTGTTCGCCCTGGCCCGTACCGTCGCCGCGACCGCGTTCACGCCGCTGCGCGTCGCGCTCGCCGTCGTCCGCGCCCTCGCCCCCGTGCCGCCGGCCCTCCGGCCCGTGCGCACCGCCCCGCACCCCCGCGCCCTGCGCGGCGTCGTCCTCGCGCACGCGGTCTCCCGGCGCGGGCCGCCCCGCCCGGCCCTCACCCGCGCCACGGCCCTCGGAGCACGCTACTGACGTGATCGGCCCGGGGGCCGCTTCCCCCCTGTCGAGACACGCTTCCTAGGACCGTCATGACCATCGACGACCTCGCGCGCCCGGACACCCCCGAGGCCCGCGCCACCGATACCCCCGCCGCCCGGCCGCGCGGCTGGGCGGCCCTGCGCCCGCTCGTCCTGCGCCTGCACTTCTACGCGGGCGTCCTCGTCGCCCCGTTCCTGCTCGTCGCGGCCGTCAGCGGACTGCTGTACGCGCTCGCCGTCCCCGCCGAGAAGCTCGTCTACGCGCACGAGCTCGAAGTCCCCGTCCCCGCCGACGCCACGCCCCTGCCGCTGTCCCGGCAGGTCGAGCTGGCCCGCGCGGCCGATCCCGACGGCACCGTCACCGCCGTCTGGCCCGGCGCCGAACCCGGCGCCACCACCCGGGTCCTGATGGCCGACCCCGAGGCACCCGAAGGCACCTCCATGGGCGTCTTCGTCGACCCGTACACCGGTGAGATACGCGGACAGCTGCCCAGCTACGGCAGCTCCGGCGCGCTCCCGCTGCGCACCTGGATCTCCGGGCTCCACGTCGACCTGCACCTCGGTGAGCTCGGCCGCAACTACAGCGAGCTGGCCGCCAGCTGGCTGTGGGTGGTCGCGCTCGGCGGCCTGCTGCTGTGGATCGGCCGCCGCCGCAGGAACCGGCGCGCCCTCTTCCTGCCCGAACGCGGCCCGAAGTCCCGCCGCCGCACGCTCTCCTGGCACGGCACGGTCGGCCTGTGGACGGTGGCCGGGCTCGTGGCGCTCTCCGCCACCGGGCTGACCTGGTCGCGCTACGCGGGCGAGAACATCGGCTCCGTCCAGGACCGGCTCGGCGGCGCCACCCCGACGCTGTCGGCGGACGTCGCGGGCGGCACGGCCGGCGGCCCGGCCGGGTCCGGTGAGCACGCGGGCCACCACATGGGGATGCCGATGCCCGCCGCCAAGGGCGCGGACATCGGCATCGACAAGGCGGTCGAAGCGGCCCGCGCGGCCGGCATCGACAGTCCCTCGATCTCCGTCGTCCTGCCCGCCGAGGGCTCCGGCTACGTGGTGAAGGAGACCGACAAGCAGTTCCCGGTCCAGCTGGACTCCGTCGCCGTGAACCCCGCCGACGGCACGGTCCTCGACGAGCTCCGCTTCGCCGACTACCCGCTGCTCGCCCAGCTCACCCGGGTCGGCATCGACGCCCACATGGGCCTCTTCCTCGGCCTGTTCAACCAGCTGGCGCTCGCCGCCCTCGGCCTCGCGCTGGTCCTGATGGTCCTGTGGGGCTACCGGATGTGGTGGCTGCGCCGCCCGGGCCGCCCGGTCGCCCGCGGCGCCTGGCGCAGGGTGCCCCCGACGATGCTGCTGCCGCTGCTCGCGGCGACGGCCCTGGTGGGGTGGTTCGTGCCGCTGCTCGGGCTCAGCCTGCTGCTGTTCCTCGCCGTGGACGTGGCGGCCGGGTTCGTGGCGAAGGTCCGGGCCCGGCGCGGCCCGGACCCCGCCGGAACGGTCTGATCAGGGCGTGTACTTGTAGCCGACCCGCCGCACGGTCTGGATCGTGTGGCGGTGCTCGGCGCCCAGCTTGCGGCGCAGCCGGGCCACGTGGACGTCGACCGTCCGGCCGTCGCCGACGTGCCCGTACCCCCACACCGTGGTGACCAGCTGGTCGCGGGTGTGCACCCGGTGCGGGTGGGCCACGAGATGGGCGAGCAGCTCGAACTCCAGATACGTCAGGTCGAGCGCCCGCCCGTCCACGACGGCGACCCGCTGGACGCTGTCGATGGTGACGGGGCCCTGCTCGACGGCCGGCTCCGCCGCCGCGACCTGGGCGGGCGCCTGCGGCTCGGCGGGCAGCAGCACGAGGTAGCCGACCATCGGCGGCCGCCCGGGCAGGGTCGGCAGGGCGTGCTGCGGCGCGGGCAGCAGCGTGGCGCCCGGCGGGAGGAAGTCCGCGACCTGGGCGAGACCGGCGACCTCGTCGGGGGCGACGGCTCGCAGTCGGTGCCGGTCGGCGCGGTCGGCACGCTCGGTGCGGTCGCCGCGATCGGAGAGGGGACGGAGGGGGGTGAGGGTGGCGGCAGCCTGGACATGGGCCATGGAAGCTCAGCTCTTTCGCGCGAGTTGCGGACGGACAGGCGTCGTACGTCATGCGCGTCGGCCGAAGGCCGGAGGACCGGACCTACCGGTCGGGGCTTTAGAGGGCCGACGCGTTCCTCACGCGTCGACAGCACCGGTCGAAGTCATGGTGCTGACGGGAAGGCCAGAACGGCTCGAGGTCGTGGCGACCCTTCGCGGTGTCGTTCTCGATGCTGGCCATATCCCTATTAAACCAGGAGGGAAGTCCGGTGGGCAGACGTAGGTCGGCCAAAACCCGTGTCGGCCTTCCCACATGGCGGCTTCCGCCCGGACGCCGAAGGGGCGCCCGCCGTACGAAACGGCGGGCGCCCCTTCTCGCGGGTGCGGGCGGATCAGACCTGGCCGGCCTTCTCCAGGGCCTCGCAGCAGGTGTCCACCAGGAGGCGGGTCACCGTGTACGGGTCCACGTTCGCGTTCGGACGGCGGTCCTCGATGTAGCCCTTGCGGTCCTGCTCGACCTGCCACGGGATGCGGACCGAGGCGCCGCGGTCGGAGACGCCGTAGGAGTACTTGTCCCACGGGGCGGTCTCGTGCAGACCGGTCAGCCGGTCGTCGATGCCGGCGCCGTAGTTCTTGACGTGGTCGAGCGGCTTCGAGCCCTCGCCCAGCGCCTCGCACGCGGTGATGATCGCGTCGTAGCCCTCGCGCATCGCCTTCGTGGAGAAGTTGGTGTGCGCACCGGCGCCGTTCCAGTCGCCCTTCACCGGCTTCGGGTCCAGCGTCGCGGAGACGTTGAAGTCCTCGGCGGTGCGGTAGAGCAGCCAGCGGGCCACCCACAGCTGGTCGGCGACCTCCAGCGGCGCCAGCGGGCCGACCTGGAACTCCCACTGGCCGGGCATGACCTCGGCGTTGATGCCGGAGATGCCGAGACCCGCCTTCAGGCAGTTCTCCAGGTGCGCCTCGACGACGTCGCGGCCGAAGATCTCGTCCGCGCCGACACCGCAGTAGTAGCCGCCCTGCGGGGCCGGGAAACCGCCGACCGGGAAGCCGAGCGGACGCTCGCCGTCGAAGAAGGTGTACTCCTGCTCGATGCCGAAGATCGGCTCCTGGGCGGCGTACTTCGCGTAGACCTCGGCCAGCGCGGCACGCGTGTTGGACTCGTGCGGCGTCATGTCCGTGTTGAGGACCTCGCACAGCACCAGCAGGTCGTCGCCGCCGCGGATCGGGTCCGGGCAGGAGAACACCGGCTTGAGGACACGGTCCGAGGCGTGGCCCTTGGCCTGGTTGGTGCTGGAACCGTCGAAGCCCCAGATCGGCAGCTCCTCGAGGGTCGCGCCCGTGCCGGGCATGATCTTCGTCTTCGAGCGGAGCTTCGCGGTGGGCTCGGTGCCGTCGATCCAGATGTACTCAGCCTTGAAGGTCACGTGCCTCATCCTTTGGCGTGCGCTGCGGGTGCTCGGTGCACCGGGCCTCGCTCGGCTCGCGACGCTGCGAGAGCTGCGGTGGCGGTGTCTGCGCCGCAGCTTCGCAACACGGGATTTCCCGTCGGTTGCCCGATTGTGAACCCCGTGTTACTCAGCCTTCCTCCGTATCCCTCAGGCGGTGTGCGACGACGTGCTCGTCCAGCAGCGTCCCGAACCCGGCCCGTCGGATCCGCGCCACGAGCTCGGCGTACGAGGTGCCCAGCGCCCGCGCGGTCCGCTCCAGGTGCCAGTCGCAGTCCGCGAGCCGGCGCAGCAGATGGCCGCGCCGGATCTGGCCCTCCGACAGCCGGAACGTCTTCAGGTACGCCGTCCGCCCCCGGTGGTCGCTGATCAGCTCCCCGATGTGCTGCTCCTGCCCGGACCGCAGGAACGGCGGCAGGAAGCGGAAGAGCCGGAAGCTCCCCATCCGGTGCACCTGCTCGAAGGCGTACGGGGTCTGCAGCAGGTCCCGCGCCATCAGCCCGTCGTGCGCCTCGGCCCAGGCGCGCTCCTGCGCGCGGGCGGCGGCCCGCAGCTGGGCCAGCGAATGGATGGAGCCGCTCTCCAGGGACGCGGTGAAGTCCGCGACAGGCGCGCCGTAGTGCGCGTACTGGTGCACCAGCTCCCCGAAGAGGTCCTCCACCAGGGTCGGATGCAGTATCCGGTAGTCCTCGGGGTGCGGGACGACGAAGGCCGCGGCCAGCGCGTCGGCCACGTACAGCATCAGCCCGCACTGCCCCGGATGGATCTCGAAGACCCGCAGCGCCTCCGCGAGCCCCGGCACCTGCCGGCCGGTGTACGCGGCCTCCGCGCGCGGCGACAGACCCCGGCGCAGCGCTTCCCGCGACCACTCGTCCCAGGCGATCGAAGGACCGCCGAAGTGGAGCGCCAGATACCCCTCCAGGGCCAGGTGCAGCGGCAGGAACCGCAGCCGCGGCTCCCCCCGGTGGCGCCGGGCGAGCCGCCGCACCGGCACCGAGGCCGGCGGCTCCTCCCCGAGCCGCGTCCCGTAGGCGGCGGCCTCCGCGCCCGTGCCCGACCAGTCGGCGACGAAGCCGTGCGGGATGTACGAGGAGTACGACGTGCCGTCGCCGACCTCGACCGCGCCGGGGCCGGCCTCGTACACCCGGCGGTGCAGCCGGAGGCCGGCGACCGGCTCCTCGCGCACCAGCGGCACGAGCCGCACCCCGCCCCACACCTGGGCGGGGCGCACGTCGAGGCCCGTCAGATCGATCCGCGTCACCGGGCCCCCTCCTCCAGGAACAGCTCCACCCGCCGGTCCAGATAGGCGCGGAGCGCGGCGAGCCGCTCCCGCCCCTCGGCGAACCGCGCGATCTCCACGAGCGCCGGCAGGTCCTCCGCGTCCCGGATGCCGGCCGTCGGCACACCCGGCGCGAGCCGGCGCACGTCGAAGGCGTCCGCGTCGTATACGGGGTTCACATGCACCACGCTCGTCCGGCCCGCCGGGTCGAGCCGCGTGCGCCACACCCGCAGCACCTCGCCCGCGAGCCCGGGCGGCGCGTTGTCCCAGCCGTCCGAGACGATCACCAGCCGCTCCGGGCCACCCTCCAGGGCGTCGACGATCCGCGCCCCCAGCGGCGTCGGCCCCCACGGCCGCACCAGCAGCGGATCACGCCCGCCCGACGTCCAGTGCGCCGTGTACGCGCCGGGCTCCGCCAGCGCCTCCAGCAGGAAGTGGCAGCCGAGGGCGACCGCCAGCGGCCGGCGCCGCTGCACCGCCGAACCGGAGGACGAGAAGCTGTCGTCGAGCACGGCCGCCACCCGCCCCCAGCTCCCCGCGTACGGACCGGCCACGCGCCGCGCCGCCGCCCGCAGCGCCCCGGTCAGCTCGGCCCGGCGCTCCGCCCTCTCCCGGAAGGGGAGGGACAGCACGTACAGCGCGAGCCGGGTCAGCGGCATCACGTCGAGCCCCGCCCGTGCGGGACGCGTCCGCAGCCGCTCCAGGCGGGTCATCCGCTGCGCGATCCGCTCCAGGAACACCTCACGGGCCACACCGTGCCGCGCTGCGAAACCCTCGGCGACCGTGAACGGCAGCTCGTACAGCGCGCCCTGCTCGTGGTGCGCCCGGCGGAAGGCCTCCAGCGTGGGGTGCGCGTAACGGCTCCTGCGCCCCGGCGAGAAGAGGAAGTCCCCGACCTCGGCCCCCGCCTCGGCGAAGCCGGTCAGCGGCAGGTGCGCGTGCCGGACGGCGGCCTTCAGACCGGGCCGGTACTTCACGGCGTCGTGCGCGAGATCGGGGCGCCCGCCCAGCCAGTCCCGCACGATCGCCCGCGTCCTGCGGTTGTTGACCCCGGCGGCGCGCAGCCTCCCGAAGAGCCGGTACACGCGCGGCGGCGGCAGCACGGCGAGGCGCGCCGCGATCAGGCGTCCCTCACCGGGACCGGCCTCCCGCGGCGTGCGCAGCAGCCGCTCGACGATCAGGGCGGCGTTGTGGTCGTTGATGTCGAGCGCCAGGGCGGCGGCGTACAGCGGGCGGTAGTTGACGCACACGTACTCGTGGAGGAAGTCCAGCGAGAGCCGCTGCTCCTCGGCCGTGGACCGGAACTCGCGCCGGCCGGTGGCGGTGACGGCCGCGTTGACGAAGAGGAGCACGTCCTCGGCGGCGACGAGGTCGGACATCCTGGGGCTCCTTCGTGGCGGACGCCGGCCGGGGAATGGGGGTGCGAACAGCGAATACGTTGCTTCATAGGCAGGTCCCGGAAGTCGCACCGGAGTCCCGCGGCCGGCAGGACGAAGCTAGACCGGGGGAGGGCCGAGGGGCCACCGGATTACGGGCTCGGGGTCGGTTCGGGTGGGATCGGGGGGATCCCGGAGCCGGGTGTCCGAGCGGCGCGGCAGACTGGTGGGCATGACGACGTTCCCCGGCGCGAAGCTCCGTATCGGTCTGCTCGGCACCGGCCCCTGGGCCGAGCGCACCCACGCCCCCGCCCTGGCGGCGCACCAGGGCGTGGAGTTCAGCGGGGTGTGGGGCAGACGGCCCGAGGCCGCCCAGGCGCTGGCCGCCCGGTGCGGGACGCGGGCGTTCGAGGACGCGGACGCCCTCTTCGCGGCGAGCGACGCCGTCGCCCTCGCGCTGCCGCCGGACGTCCAGGCCCCGCTCGCGGCGCGGGCGGCGGCCGCCGGCTGCCATGTGATCCTCGACAAGCCGGTGGCGACCTCGGTGCCGACCGCCCGCGAGCTGGCCGGGGCCGTGACGGCGGCCGGCGTCGCGTCCGTGGTCTTCTGCACCCTGCGGTTCGCCGAGCCCACCGCCCGCTGGATCGAGGAGCAGACGGCGGCGGGCGGCTGGTTCCTGGGCGAGGCGCACTGGCTGGGCTCCCTCTTCGCAGCGGGCTCCGCGAGCGCCTACGCGGCCTCGCCGTGGCGGCGGGAGAAGGGCGGCCTGTGGGACGTGGGCCCGCACGTCCTCTCCGTCTATCTGCCGATCCTCGGCGACGTCACCTCGGTGACCTGCGCCGCCGGCCCCGCGGACACCCGGCACCTGATCCTGCGCCACACCTCCGGCGCGAGCAGCACCGCGACGCTCACCCTCAGCGCCCCGCCCGAGGCCGCGGAGGCCGCGCTCTCGCTCTACGGCGAGCGGGGGCGGGTGACGATGCCGCGCTGGGACGGCGCCCTCGACGCCTTCGGCGGTGCGGTGGACGCGCTCCTGGAGGCGGTGCGCAGCGGCGAACCACACCCCTGCGACGTGCGGTTCGGGGCGCGGCTCACCGAGATCCTGGCGGAGGCCGAGACGGCGTCGGTCTGACGCGGGCCGACGGGGCCGGCGGTCAGCGGGACAGCGCGTCCCGCACCGCCTCCTCGGAGCGGGCCACGACGGCCGTCCCGTCCTCCGCGGTGATGATCGGCCGCTGGATCAGCTTCGGGTGCTCGGCCAGCGCCCGCACCCAGCGGTCCCGGCTCGTCTCGTCCCGCGGCCACTCCTTGACCCCGAGCTCCTTCGCCGCGGCCTCCTGCGTGCGCGTGATGTCCCAGGGCTCCAGACCGAGCCGGCCGAGCACGTCCCGGATCTCGTCCGGGCTCGGCACGTCCTCCAGATAGCGCCGCACGGTGTAGTCGGCACCCTCGGCGTCCAGCAGGGTCAGCGCACTCCGGCACTTCGAACAGGCCGGGTTGATCCAGATCTCCATGCCCTCAACCTACCGCCGGCCGCCCCACCGGCACCCTCCGCCACCACCCCCTCCGGCACCTGTCCAGCACCCCTCCACCACCCCCCTCAAAGCCGGTCTGGCCAGGGACGATTGTCAGTGGGGGCGACTAAAATCGGGGGCGAAGGTGAGGGTCCCGGGGAGGGCCCTCGCCCACCGTTCGCCAGGAGGTCGCCCATGGCTCTCGCCGTGATCCGGACACCGTCCCTCGAACCCTGGAAGCCCCTCCAGAAGAAGCCGCTGCCCGCGGGCCGCCCCCGCGAGTGGTACGTCACCCACAACCGCCGGCTGAAGGCCATGCGCCTCGCGATCGCCCTGCTCGACGCGGGCGTCTACATCCCCTCGCGGGCGACGAACGCGAAGATACGCACGACCGCCGTCCAGCTCGGCATCCACCCGCCCTCCGACACCACCTGCCACATGGTCCGCGCCCTGATCCGCTACGGCCGCTGACCCCGTTCGGCGCCGCCCGGCACCGGCCCCTGCGGTGCCGGAGCCGGGCAGCGCCTCCCGTTCGCCCGGGTCGCGCCCTACCAGGCGACGGGCAGCCGCTCGGGCAGCCGCTTCATGAAGTTGGTCCGCCACACCAGCTGTTCCACCGGCACCGCGAGCCGCAGCCCCGGCAGCCGTTCCAGCACCGTCTCCAGGGCGATCTCCGCGTGCCGCTTCCCGAGCGCGGTGGCCGGGCAGAAGTGCCGGCCGCCGCCGAAGGAGAGATGGTCCGCGGCGTTCTCCCGGCCGGGCCGGAAGGCCAGCGGATCCGGGAAGTGGGCGGGGTCGTGATTGGCCGCTTCCACGAGCACGAGCACCAGCTCACCCGCCCGTACGTCCACGTCGCCCAGCCGCACGTCCTCCAGCGCGAGCCGCGGCAGCCCGTCGCCGATCGACAGGTTCACCCGCAACAGCTCGTCCATCGCCCCGGCGGCCCCGCCCCCGGCCAGCGCCGCCCGCACATCCGGGCGGGTCAGCACCGACACCAGCGCCATCGTCAGGAAGCCGGCCGTGGAGATCACCCCCGCGCCGAAGAGCGTCACCCCGACCGTCGCCAGCATCTCGTCCGTGAGGTGGGCGTACTCGGGGTCCTCGCGCAGCGCCGCCAGCTCCGCCATCAGCCCGCCGGTCGCCGGATCGTCGAGCCGCTCGACCATGTAGGCGATGTCCCGGTCCCAGTTGAGGGCCGCCGCCTCGATCTCCCGCGGCGCGTTCATGAACGCCACGTCCAGGCTGCGCAGCAGCTTCGGCCCGTCCTCCTCGGGGATGCCGAGGATCCGGCAGTGCAGCCCCGCCGAGTACGGGTCGGCGAACCCGCCCCGCAGCTCGCCGGGAGCCCCCTCGCCGGCCAGCGCGTCCACCAGCGAAGCGGCCCGCGCCCGCAGCCACTCCTCCAGACCGGGGGCCTTCGGGTTCAGCGCCTTCATCACCGCCTTGCGCAGCCCCGCCCCGGTGATGTTGCCCATGTTGTTCACCACGTGCGGCGGGATCGTCAGCGCGTACTGCCGCGGCGCGCCCGGCGCGGAGGTGTCCTTCAGGCTGAACCGCGGGTCCTCCAGGACCTGCCGGCACAGCGCGTACGAGGAGACCAGCCAGGCCTCCGCCCCCGCGATGGTCCGCACCCTGCGCACCGGCTCCGTGCGCAGCCGCTCGACCTCCACGGGCAGCCGGGTGCCGTTCCAGTCGAAGGGGAAGGCGGGCAGGGCCTCGACGGCGGTGGACGTCATCGCGGGTCTCCTTCGACGGGCTTCGTTGCGGCGGGCGTGAGGATGCCGTGTCCCTGGTTGCGCGAGGCCCGCAGACCGGACCCGCGGGCGTACAACAGGTCCGCCAGCGGCAGGGCCTGGTGGTAGACGTTGAGCGAGGACGCGACCCCGAGGATCGCGGGGGTGTCCAGGAACAGCGGCACCTCCGCGCAGATGTACTCCCGGCACACCTCCCGCTGCCGCTCGGTGATCTCCTGCCCCGGCGTCAGCTTCCCGGCCAGGAAGATCCCGGCCAGCGCGTCACACGTCCCGCGCACCACCGGATCCCCGGCCACCGCCGCCACCGTCTCCCGGTGCAGCGCCCGGTACGCCGGCACCCCGGCGAACTCCGACATCCCCCGGGCCCGCAACCGCAGCCCCGACGGATCCTCGTCCGCCACCGCCGCGTGCACCTTCGCGCGCACCCCGCGCAGGTTCTTCACGGCCTTCCGCCGCGCCTCCTCGACGCCGTACCCGAGCGCCTCGTACATGTCGGCGACATGCAGATCCGTGTAGACGAAGTCGACCAGTTCGAAGTGTGCGAGCCCCCAGCGCGCCAGTTCGCGCAGTCGCTGGGCCGTGAAGTAGCTGTTCCCCGGGGAGACGCCGATGACCACGTGCGCGCCCTCGTCGGCGATGACGCGGCAGTGGTCGGTGTACGGCTGGAGTTGGAGCGTCTCTGCAGGGGCGATAGCCGCCTGAGTCACGTTCTGAATCCCTCATCGCGCCAACTAGTCCCAGCGGAGCCCAGTGCTCCGGGTGTGGCGGCCGCGACGACGACACGCTATCGAGCCGTCACGGAGAGCGAGCCGTCTACTCGGGGGTAGGGGCGGTAATTCGTCAGCTCGTCATCTTTCCGTCGCACGCGGGACACGGGCCAGGGCGGCCCGGATCGTGTCGGCGGGGTCGGGGAGGGGGACGCCGAGCTGCCGGATGAGGTCGACGACGTCGGTGAGGGAGGTGCCGCGGTGGAGGGCGGTGCGGTGCAGGTACTGGAGGCTGAAGTCGTGTACCTCCGGCGCCTCGCCCTCCTCCACCTCGTCGAGCTTGAGCAGGCGGACGGCGTCGGGGAACGAGAGCCCCGGCGGCAGGTCGTCGTGCGAGAGCGTGACCCCGCAGGCGCGCAGCCGCTTCGCGATGTCCCGGGGGCTGGTGCCGAGTGAGCGTGCCGCCATGAGCACGTGGGTGAACGGCACGGGGGAGTCGACCGGTGTCCACCAGTTGAAGGCACCGTAGGGCCGCAGGAGTTCGCGGTCGAGCGACGTGGGCCGCGCGGGCACGTCGAGGGCGACCCGGAAGCCGTAGGACCGCAGCCGGGCGATGTTGCGGCGCAGCTCCGGGAGGCCGTCCGCGCCGTCCAGGAGGACGGTGTACACGGGAGGCTGCTGCGGGGTCACGAAGGTCCGGTCGAACCGGTCCTCCAGCAGGTTCGCGTCCTCGGGTCCCGCGTCCGGGGGAAACGTGCCGTGCACCGTGAAACCGAATCCGGTGAGCCGCGCGAGCACCGTCTCCAGGGGCAGGCCGAGCTCCCTCGCCGCCCGCAGCGCTTGCCCCGGCGGCGTCGTCCCGGCCCGGTCGAGCCAGGGCAGCCGGCCGTCGCCGCGGGCGCTCAACAGGACGAGGTCCTCGGGTGAGGGGTGTTCGGGGAGTTTCCCCGGATCGACCTCCAGACCGTAGGAGGTGAGCCGACGGCACACCTCGGAGACGGGGAGCTCGGACCTGACAGCGGCCCAGGCGAGATGGCCGGGCGGGACGACCGCGTGGGAGTCCAGGAGGCGGACCACGTGCGTCGCCGGCGCCTCCACGAGCAGCTCGTCCAGCGAAGCGGCCTGCCGCTCGACGTGCTCGGAGACGGTGAAGCCGAAGCGGCGCAGGTGCGCCGCGGTCGCGTCGATGCCGGACCGCATGCGGGCCGCCGCCTTCCTGAGGCCTTCCGCGGCGACCGGCTTTCCGGGCAGGAGCCGGGCTTCGTGGGTCACGTCCCCGAAGGCCCGGGCGTTCGCCTCGGTGAGCTGCGCGTCGGGCGTCCAGTGCCGCGGGTCCGGCTCGGGGAAGCCGAGCCCTGCCATCCGCCGCGCCAGCTCACGCGGAGGCAACGCGAGGCGTCGTGCCGTGCCGGGAAGTCCGTGCAGACGTCGCGCGGGGGAGTCGAGGAGCCACTGGTCGGAGGGGACGGCCCGCCGGACGGGGCCCGGCTTCCCGAGCTCGGGGCAGAGCCGCGTCAGCTCGTCCAGGGCCGGGTGGGGACGCCGGGCGAGCAGTCGCCAGAGGTAGACGTGGTCCACCTCGTCCTGCCCGTCCCCGGCCCAGGGCAGGTTGACGAAGTCGCCGCCGTCCCTGACCCCGGGCAGGAGGGAGAAGTCCATCGGCAGGAACCCGGCCTCGGGAGTGCCGAAGGCCAAGCCCTTGAACGAGAGCGTGCGCCTCCCGGCGGCGAGTGCCGAGGTCACGAGGTCGGCGAGGACGGGACTCGCGGCGGCCACCTCGCAGACCCACCCGAAGTCCGGCACGCCCCGTTCCGGATCCGCGTCGACGAGCACCTCCGCGGCCTGCCGCAGCAGCTCGCCGACCTCCGGCGCCACGTTGTCGACGACATGCCGCCGGTCCACGGACAGACTGCCCGGCGACCGGGGTCCGCTGAGGTTCACCACCACGCCGGTCAGACCGGATCCCGGACCGCCGAACACCCCCGTGCTGCGCACCGTCGGCTCCACGAGGAGCCCGTCCACCAGGAGCGCACCGCCCTCCTCGCACCAGACCACGTCCACCCCCTCCGGCGCGTCGGGCCAGGGCAGCAGCTGCCCGTGCGCGTTCAGGGAGAACTCCTCGCGCAGCCCCATCGGTTCGCGCGGCCGCAGCCTCCCCGGCTCCCATGAGCTCACCGCCCCGCCCTGCTCCGCACTGGTCGGGAACTCCGCGATCCCGAGCACCCGCTCCAGCACGTCCACGCACGACCACCCCTCCTCGACCGTCCCCGGCCGCAGATAGAGCCGTACGGTCGTCCCCGGCTCCCGCCCCCGTTCCGCGACCTGCACGATCCGGAACAGATGCCCGGGCCCGCACACCGACACCTCGTACACCGGCCCGAAACCGCCGTCGGGGCCCATCCGGCACGTGGTCACCCGGATGTCGTCGGCCAGCATGAAGTAGCTGAGGACGCCGATGCCGAAGCGGCTGTTGGGGTAGAGCGTGACCGGCGGGTCGAGCCGTTCCCAGGCGGCCCGCTCCAGGGTGAACTCCAGCTGCTCGGCGAAGCGCGAACCGGCCCGCGAGAACACCCCGCGCAGCTCCGCGTCGCCCATGCCGACGCCGTCGTCCCGGCACTCCACGTACTCCCGGCCGTCCTCGTCGACGCCCTGGACGAATCGGATCCGCCCGCGGTACGGGGTGGCGGCGGGCCGGCCCGTGCGGTCCAGGTACTGCTCGCGGGCCCGTCGGTAGCGGCAGGCGTCCAGGGCGTTCTGGTAGAGCTCGCGCACGGCCAGGTCGCGGGACTTGTACAGCTGGATGCCCATCGCCAGGTCGAGCACCCGCCGCCCGTCGCCGCGGAAGCGCGCGTAGCCGTCGAAGGCGCCGTCGCTCGGCACCACGCCGTCGCCGGACAGCCGGGTCGGCAGCTCGGGCAGCGCGTGGGTGATCCGGTCGGACACGGTCCGCCGCACCGCGTGCAGCAGCTCGTCGACGCGGGCCGAGTACTCGCGCAGCCCCTCCACCACGGCCTCGTGCGCGCACTCCGCCCGCAGCACCGGCAGCTCGTGCGAGCCGCCCCAGCCGGCCCCGTCCAGGGTGCGCCGCAAGGCGTCGAGGTCGACCGGGTAAGGGATGGGCAGGTGCTCGGCGACGATCGAGGGCAGCGCCGTCGTCTCGATGCCCATGGCGTGCGCGAGCGCCAGGAGCAGGGCGAGCCGCTGGTCGCGGATCCGCTGGTGGCCGGGGCCCGAGCGGACGCGGTCCTCGGGGGACAGAAGGCCGAGGAACTCCGGGTGGCACACGTCGGGTCCGCGCCGCAGCGCGTGCATCAGGGCGGTCACCCGGCGCGGTGCCAGCGCCTCGCCGAGCCCCTCCGCGGCCTCGCCGAGCTCGTCGAGCAGCAGGCCGACCGAGTCGGCGCCCGCGAACTCCCGCTGCTGTGCCAGCCAGCGGTGGAACAGCCACCAGCCGACCGCGGGCTCCGCCTCCGGCGCCCGCCGGGCCCGCTGCACGAGCCCCTCGTCCCCCTCCGCGAAGACCTCGAAGGCCCGCCGGTCGGCCGAGGGATCCGCCGCCGGGGCCAGCGACCAGGGCCGGACCTCCGCGAGCCGGTCGACGCGCAGCTGACGGTGCGTCCGGTACAGGAAGGGGAACAGCACGAGCAGGGCGGCCTCGGCGGGATAGAGGTCGAGTTCGGCTCCCTGGCCCGGTTCGCCGAGCAGCCACTCGACCTGTTCGAGGAAGCGCGTCGGGAAGCCGGGATCGTCCCAGGGATCGCGCGCGGCGCCCTCCGCCAGCCCGTCGCGCATCCCCGCCAGCCGCACGGCGACCGCCCCGGCCAGCTCCCGGTGCACCTCCGCCCCCCGGTCCGCGGGCACATGCCGCCACACCACCGAGCCGCCGACCGCCCGCACCCAGGGGTCGACGGCGTCCCGCCACTCCTCGGCCGGCGGGGGAGCGGGCGCGCAGTAGAAGTGGGCGTTCTCGATCGACTCGGCCTGGACCACCGGCCCCGCCACCGAAGCCCCGTCGATCACGTTCCGGGTCCCGCCCTGCTCCACCCCGCCGCCCCCTTCTTCCGCTGCGACACGAACGTAGCAAGCGAAGAGGCCCTGCGCGGTCCCTACGGCCGCCCGCTCAGAGCCAGTTCCGCTCCCGCGCCGCCAGCGCCGCCCTGAAGCGGTTCGGCGTTCCCAGGCGGCGCATCAGCGCGGCCACGTGCCCCCGGTAGGTCCGGACGGACATGCCCAGTTCGCGCGCCCCCGCCTCGTCCTTGTCGACCCGCGCCATGGTGCGGAGGACGCGGCGCTCGGTCTCGTTCGGCAGGTCGTCCGCGAAGGCGCAGGAGCGGGCCCACCGGGTTTCGAAGAGGGTCAACAGCAGGGCCACCAGGCCGGGCTGACGGATGATCACGGCTCCGCGCGTGATGTCCGTCGGGTCGCTTGCCACCAGGGCGATCCGCCGGTCGAAGACCACCATCCGTTCGAGTGGCCCGGCCGTGCCGCGCACCTGGGCGCCCCGCTCCGACAGTTCCGACACGTACCGTCCGACGCCCGGGGAGTCGAGCGCGCGGGTGTGCACGATGGTCCGCATCCGCAGGCCCCGCCGCAGGTACTTCAGGTCCGAGCTGCGGACCGCGTCGAACGCGGCGGCGAGGATCGGCCCCGGGTGCGTGGTGAGGCGCTCCTCGCGGGCGAAGAACGAGAACTCCTCCACGTACGCGACCACCTGGTCGAGCCCCTCGACGTGCTCCAGGTCGGTGACCCGTCCCCACTGCCCCGCGCGGCGGTCCTCGGCCAGGCTCTCCACCAGATGGCGCGAGGAGGCGACGCGCCGGATCTCGCCCTGCAGTCCGTGGATCCGCATCCGCGCCAGCCGGTCCACCACGGACACCGGGTCCGTCCCGCTGAACGTCCGCTGGTCGGGCGAGGCCACCATGCCGTCTTCCCGGAGCCTGCCGAGCACGGCCCGGACGCTCTCCTGGTCGATCCCGCACCCCTGGGCGAGGGCGGCGATCCCGATCCCGGGCGACCGCAGGGTCATCCGGTAGACCGCTTCCTCGCGCGCGCCGACCCCGAGGAGCGCGAGGGGGTTGTCTTCCGCCGTGTCCATTCGAATCCCGCATTCCTGTCAGCCCTACGAAACGGCCTTGATCGTCCAACGGGCCCGCCCCGCTTCCCAGGGACCTAAGTCCGTACCTCCCCATAAAGCGGGGTTATGGGGTCATAGAGCTGCAGGAAGCTGTGGGCGCCCTCCGCAGGAAGTGCCCCGGGTTTTCCCCCGGGCGGCTGTCCGGGCCCCCATAGCTTTTCTCGGGTCCCTGGTGATCCTTCGAGGAGAAGAGCAACAAGTGAGGCGGAAACGCACAACGCGCATGACCATCGTCGGGCTCGCGAGCGGAATGCTCATGGGCGGCGCCGCGGCGACCGCGACCGCGGCGGACGGGGGTGCCGGCGGCGCCGGACGCGAAGGCGTCGTCGGCATCTCCTACGACCTCGTCGAGCACGACTACATCGCGCACCTGTATCCGCGGCCCGGAGGGAAGGACGACGGTGCGCCCGGCGGCCTGACCAAGGTGACGACCAGCGACGGCCGCGTCTTCTACGTGTACTGCCTGGACTCCGACACCAAGACGAAGCGCGGCGCCGAGTACCGCGAGGCCGGCCGGTCCGACGTCCCCACGCTGAAGGGGAACCCGGACGCCGGGAAGATCGACTGGATCCTGCGGCACGGCTACCCGACCCTCTCCAAGGAGGTGCTCGGCGAGCGGATCGGCGCCGAGCTGGACAAGAACGCGGCGGCCGGTGGCACCCAGGCGGCCATCTGGCGCCTCTCCAACCACGTCGCGGCGGTGCCGTGGAACCCGGCCGCGGCCAAGCTCGCCGACTACCTCGTGGCCCACGCCGAGGACGTCGGGGAGCCGGCCCGTCCGCTGATCCTCGCCCCCGGCACGGTGACCGGGTCCGCCGGGTCGGCCCTCGGCCCGATCAGGATCAGCTCCACCGGCAACCCGGTCGCCGCCTCCCTCGACCCCGCCGCCGTCGCGGCGGGCGTGGCGCTGACCGACCGGGAGGGCACCGTGCTCTCCGACGCCGACGGCAGGCTGACCCGGCCCGCGAAGAACGGCGACGAGCTGTTCGTGACGGCCCCCGCCGACGCCCCCGAGGGCAGCGCGACCGTCTCCGCGACGGCCGAGGCCCCGGCCGAGCCTGGCCGGAAGCTCGTCAGCGCCGACAGCCAGGCGCTGGCCCTCCTGAGCGGCGACCGGATATCCGTCGCCGCGGAGGCGAGGGTGAGCTGGACGGCGGCGGAGGCCTCGCCGGCGCCCACCGCCGACCCGGGCGCATCGGCGAGCGCGGACCCGGGCCAGTCCGCGTCCGCGTCCCCGACCGCTCCGGGCGGCACGGGCGGCGCGAGCGCCCCGGGCACCCCCGGTGGCGACGCCTCGGCGAGCGCGCACCCGGCGCCCGGCGCCACCACGCCCTCCACCGCCCCGGCGGGCTCG
This sequence comes from Streptomyces sp. NPDC020422, assembly GCF_044386705.1. Taxonomy (NCBI): domain Bacteria; kingdom Bacillati; phylum Actinomycetota; class Actinomycetes; order Kitasatosporales; family Streptomycetaceae; genus Streptomyces; species Streptomyces sp. NPDC020422. Next base: position 434,327 of record NZ_JBIRVJ010000008.1, on the reverse strand, counting down.
GAGCTCGCCGCCACCGGCTCCGGCAGCGTCCTCGGCTTCGTCGCCGCCGCGGCCGGCGGGCTGGCCGCGATCGGCGGGGCCGTGGTCCTGATCCACGAGTACCGCCGCCGCTTCCGCACCAGGGACTGAGCGGGCGGCAACGGCGAGGGGCCCCGGGGCCGGCGATGATGCCGGCCCCGGGGCCCCTCGTCACGCTACGGGCAGCCGAGCTCTAGAGGTCGAAGTAGAGCTCGAACTCGTGCGGGTGCGGACGCAGCTGGATCGGCGCGATCTCGTTGGTGCGCTTGTAGTCGATCCAGGTCTCGATCAGGTCGGAGGTGAAGACGCCACCGGCCTGCAGGTACTCGTTGTCCTCCTCCAGGGCGGAGAGGACGGCCTCGAGGTTGGTCGGGACCTGCGGGACGTTCGCGTGCTCCTCCGGAGCCAGCTCGTACAGGTCCTTGTCGATCGGCTCCATGGGCTCGATCTTGTTCTTGATGCCGTCGAGGCCCGCGAGGAGCAGCGCCGAGAAGGCGAGGTACGGGTTCGAGGACGGGTCCGGCGCGCGGAACTCGACGCGCTTGGCCTTCGGGTTCGAGCCCGTGATCGGGATGCGCATGGCGGCGGAGCGGTTGCGCTGCGAGTACACCATGTTGACCGGGGCCTCGAAGCCCGGGACCAGGCGGTGGTACGAGTTCACCGTCGGGTTGGTGAAGGCGAGCAGCGACGGGGCGTGCTTGAGGATGCCGCCGATGTAGTAGCGCGCGGTGTCCGACAGGCCCGCGTAGCCGGCCTCGTCGTAGAACAGCGGGTCGCCGTTCGACCACAGCGACTGGTGGACGTGCATGCCCGAGCCGTTGTCGCCGAAGATCGGCTTCGGCATGAAGGTCGCGGTCTTGCCGTTGCGCCAGGCGACGTTCTTCACGATGTACTTGAAGAGCATCAGGTCGTCGGCCGCGGCGAGCAGCGTGTTGAACTTGTAGTTGATCTCGGCCTGGCCGGCGGTGCCGACCTCGTGGTGCTGGCGCTCGACCTGCAGGCCGACGTTCTCCAGCTCCAGGGAGATCTCCGAGCGCAGGTCGGCGAAGTGGTCGACCGGCGGGGCCGGGAAGTAGCCGCCCTTGTAGCGGACCTTGTAGCCGCGGTTGTTGTCCTCCGCACCGGTGTTCCAGGCGCCGGCCTCGGAGTCGATGTGGTAGAAGCCCTGGTTCGCCGAGGTCTCGAAGCGGACCGAGTCGAACACGTAGAACTCGGCCTCGGGGCCGAAGTACGCGGTGTCGGCGATGCCGGTGGAGGCCAGGTACGCCTCGGCCTTCTTCGCGATGTTCCGCGGGTCACGGCTGTACTGCTCGCCGGTGATCGGGTCGTGGATGAAGAAGTTGATGTTCAGCGTCTTGTCGCGGCGGAAGGGGTCGACGCGGGCCGTCGACAGGTCCGCGCGCAGCGCCATGTCCGACTCGTGGATGGCCTGGAAGCCGCGGATCGACGAACCGTCGAAGGCGAGCTCCTCCGCCGGGTCGAAGGCCGTCGCCGGGATCGTGAAGTGCTGCATCACGCCCGGAAGGTCACAGAAGCGGACGTCGACCATCTTGACGTCGTTGTCCTTGATGAACTTCTGGACCTCGTCGGCGTTCTGGAACCCGTGCTTCTCGGACATCCAACTCCTCCTACCTCCCGGCCCGGGGAGGGGCGGGTTTGCAGCTCGGTGGTGGCCAGTGCGGTGGCCCACGCTGGACCCGACCATAGGCAGACGGGATTTCTCAAGCATGACCCATTTGTTTCGTCGAAGTTAACCGGAGCGGGTGCGCCTCCGCCGCCCGTGGTCCCGCGCCTACCCAGGCCGAAGTGATCAAAAACGGGCACAGTACCGTGGTCGGGTGGACAACAGGCAAGCACTCGGATCATGGCTCTCCGGACCGCGCGCCGCGGCCGAAGAAGCGGGCGTGGACTTCGGTTACCGGGGGCAGCAGCTCGGTCTGCCCGAGGAGGGGCCCGGTTCGATCGCCCGCCCCGGCCGCCGGCTCGGCGCCCTCGCCGTCGACTGGGCCCTGTGCAGCGTGATCGCATACGGTCTCATCACCCACCGCTATGGCCAGACCAGCCAGAACTGGGCGCTGCTCATCCTGCTGGTCCTGAGCGTGCTCACGGTCGGCAGCGTCGGTTTCACCCCCGGCAAGCGCCTCTTCGGCCTCCGGGTGGTCTCGGTGAGCGGCGGCCGCCTCGGCGTCCTGCGGGTGGTCCTGCGCAGCGTGCTCGTCTGCCTCGCGATCCCGGCCCTCATCTGGGACCGCGACGGCCGCGGCCTGCACGACCGCCTCTCCGGCGCCGTCCAGGTGCGCATCTGACGTACGCCTCCGCCGCGACGAGGGCGGACGAGGGTCATAACGCGAACGCGAACGGGAAGCGCCCCGGACCGAGTCGGTCCGGGGCGCTTCCCGTTCTCCGTACGTCCGCGTACGGTCAGCGCATCTTTCCGCCGCGCGGCATCCGCATGCCCTTCGGCATCGGACCCTTCGGCAGCGGCATGTTGCTCATCAGGTCGCCCATCGCCCGCAGCCGGTCGTTGGTCGCGGTCACCTGGGGGCCGGAGAGCAGCCGGGGCAGCTTCAGCATCTTGGTGCGGATCTTCTTGAGCGGCACCTGGCCCTGGTCCTCGTCGTTGCCGACGATGATGTCGGTCACCGGCACGTCCACGACGATGCGGGCGATCTTCTTCTTCTCGGCCGCGAGCAGCGTCTTCAGACGGTTCGGGTTGCCCTCGGCGACCAGGACGACGCCCTGGCGGCCGACCGCGCGGTGCACGACGTCCTGGTTGCGGTTCATCGCCACCGCCGGCGTCACCGTCCAGCCGCGCCCGATGTTCTGCAGGACCGCGGCGGCAGCGCCGGGCTGGCCCTCCATCTGACCGAAGGCGGCCTTCTCGGCACGCCGGCCGAAGACGATCGCCATCGCCAGGAAGGCCAGGACGAAACCGAGAATGCCCAGGTAGACCGGGTGACCGATCAGGAAGCCGATCGCGAGGAGGACACCGAGTACGACGATGCCCACGCCTGCGACGACGAGACCGACCTTGGGATCGGCCTTCCGGGTCATCTTGTACGTGAGGGCGATCTGCTTCAGTCGCCCGGGGTTCGCGGCGTCAGCGCCGCCCGTGTTTGCACTCCTCGCCATGTCCTGAAGTTTACGTGGCTCGGGAAGTCCGGCCCGACACCGCCTCCAGGACGTGCTGGGCCTCGACCCGGTCCTTGGCCCGGCGGCGGTCCTCCAGGACGGAGGTCCAGGCGTTGCGGCGGGCCCTGCGCTGCCCGCGGGAGAGCAGCAGGGACTCGACGGCCCTGAGGGCGTCGGTGACGGACGGGAGCGCCGTGGCGCGGATGTGCGCGGCCTGCATGGGCGAGGGCCTCCGTGAACGCTCGGTGGCGGTGAGTGAGTACAGCCTCACAGATCGGTGTTACCAGGGCGTGACCCGCCGGTCAAACACTGATGAAACCCCGATGTGCGGAAGCGGCCGCCCCCGGGGACGGCCGCTTCCGGGAACACGCCTGGTCAGACGGCCTGGGCCGCGTCGACGGCGCCCGCGCGCTTCTCGATCGCCTGCTGGTACAGGCGGCCGGCCCGGTACGAGGAGCGCACCAGCGGGCCCGACATCACACCGGAGAAGCCGATCTCGTCGGCCTCCTCCTTGAGCTCCACGAACTCCTGCGGCTTCACCCAGCGCTCCACGGGGTGGTGCCGGACGGAGGGGCGCAGGTACTGCGTGATGGTGATCAGCTCGCAGCCGGCGTCGTGCAGGTGCTGCAGCGCCTCGCTGACCTCCTCGCGGGTCTCGCCCATGCCGAGGATCAGGTTCGACTTCGTGACCAGACCGTAGTCCCGCGCCTTGGTGATGACCTCGAGCGAGCGCTCGTAGCGGAAGCCGGGGCGGATCCGCTTGAAGATCCGCGGCACGGTCTCGACGTTGTGCGCGAAGACCTCGGGGCGGGAGGCGAAGACCTCCTCCAGGAGCTCCGGCACCGCGTTGAAGTCGGGGGCGAGCAGCTCGACCTTGGTGCGGCCGTCGGCGCGCCCCTCGGTCTGCTGGTGGATCTGGCGCACGGTCTCCGCGTACAGCCAGGCGCCGCCGTCCTCCAGGTCGTCGCGCGCGACGCCGGTGATGGTGGCGTAGTTCAGGTCCATCGTGACGACGGACTCGCCGACGCGGCGCGGCTCGTCACGGTCGAGGGCCTCGGGCTTGCCCGTGTCGATCTGGCAGAAGTCGCAGCGCCGGGTGCACTGGTCACCGCCGATGAGGAAGGTCGCCTCGCGGTCCTCCCAGCACTCGAAGATGTTGGGACAGCCCGCCTCCTGGCAGACCGTGTGCAGCCCCTCGCTCTTCACGAGGCCCTGCAGCTTGTTGTACTCGGGCCCCATCTTGGCGCGGGTCTTGATCCACTCGGGCTTGCGCTCGATGGGGGTCTGGCTGTTCCGGACCTCCAGGCGCAGCATCTTGCGTCCGTCGGGTGCGACTGCGGACACATCGGCTCCTGTAGCTTCGATTCTTCGGCGCACACCAGGGTACGCCCGTTGCTTCCCATGCCCTTACGGTCTGGCCAACCCATGGCCAGAGCCGGGCATTCCTCGGGCGATCCTCAGGCCGAGGCCCGCGCGGTCTCCCGCTCCGTCCCGGGCGCGCTCTCGCGCTCGATCTCGCGGGGCTTGAGGTCAGCGTTCTCCAGGACGTCCCGCAGGTGCCTCTCGATCACCGGCAGCACCTCCTCGATCGTGATGTCCCGGCCCAGCTCGCCCGCGAGCGAGGCCACGCCCGCGTCGCGGATGCCACACGGGATGATCTTGTCGAACCAGGTGTTGTCCGGGTTCACGTTGAGTGCGAAGCCGTGCATCGTGACGCCCTTGGCGACCCGGATGCCGATGGCGGCGAGCTTGCGGTCCTCGCGGCGCTGGCCGGCGTTGGACGGGGCGTACTCCGGGCCGTTGAGCCGCGGGTCGAACTCGTCGTCGGTCAGCCGCGGGTCGAAGTCCAGCGAGAGGCCGCCGAACGAGGGGCGCTGCTCGATCGGGTCGCCGAGCACCCAGACGCCGCTGCGGCCCTCGATCCGGGTGGTCTCCAGGCCGAACTCGGCGGCCGTGCGGATCAGGGCCTCCTCCAGGCGCCGGACGTGGGCCACCACGTCGACCGGGCGGGGCAGCTTCAGGATCGGGTAGCCGACCAGCTGGCCGGGGCCGTGCCAGGTGATCTTGCCGCCGCGGTCCACGTCCACGACCGGCGTCCCGTCCAGGGGGCGCTCGCTCTCCTCGGTCCGCCGGCCCGCGGTGTACACGGGCGGGTGCTCCAGAAGCAGACAGGTGTCGGCCACCTCGTCCGCGAACCTGGCGGCGTGCACCTCGCGCTGCTTGTCCCACGCCACCCGGTAGTCGACGGCGTCCTCGCCGAAGCCCAGACGGACGAATCGCAGCTCACTCACGGCCATGCCTCCTCCTGGTCGCCGAAGGCCGGGTTCCGGGGATCGTCCCGGGGCGGGAGCCGGCTCGGCACCATGCGTCATACGCGCCCATGCCACTGTACGGCGGAACGCCGAACAGCCGTCCGGCAGGTGTGCGGGGGTGCGTGTGCGCTGCTCCGACGGCCTTCGCTCAGGGTGCTGCCGTAAAGAACACTCCGTGTTCCTCACGCGATCGGATGAATGTGGGGCGAAGGTGGCGGTCAGGGCGGAGTCTGCCGCTAAATTCACGCCGTTCCATGAGGGCCATCAGGGCCCACACGGGCTGCCACCCGGGCCCGGAAGGCAGGAGACCGCACAGCTGATGACGGAACGACCCCCGCAGCGCATCCCGAACCGCCAGCTCGCCGCGCTCATCGCCGAAGCAGGTTTCTCCAACGCGGGTCTCGCCAGACGGGTGGACCAGCTCGGCCTCGAGCACGGGCTCGACCTGCGCTACGACAAGACCTCCGTGACCCGCTGGCTGCGCGGGCAGCAGCCGCGCGGCACCACACCGGCCCTGATCGCCGAGGTCTTCACCCGCCGCCTCGGGCGCCGGCTCTCCGCCCAGGACCTCGGGCTCGACGCCTGCGCGCCGGTCTACGCGGGCCTCGAGTTCGCGGCGACGCCGGAGGAGGCCGTGGACATCGTCAGCGGGCTCTGGCGCAAGGACTCCGGCAGCCACGCCGAGCTGCGGAAGATCGCCTTCACCCCGGCCGGCCTGGTCGTCCCGAGCCGCGACTGGCTGATCGGCCGGGCCGACGAACGCGTGGCGCGCGGCGAGCAGGCCGCCGCGCCCACCGCCGTCGGCGACCCCCGCGTCCCTCCCCAGGGCCGCTTCTCCGTCCCCCGCCAGCGCGGCACCGACCGGGGCCCCGGCCAGCGGGTCTCCAGCGGCGACATCGCGGCCCTGCGCTCGGTCGGCGAACTCTTCCGCACCCTCGACCACGCCTACGGCGGCGGCCACGCCCGCCAGGCCCTCGTCCGCTACCTGGAGCACGAGGCCGAGCCGATGCTGCGCGGCACCTACGGCGAGAGCACCGGCCGGCGCCTCTTCGGCGCGGCGGCGGACCTGACCCGGCTGGCCGGCTGGACCTCGTACGACATCGCCGCGCACGGCCTCGCCCAGCGGTACTTCGTCCAGGCGCTCCGGCTCGCGCAGGCGGCCGGGGACCGCGCGTACGGCTCGTACGTGCTGATCACCATGAGCCACCAGGCCGTCTACCTCGGCCACGGCCGCGAGGCCGTCCAGCTCGCCCGGGTCGCCCAGCAGGGCGTCGGCTCGGCCGCCCCGCCCGTGGTCCAGGCGCTGCTCCACTCCGTCGAGGCCCGGGGCCACGGCGTCCTCGGCGAGTCCCGGGCCTGCGGGGCCTCCCTCGCCCGTGCCGAACGCGCCCTGGAGGCCGCCCGCCCCGGCGACGAGGTCCCGTACTGGGCCCGCTCCTTCGACGAGGCCCAGCTCGCCGACGAGTTCGGCCACTGCCACCGCGACCTCCAGCAGTACCGGGCCGCCGCCCAGCACGCCGAACGCGCCCTCCAGCTCCGCGCCCCCGGCTACGCCCGCAGCCGCCTCTTCTGCCGTGTCGTCCTCGCCTCCGCCCGCCTCGCCCTCGGCGAGCTCGACCAGGCCTGCGCCCTCGGCGCCGAAGCCGCCCAGCAGGCCTCCGAGATGCGCTCGGCCCGAGCCGTCGAGTACGTCCGCGACTTCGAGCGCCGCCTGGAGCCGTACCGGGACGCCCCGGCGGTCCGGACGTACCGGGACCGGGTGGCGGCGCTGGGGTAGCCGCCCGCGGCGGGCCTTCACCCCCGACCCGTCACCGGGGACAGGACCGCGGGCCCCCGGCCGACGGCCCGCGGCCTCGCCCCCGACCGCCGGGCTGGCCGGATCCCCGGCCTCGCCGCCCGGAGAGGCCCTCGGCGGCGGGCCCCTAAGCCGCCACCACCTCCGCCGCCGTCGAAGCCGGGCGCAGGCCCAGGTCCGTCAGGAGGGTCGTCGCCGCGCGGCGGGCGGAGGTCAGGGCGCCGACCGGGGTGCCCGTGGCGCGGTGGTCGCCGCACACGTACAGGCCGGACAGGACGCGGACCGGGCGCTCCGGGTCGAACGGCGGCCGCATCGCCGGGAAGGCGTGCGGCGTGTGGTGCTGCGCGAGCAGCTCCCACTCGTCCGTCGACGTCCCGTACAGCGTCGCCAGGTGCTTGCGGACCCGGCGCTCCACGTCGTCCGGCGGCGTCCCGAGCACCGTGGTCGTGATCAGCGGCCGCCCGGCCGGCGCCCGGCTCGGGTCGACCGCGCTCATCACCGCGCTGTGCGCGCCCGGACCGCCCGGGTCGGACTCCAGGAGCAGCACCGGCTCCCCGGTCGGGGCGGCGGGCGCCGTGTGGTGCAGCACGGTCGCCGCGTGGTACTCCGGCACCCGCAGCCCCGGCAGCAGCTCCGCCGCGGTCCGGCCGCCCGTCGCCAGGACCACCGAGCGGCAGGTGAACACCCCGTGCTCCGCCGTCGTGACCCGGGCGATGGACAGCTCGGTGACCTCGACGCCGGTACGCACCGTCCCCGGCGGCAGCGCCGCCGCCAGCCGCTCCGGCAGCGCCCCCGAACCGCCCTCGGGCACGCTGGTCCGGCCCCGCGCGAACGACCGCAGCGCGAGGTCCGCCCGCCGGCTCGAGGTGCCGAGATCGGGGTCGCCGAGGAGCGCGGCCACCAGCGGGCGCAACACCCCCTGGACCGTGCGGGCGGGCAGCCTGGCCGTCAGCGCCTCCCGGGCGCTCCGCTCGGCGCGGGTGAGCAGACGCGCGGTGGGGGTGGTGGCCAGCCGGACCAGGGAGGCGCCGAGCCGCGCCTGGTCGAGCGAGACGGCCGGATTCCTGGGGGCGCTCGCCAGGGCGCGCGCCCGGGCGCGTGCTCCCCCCACGCCCGGGGCCCCCGCCCCCCGCGAGGTCCAGGGCGCGTGCGGCGCCCCCCACCGCCCGTACCGGCCGTCGCTGTGCACGACGACCCCCGGGGCGAAGGCCCGCAGCGGGACCCCTTCCAGCTGCGGCGTGGTCAGCAGGGGTCCGACGCGGTCGAGCCGGAAGCCGTCGACCGTGTCGGTCGTCATCCGGCCGCCGATCCGCGGCGCTGCCTCCAGGACCGTGACCGAGAGACCGGCCTCGGTCAGCAGCCGAGCCGCCGCGAGACCCGCGATCCCGGCTCCTACGACGACGACGTCCGAGTTGTTGAGCACGTGCCCCTCCCCAGGTCGGCGCGGTTGGTGGGAGGCCTATGCCCCCAACAGGCCTCCGGAATGCCCGAGTTCGCAAGAGACTAGGCAGCGCTCCCACCCCGCGAAGCCGCGCGCGACGGGGTGCACGCAGCACGGGGGAGCGCATGGGGGAGTCCGAGGACCGGGCATGCCGGCGGGCCGGGCCGGGTTCACCCGACCCGGTTCACCCGCCCCACCTCAGCGCGCCGCCGCCCGCACCGACTCCTCGATCGTCGGGAACGCGAAGTCGAAGCCCGACTCCAACAGGCGCCCCGGCAGCACCCGCTGACTGCCCAGCACATCCTGCGCGAACTCCCCGAGGGCGAGCCGCAGGGCCGCCGCCGGCACATGGAAGAAGGCCGGGCGGCGCAGTACGCGCCCCATCGCCGCCGTCACCTCGCGGTTGGTGACCGGCTCGGGCGCGGTCAGGTTCACCGGTCCCGCCACCGACGGGGTGTCGATCAGATGGCGCAGCGCGGCGACCTCGTCGTGCAGCGCGATGAAGCTCCAGTACTGGCGCCCGTCGCCCATCCGTCCCCCGAGCCCGGCCCGGAACAGCGGGAACAGGCGCCCCCACGCCCCGCCCTCGCGCGCCACGACCAGACCGGTACGGGCGTACGCCACCCGGATCCCGGCCGCTTCCGCGGGGGCCGCGGCGGCCTCCCACTCGACGCACACCGAGGGCAGGAAGCCCTCGCCCGCGGGCGCGCCCTCGTCCACCGCGCGCGAACCGGTGTCCCCGTAGTAGCCGAGCGCGGTGCCGCACACCAGCACCTCGGGCGGGTCGGCCAGCGAGGCGAGCGCTTCGGCGACCGCCCGCGTGCCGCGCACCCGGCTGTCGCGGATCTCCTTCTTGTACGCCTCGGTCCAGCGCCGCTCGCCGACACCCGCGCCCGCCAGGTGCACGACCGCGTCCACGCCGACGAGTCCGGCGGCGTCCACGTACAGCCGCGCCGGGTCCCACTCCACCTCGTCGGCGGCCGCGGCGGGCCGTCGGACCAGGCGGAGCACGTCGTGTCCGTCGGCGCGCAGGGAGCGCACGAGGGCGGAGCCGATCAGACCGGTCGTGCCGGTGACGGCGACGCGGCGGCGGGCGGAGGGGCGTGAGGAGCGCTGCATGCGCCCATCCTGCCCCCGCCGGCCCGCCCGTGGCACAGTGACCCGCATGATCGCCCCGGAGATTCGGATACGCCAGGCCGTCCTCGCCGACGAGCCCGTCCTCGCCGAGCTCGACCGCGTCAGCTGGTCGCCGCTCCACGCCGTGCTGCCCGCCCCGGAGCCCGGCGAGCGCTTCTTCCACGACGAGCGGCACCTGCCCGAGCACTACCTGGTCGCGGAGCTCCGGGACGCGGGTGTCGTCGGCTACGTGCGGCTGGTCCCGGCCACCCCGCTCGCCTGCAACGCCCACGTCCGCCAGATCCAGGGCCTCGTCGTGGGCGAGGACGCCCGGGGCCGGGGCGTGGCCCGCGCGCTGGTGCGCGCCGCGATGGAGCGGGCCCGCGAGCAGGGTGCCACCCGGATCACCCTGCGCGTCCTCGGGCACAACGCGCCGGCCCGCGCCCTCTACGCCGCCGAGGGCTTCGTCCAGGAGGGCGTGCTGCCGGGGGAGTTCCTCCTGGAGGGGACGTATGTCGACGACGTCCTCATGGGGCGCTCACTGGGCTGAGGGGCCCGGCCCCAGCACCCGCATCCCGCCCATCAGCTCCCGCAGGCACCGCACCGCGAGGCCCGCCGGCGCCCCCTCGCCCCGCACCGGCGCGTCGGTCTCCGCCCAGGTCTCCAGGGCGATCCGGATCGCGTCCGTCGCCGCCGCGGCCGCCAGGCGCAGCTCCAGCGGGTCGGCGCCCGGGCCCGCGAGGCCGGTGAGGACCTCGCGCAACCGGTCCTCGGACTCCTGGTTGACGCGGTACCAGACGGCCCGCAGCGCCGGGTCGTGCTCCGCCGCGCGCAGCAGCCCGCGGGTCCAGCGCAGGCCCTCCTCCGCCTCCTCGCCCCGCGCGGTGAGCGAGTCCGCGATGGAGCGCTCCAGGGCGGTCGGCAGGGCGGTGCCCGGCGCGGTGGCGGCGAGCTCGGCGCGCCAGCGGTCCGCGCCGCCCGCGAGGAGCGGGGCGACGGCGTCCTGCTTGGAGCGGAAGTAGCGGTAGAAGGTGCGCAGCGCGACCCCGGCCCGCTGGGCGATGTCCTCGGCCGTGGTGTCGTCCGGGCCGCGCTCGGTGAACAGCTCGGCGGCGGCGCGGGCGATGTCCAGCTGGGTGGCCGCCTTGCGGCGCTCCGTCAGGGAGGGGGCGCGCGGGGGTGTGTTCTCGCTCTTGTCGCTCACCCCACCCAGAGTACGCCCGCGACTGCCAGGCGTGCACGTCGTGCAGCTATGGCAAAACGTGCCACTTGGGCGTACGGTGGCAGCATTCCGGATCCCACCCCCGAGAGGTTGCCGTCATGAACCAACTGACCCGTTACGAAGGACGCCGTGCCCTGGTCACGGGCGGCGGCTCCGGCATCGGCCAGGCCACCGTGCTGCGCATGCTGGCGGAAGGCGGCAGCGTCGTCGCCGCCGACATCAGCGAGGACGGCCTCCAGGACACCGCCGCCAAGGCCGGTGCCGCCGCCGACCGCCTCACCACCCTCGTGGTGGACATCGCCGACGAGACCTCCGTACGCGAGGGCGTCGCCGCCGCCGTCGAGGCCCTCGGCGGCCTGGACGTCCTGGTCAACGCGGCCGGCATCCTGCGCTCCTCGCACACCCACGAGACCGGCCTCGACGCCTTCGAGCAGGTGATCCGGATCAACCTCACCGGCACCTTCCTCGTGATCCGCGAGGCCATACCGGCGCTCCTGAAGGGCGACGGCGCCGCCGTCGTCAACTTCTCCTCCACCTCGGCGATGTTCGCCCACCCCTACATGGCGGCCTACGCGGCCAGCAAGGGCGGCATCCAGTCCATGACCCACGCGCTCGCCGCCGAGTACGCCAAGCAGGGCATCCGCTTCACCGCGGTCCAGCCCGGCTCCATCTCCTCGGGCATGACCGACGGCAGCGGCGCCAGCAAGCAGTCCATGGGCCCCGGCCTGCCCGACGACACCGACTGGTCGCTCTTCGGCAAGCTCGCCCCCGCCCTCGGCCAGGGCTTCGCGGGCCCCGAGACCGTCGCCGGCGTCGTCGCGATGCTCGCCTCCGAGGACGGCAGGTTCATCACCGGCACCGAGGTCCGCATCGACGGCGGCACCCACTTCTGACGCCCGACACGATCCTCGCGCCGGGGGAGCCCGGTGCCGCGGCCCGAAGAGCGGGAGACCGGCCCGGTGCGGTCCCGGCGCCCCCTGCCCCCGTCAGCCGGGACCGAACCGGGCCCACAGCCGCGGGAAGCGGGCCGCGAGGGCCTCGTCGTCCTCCAGGTCGACGGGCGTGCCCTCCGGCTCGCCCGGCTGCGGCGGGATCCCCAGGTCCGGCGCCTCCACGCCGGTCAGCCGCTCGTACGCCTCGTCCGCCGCGAAGCCCAGCTCCTCGCCGTCCCCGTCGATCTCCTCGTCGAAGGTGTCGAGCAGCTCCGCCAGCGCGTCCGGATCGTGCACCGCCCCCTCGAAGACCTCCCGGCCCTGGCCGATCAGCCAGCAGCGGAAGTAGTCGAAGGCGTCGTCCCCCGCCCCGTCGAACAGCACCGCCGCCGCGCCCCACAGGTCCCAGGTGTACGCGCGGTTGTAGCGGGCCTCGAAATGGCGCGCGAAGTCCAGGACGGCGTCCGGGTCCAGCAGGGTCAGCCGCTCCACGAGCAGGTCGGCGTGCTCCTCCGGATCGCCCTCCGCCCGCTCCCGGGTGGAGTCGATCAGCTCCCAGAACTCCGTCTCGTCCATCACGGGTCCAGCATCGTGGGTGGGGCCGGGCGACGCACCCGGAAACGGCCGAAAACAATCCGGACGGAAGATGTCGTATTTTCCTGTCAGGCTCGGCCCATGACCACCACCACGAAGCCACTCGCAGGCCGGATCGCCCTCGTCGCGGGCGCCACCCGCGGCGCGGGCCGGGGCATCGCCGTCCAGCTCGGAGCCGCCGGAGCCACCGTCTACGCCACCGGACGCACCACCCGGGAACGGCTCAGCGAGGTCGGCCGGGCGACCGAGACCATCGAGGAGACCGCCGAACTCGTCACCGCCGCCGGCGGCCGGGGCATCGCCGTCCCCACCGACCACCTGGAGCCCGAGCAGGTCCGCGCGCTCGTCGAGCGGATCGACCGCGAGCAGGGCAGGCTCGACGTCCTCGTCAACGACGTCTGGGGCGGCGAGCACCTGGTCACCTTCGGCAGGAAGACCTGGGAGACCGACCTCGCCGGCGGACTGCGGATGCTCGAACTCGGCGTGAAGACGCACGCCATCACCTCCCACGCCGCGCTGCCGCTGCTGACCCGGAACCCCGGCGGGCTCGTCGTCGAGGTCACCGACGGCACCCGCGCGTACAACGGCACCCGCTACCGCGAGAACCTCTTCTACGACCTCGCCAAGAACGCCCCGATCCGGATGGCCTTCGGCCTCGCCAGGGAGCTGGAGGAGTACGGCGGCACGGCCGTCTCCGTCACCCCGGGCTGGCTGCGCTCCGAGCAGATGCTCGCCGGGTTCGGCGTCACCGAGGAGAACTGGCGCGAGGCCGCCGAGAAGATCCCCGACTTCGCCGTCGCCGAGTCCCCGGTCTACGTCGGGCGGGCCGTCGCCGCCCTCGCCGCCGACCCCGACCGGCGCCGCTGGACCGGACAGTCGCTCTCCAGCGGACAGCTCGCCGCGGAGTACGGGTTCACCGACGCCGACGGCTCCCGCCCCGACGCCTGGGGCTTCCTCGTCGCCAAGGAGACCGACCCGGACGCCCGCCCGGAGGACTACCGGTAGAGCTCGGCCAGGCCCCTGGCGGCCTCCGCGAACCGCGCGCGGAGCGTCGCCGGGGCCAGCACCTCCACCTCCGGGCCCAGCGCGAGGAGCTGCCCGAAGGCGACCTCCTCGCTCTCCACGCGCAGGACCGTCCGGATCCGGCCGTCCCGCGCCGGGCCGTCCTCGGCGACCCCCGCCGCCACCGCCTCCTCGGCCGCCGCGCGGTCCGTCACGTACGGCAGCCGCCGCGCCCCCGCCGGGGTCAGCCGCAACTCCACCTCGGCCCGCAGCAGCGAACGCGCGAACTCGGCGGAGCGCTCGCCCCAGAACGCCGCCAGCTCGAAGCCGGGGTCCCGCTCGAAGCGCTCCTCCGCCACGGCCACCTCGGTGAACCGGTCCACCCGGTAGGTGCGGAACGAGCCGGCCCCGTCCTGGGGCCGCGCGCACACATACCAGACGCCGGCCTTCAGGACGAGACCGTACGGTTCGAGCGCGCGCTCCACCTCCGTGTCGCCGCGCCGGTAGCGGGCCCGCACCGGGCGGTCGTCCCAGACCGCGTCCGCGAGCGGCGCCAGCAGCGCCGGGGTCTCCGGCTCCTGGTACCAGGCGGGCGCGTCCAGGTGGAAGCGGCGGCCCACCGCCTCCGGCGCGTCCCGCAGCGAGGGCAGCAGCGCCGCCGACACCTTCAGCCGGGCCGCGGAGGCCGCGTCGGCGAGCCCCAGGTCCCTCAGCGCCTGCGGGAGCCCCGACAGGAACAGCGCCTCCGCCTCCCCGCGGGCGAGCCCGGTCAGCCGGGTCCGGTAGCCGCCGACGAGCCGGTAGCCGCCCGCCCGGCCCCGGTCCGCGTACACCGGCACCCCCGCCTCGGAGAGGGCGAGGGCGTCGCGGGTGATGGTGCGCTCCGACACCTCCAGCTCGGCGGCGAGTTCGGCGGCCGTCATGGACGGCCGGGACTGGAGCAGGAGCACCAACTTGATGAGGCGGGCGGCACGCATGACTCCATCATGCGTGCCGCCCGCCCCGAGTGGATCAAGCGGCCCTTACAGGCCGTAGCGCTCCCGCGCCTCCTTCACCGAGGTCGCCTTGACCTCGCCGCGGCGGGCGAGCTGGGCGAGCGCGGCGACCACGATCGACTGGGCGTCGACGCCGAAGTGGCGGCGGGCGGCGTCGCGGGTGTCCGACAGGCCGAAGCCGTCGGCGCCCAGCGAGGACCAGTCCTGCTCGACCCACTGCGCGATCTGGTCCGGGACCTGGCGCATGTAGTCCGAGACGGCGAGGACCGGGGAGTCCACGCCCGCCAGGGCCTGGCGCACGTACGGCACGCGCTCCTCGCCGCGCAGCAGGGCCGCGTCGGCCTCCAGCGCGTCACGGCGCAGCTCGGTCCAGGAGGTGGCGGACCACACGTCGGCGGCCACGCCCCACTCCTCGGCGAGCAGCTTCTGCGCCTCCAGGGCCCAGTGGATGGCCGTGCCGGAGGAGAGCAGCTGGATCCGCGAGGCGTTCGCAGGCAGCTCCAGGCCGGCCGACTCGGCCGTGTTGAAGCGGTAGAGGCCCTTGATGATGCCCTCGTCGACCCCGGACGGCTTGGCCGGCTGCGGCATCGGCTCGTTGTAGACGGTGAGGTAGTAGAAGACGTTCTGGTCCTCGCCCTCGGCCGCCTCGCCGTACATCCGGCGCAGGCCCTCCTTGACGATGGCCGCGACCTCGTAGGCGAACGCCGGGTCGTACGTCAGCGCCGCCGGGTTGGTGGCCGCGATCACCGGGGAGTGGCCGTCGGCGTGCTGGAGGCCCTCACCGGTCAGGGTGGTGCGGCCGGCGGTGGCGCCGACGAGGAAGCCGCGGCCGAGCTGGTCGCCGAGCTGCCACATCTGGTCGGCGGTCCGCTGCCAGCCGAACATCGAGTAGAAGATGTAGAACGGGATCATCGCCTCGCCGTGCGTCGCGTACGACGTCGAGGCGGCGATGAAGTCGGCCATGGAGCCGGCCTCGGTGATGCCCTCGTTCAGGATCTGGCCGTTGACGGCCTCCTTGTAGTACATCAGCTGGTCGCGGTCGACCGGCTCGTACGTCTGGCCCTTCGGCGAGTAGATGCCGAGCGAGGGGAACAGCGACTCCATGCCGAAGGTGCGGGCCTCGTCGGGGACGATCGGGACCCAGCGCTTGCCGGTCTCCTTGTCGCGGACCAGGTCCTTGACCAGGCGGACGAAGGCCATCGTGGTGGCGATGGACTGCGAGCCGGAGCCCTTGTCGAAGGCGGCGAAGGTCTTCTCGGCCGGCGCCGGCAGCGGCGCGAGCGGGTGCACGCGACGGGCCGGGGCGGGGCCGCCGAGGGCCGCGCGGCGCTCCTGGAGGTAGCGGACCTCGGGGGAGTCGGCGCCCGGGTGGCCGTAGGGGACGACACCGTCGACGAACTCGGCGTCCGAGATCGGCAGCTCGAGAAGGTCGCGCATGTTCTTGAACTCGTCCGTCGTGAGCTTCTTCATCTGGTGGTTCGCGTTCTTCGACGCGAAGCCCTCACCCAGGGTGAAGCCCTTGACGGTCTGCGCGAGGATGACCGTCGGCGCGCCCTTGAACTCCAGGGCGGCCTTGTACGCGGCGTACACCTTCCGCGGCTCGTGGCCGCCGCGGGAGAGATGGAAGCACTCGAGGATCTTGTCGTCGCTCAGCAGCTTCGCCATCTCGACGAGCGCCGGGTCCTTGCCGAAGAAGTCCTGGCGGATGTAGGCGGCGTCGCGGGTCTGGTACGTCTGGACCTGCGCGTCCGGCACCTCGCGGAGGCGGCGGACCAGGGCGCCGGTGGTGTCGAGCGCGAACAGCTCGTCCCAGGCGTTGCCCCACAGGGTCTTGACCACGTTCCAGCCGGCGCCGCGGAACTGGGCCTCAAGCTCCTGCACGATCTTGAAGTTGGCGCGGACCGGGCCGTCGAGGCGCTGCAGGTTGCAGTTGATGACGAAGGTCAGGTTGTCCAGACCCTCGCGGGCGGCGAGCGCCAGGGCGGCGGTCGACTCCGGCTCGTCCATCTCGCCGTCACCGAGGAACGCCCACACGTGCGAGGCGGAGACGTCCTTGATGTTGCGGTTGGTCAGGTAGCGGTTGAAGCGCGCCTGGTAGATCGCGGAGAGCGGGCCGAGGCCCATGGAGACGGTGGGGAACTCCCACAGCCAGGGCAGGCGCCGCGGGTGCGGGTAGGAGGGCAGACCGTTGCCGCCGGACTCCTGCCGGAAGTTGTCGAGGTGGCCCTCGTTCAGCCGTCCGTCGAGGAAGGCGCGGGCGTAGATGCCGGGGGAGGCGTGGCCCTGGATGTAGAGCTGGTCGCCGGAGCCCTCGGCGGCGCCCGACTCCTTGCCCTTGAAGAAGTGGTTGAAGCCGGTCTCGTAGAGCCAGGCCGCGGAGGCGAAGGTGGCGATGTGGCCGCCGACGCCGTGCTTGGAGCCGCGGGTGACCATCGCGGCCGCGTTCCAGCGGTTCCAGGCGGTGATCTTCCGCTCCATCTCCTCGTCGCCGCCGAACTCGGTGACCGAGGGCTCGGCGGAGGTGGGGATGGTGTTGACGTAGTCCGTCTCCAGCAGCTTGGGCAGGGCCAGGCCCGCGCCCTCGGCGTGCTGGAGCGTGCGGCGCATCAGGTAGGCGGCCCGGTGGGGGCCGGCGGCCTTGGTGACGGCGTCCAGGGAGGCCGCCCACTCGGCGGTCTCCTCGGTGTCACGGTCCGGGAGCTGGTCGAGCTCGCTCGGAATCTTGCCTACGGGATCGGTCATGATCGCCGCCTTCCGGACAGGTGGGGGTGGAGATAAAGAGGCCTTGTCTGGCAGGACAGGGCGAAGGGCCGGGTAACGGCCCGCGGAAGACTGTAAGCGCTCGATCGATGATCGATCAAAGCTTCGCCGGGAAAAAGATGCCCGGAGCACCAAAGTCGGCACAGGGTGCCGCGAGAAAGGGCACCGGGTGCCTTGTTTTCGCAGGTGAAGCCGACCCTCTGAGGCCGCCCTCGCACAAACGAGCGGGTCCGCCCGGAGGCGGACCCGCTCGTCGAAGAGCTCCGGAAGGAAGCCGCGGCTACGCCCTCGGGGCGCACCCGAGGACATGCGCCTTCACCAGCGCGCCGATGTCCGGGTCGCCCCTGCGGAAGGCCTCCACGAGCTCCTGGTGCTCCTCCGCGTACGACTTCTGCACCGTGCCCAGCCAGCGGATCGACAGCGCCGTGAAGACCTCGATGCCCAGGCCCTCCCAGGTGTGCAGGAGCACGCTGTTCCCGGCCGCCTTCACCAGCTCCCGGTGGAACGCCACCGTGTGCCGCACCTGTGCCGTGCCGTCCGAGGCCGCGTCCGCCTCGTACAGGGCCGCCACGTGCGGCTCCAGGGTCGAGCAGTCCGCCGCCAGCCGGCCGGCCGCCAGCTCGGCCGCGATCTGCTCCAGACCGGCTCGTACGGGGTAGCTCTCCTCCAGGTCGGCGGCGGTCAGATTGCGCACCCGGACGCCCTTGTTGGGCGCCGACTCGATCAGCCGCAGCGACTCCAGCTCGCGCAGCGCCTCGCGCACCGGGGTCTGCGAGACCTCCAGCTCCGTGGCGATCCGTCGCTCCACGATCCGCTCGCCCGGCTTCCAGCGCCCGCTGACGATGCCCTCCACGATGTGCTCGCGGATCTGCTCGCGCAGCGAATGGACGACGGGCATGGTCATGGAAGCCGCTCCTTAGGGAGTCATTGACTCTTAGACAATACGGCGGTGTCCCCGCCCGGAAACACATCCGGACGGGGACACCGCAGGTGAGGCTTGTTACGTTGCCTTCCGGCAGCGCGCCTTACAGACCGAGGTCGACCTCGAACTCGCCGGCCTCCAGGATCGCCTTGACGGCCGTCAGGTAGCGGGCGGCGTCGGCGCCGTCCACCAGACGGTGGTCGTAGGAGAGCGTCAGGTAGGTCATGTCGCGGACGCCGATGACGGTGCCCTCGGCGGTCTCGATGACGGCCGGACGCTTCACCGTGGCGCCGATGCCCAGGATGGCGACCTGGTTCGGCGGGACGATGATCGTGTCGAACAGCGCACCGCGCGAACCGGTGTTGCTGATGGTGAAGGTCGCACCGGCCAGCTCGTCCGGCGTGATCTTGTTGCCGCGGACCTTGCCGGCCAGCTCGGCGGTGGCCTTGGAGATGCCGGCGATGTTCAGGTCGCCCGCACCCTTGATGACCGGCGTCATCAGACCCTTCTCGGAGTCCACGGCGATGCCGATGTTCTCCGAGTCGAAGTACGTGATGGTGCCCTCGTCCTCGTTGATCCGGGCGTTGATGACCGGGTGGGCCTTCAGCGCCTGGGCCGCCGCCTTCACGAAGAACGGCATCGGGGAGAGCTTGACGCCCTCGCGGGCGGCGAACGCGTCCTTGGCGCGGGCGCGCAGCTTCATCAGCTTGGTGATGTCGACCTCGACGACCGAGGACAGCTGGGCCTGGCCGTGCAGCGCCTTCATCATGTTGTCGCCGATGACCTTGCGCATGCGGGTCATCTTGACGGTCTGGCCGCGCAGCGGGGAGACCTCCAGGGCCGGGGCCTTGGCGGCGGCCGGAGCGGCCGGAGCGGCGGCGGCCGGTGCCGGAGCGGCCTTCTTGGCCTCGGCGGCCGCGAGGACGTCCTGCTTGCGGATGCGGCCGCCGACGCCCGTGCCCTTGACGGACGCCAGGTCGACACCGTTCTCGGTGGCGAGCTTGCGGACCAGCGGGGTCACGTACGCGCCGTCCTCCGCCGGCTGTGCGGCGGCGGGGGCGGCCGGAGCCGGAGCGGCGACCGGGGCCGGGGCCGCGACCGGAGCGGCCGGAGCCACCGGGGCGGGCGCCGGAGCCGGAGCGGCCGGGGCCGGGGCGGCGGCCGGAGCCGGAGCAGCGGCCGGGGCCGGGGCGGCCGGGGCCGGGGCGGCGGCGGGCGCGGCACCGGCGGCACCGATGACGGCCAGCTTGGCGCCGACCTCGGCGGTCTCGTCCTCGCCGACGACGATCTCGAGCAGCACGCCGGAGGCGGGCGCCGGGATCTCGGTGTCGACCTTGTCCGTGGAGACCTCGAGCAGCGGCTCGTCGGCCTCGACGGTCTCGCCGACCGACTTCAGCCAGCGGGTCACGGTGCCCTCGGTGACGGACTCGCCCAGGGCGGGCAGCACGACGTCGGTGCCCTCGGCGGCACCGGCGGGGGCGGAGGCCGGAGCCTCGGCCGCGGGGGCCGGGGCGGCGGGGGCCTCGGCGGCCGGAGCCGGGGCGGCGGCCGGAGCCGGAGCGGCCTCGGCGGCCGGGGCCGGGGCGGCCGCGGGGGCGCCGGAGCCGTCGTCGATGATGGCCAGCTCGGCGCCGACCTCGACCGTCTCGTCCTCGGCGACCTTGATGGAGGCCAGGATGCCCGAGGCGGGGGCGGGGATCTCGGTGTCGACCTTGTCGGTCGAGACCTCGAGCAGCGGCTCGTCGGCCTCGACACGCTCACCCTCGGCCTTGAGCCAGCGGGTGACGGTGCCCTCGGTGACGCTCTCGCCGAGCGCCGGCAGGGTTACGGAAACCGACATGGTTTCGGTTGCTCCTAACGAATTGCGGAAAGTGGTCGTCGCGCCCGTTGCTGACGTGAGCGTCAGTCGTGGGAGTGGAGAGGCTTGCCGGCCAGGGCCAGGTGGGCCTCGCCGAGGGCCTCGTTCTGCGTCGGGTGGGCGTGGATGAGCTGCGCGACCTCGGCCGGCAGCGCCTCCCAGTTGTAGATCAGCTGCGCCTCGCCGACCTGCTCGCCCATGCGGTCACCGACCATGTGGACGCCGACCACGGCACCGTCCTTGACCTGGACGAGCTTGATCTCGCCCGCGGTCTTGAGGATCTTGCTCTTGCCGTTGCCCGCGAGGTTGTACTTCAGGGCGACGACCTTGTCCGCGCCGTAGATCTCCTTGGCCTTGGCCTCGGTGATACCGACGGAGGCGACCTCCGGGTGGCAGTACGTCACCCGCGGCACGCCGTCGTAGTCGATCGGAACGGTCTTCAGACCGGCCAGACGCTCCGCCACCAGGATGCCCTCGGCGAAGCCGACGTGCGCGAGCTGGAGCGTCGGGACCAGGTCGCCGACCGCGGAGATGGTGGGCACGTTGGTGCGCATGTACTCGTCGACGAGGACGTAGCCGCGGTCCATCGCGACGCCCTGCTCCTCGTAGCCGAGACCGGCCGAGACCGGGCCGCGGCCGATGGCGACGAGCAGCACCTCGGCCTCGAAGGTCTTGCCGTCGGCCAGCGTGACCTTGACACCGTTCTCGGTGTACTCGGCCGACTGGAAGAAGGTGCCGAGGTTGAACTTGATGCCCCGCTTGCGGAACGCGCGCTCCAGCAGCTTCGAGCTGTTCTCGTCCTCGACCGGGACCAGGTGCTTCAGGCCCTCGATGACCGTGACGTCGGTGCCGAAGGACTTCCACGCGGAGGCGAACTCGACGCCGATGACACCGCCGCCGAGGATGATCGCGGACTCCGGGACGCGGTCCAGGGTCAGCGCGTGGTCCGAGGAGATGATCCGGTTGCCGTCGATCTCCAGGCCCGGCAGCGACTTCGGCACGGAGCCGGTGGCGAGGAGGACGTGACGGCCCTCGACGCGGCGGCCGTCCACGTCGACGGAGGTCGGCGAGGACAGGCGGCCGGTGCCCTCGATGTAGGTGACCTTGCGGGAGGCGACGAGACCCTGCAGACCCTTGTACAGGCCCGAGATCACGTCGTCCTTGTACTTGTGCACGGCCTTGATGTCGATGCCCTCGAAGGAGGCCTTGACACCGAACTGCTCCGCCTCGCGCGCCTGGTCGGCGACCTCGCCGGCGTGGAGCAGGGCCTTCGTCGGGATGCAGCCGTTGTGCAGGCAGGTGCCGCCGAGCTTGTTCTTCTCGATCAGTGCGACGTCCAGGCCCAGCTGCGCTCCGCGCAGCGCCGCGGCGTAACCGCCGCTACCGCCGCCGAGGATCACTAGGTCGAAAACGGTGCTGGCGTCGTTCGCCACGTCACGTCCTCCATGCATGTGCGCTCGTCGCCGGTCTTCGGTGACCGGGCGGCGGCTACGGTGTCCGGCCGCATTTTCTTCGGCCCTGTGGTGGGGGCCCTGTCCTGCCGAGAACCCATCTTCGCACTTGTTGCCGGACGACGGGACGCGGGGCCGCGCTCTGAGACGGCGGATGGACCCGGCGAACCGGCCCCGGCCCTGTACGAAGCTACGGATTTCGTCGCGGGCGAACGGCCCCCAGGTCGCTGACCTGGGGGCCGTGACAGGGATCACTCAGTGATCAGAGCTCGCCGTCCGCGTGGATCAGAGCTCGCCGTCCGCGTGCCGCTCCGCGAGGGCCACCAGCGTGCGCACCGAGGAACCGGTGCCACCCTTCGGGGTGTAGCCGTACGGGGCGCCCTCGTGGAAGGCCGGGCCCGCGATGTCCAGGTGGGCCCAGGTGATGCCCTCGCCCACGAACTCCTGCAGGAACAGACCGGCGACCAGGCCGCCGCCCATCCGCTCGCCCATGTTCGCGATGTCGGCGGTGGGGGAGTCCATGCCCTTGCGCAGCTCCGGCGGGAGCGGCATCGGCCAGGACTGCTCGCCGACCTCCTCGGCGATCTCGTGGATCGCGGTCCGGTAGGCGTCGTCGTTGGCCATGATGCCGAAGGTGCGGTTGCCGAGCGCCAGCACCATGGCACCGGTCAGGGTGGCCACGTCGACGATCGCGTCCGGGTTCTCCTCCGAGGCCCGGGTCAGCGCGTCGGCCAGGACCAGGCGGCCCTCGGCGTCCGTGTTGAGCACCTCGACGGTCTTGCCGCTGTACATGCGCAGCACGTCGCCCGGGCGGGTGGCCGAGCCGGAGGGCATGTTCTCGGCCAGCGCCAGCCAGCCGGTGACGTTGACGACCAGGCCGAGGCGGGCCGCGGCGACGACGGTGGAGAACACGGCGGCGGCACCGCTCATGTCGCACTTCATCGTCTCGTTGTGGCCGGCCGGCTTCAGGGAGATGCCGCCCGAGTCGTAGGTGATGCCCTTGCCGACCAGGGCCAGGGTCTGCTCCGCCTTCGGGTGGGTGTAGGCGATTCGGACCAGGCGCGGCGGGTTCTGCGAGCCCTGGCCGACGCCCAGGATGCCGCCGTAGCCGCCCTTGGCGAGCGCCTTCTCGTCGAGCACCTGGACCTTGAGGCCGTGCTCCTTGCCGGCGGCCTGGGCGGCGGCGGCGAAGGCGGCCGGGGTCAGGTCGTTCGGCGGCTGGTTGATCAGGTCGCGGGCGCGGTTGATCTCCTCCGCGACGGCCTGGGCGCGCTCCGCGGCGGCCTTGTAGGCCTTGTCGCGGGGCTTGGCGCCGAGCAGGGCGACCTCGGCCAGCGGCTTCTTGGCGTCCTTGCCGTTGTCCTGGTACGCCGTGTAGGCGTAGGCGCCGAGCAGCGCGCCCTCGGCGATCGCGGCGGCGTCCTCCGGGGCGGAGATCGGCAGCGCGAAGGCGGCCTTCTTCGAGCCGGTCAGGGTGCGGGCGGCGGTGCCGGCGGCACGGCGCAGCGTCTCGGCGGCGTAGGCCTCGCCGTCCTCGGGGACGGAGCCCAGGCCGACGGCCAGGACGACGGGGGCCTTCACACCGGCGGGGGCGGGCAGCTTGGTCGCCTCACCTTCGGCACCGGAGGCACCCAGAGTCTCCAGGACGGCGGCGAGCCCGCCGTCGAAGGCCTGGTCGACGGCCTCGGCGCCGGGGGCGACGACGAGCGCCTTACCGGACTTCGCGACGCCGACCACGAGGGCGTCGGCGCGCAGCGTCGCCGCTCCGGCGGTGCTGAGAGTGAGAGCAGTCACGGTGGTGAAATCTCGCTTCCATTGAGTTCTGTGGCGGTCGAGGGATGGGCCGACCGTGCCCGCCGCATCGTATTTCGGCCCGATGAGCGCCGAGAACGAGCCTACGCCCGCTCGCCGCGTTCGCTCACGGCGGCGGCGATTCACTCATCCGTGGTGTCTCTTTCACGTTTACCCCGCCAAGTGGCGGAGCTCCTTCACACTCGCCTCATTCGCGCAAGGGCGACGCCCTCGCCTTTGCATCATCTGCAGCATCTCCACAGGTCCCCCCGCTCGGGCGGGCCTGCCGAGGGGGGACACCACCGTGATGGACTCCGGCCGAATCCGTACGCCCAGAACCGCCCGCGCACGCCGCGCACCCCGCTCCGCGCGTCTCGCGACCCTCGCCGCGGCGGGGCTGCTCGCCACCGTCGTGCCGTCCGCACAGGCCGGCGCCGCCGAGCCGGTGGCCCCGCGGATCGACCTCACCGTGCTCGTCGTCGACGACGGCGGCAGCGCGGTGGAGGCGATCACCGCCGAACTGAAGGGCTCCGGGGTGCCGTACCGCACCCTGGACCTGAACGACGAGGCCCGCCCGGTGCTGACGGCGGCCTTCCTCAGCGAGGCCTCCGACAGCGCGACCGGCCGGCCGCGCGCCAAGTACCAGGGCGTCGTCCTGCCGCACGAGGCCGTGTTCGGCCCCGACTCCGCCGAGCAGGCCGCCCTCGTCGCGTACGAGAAGGCCTTCGGCATCCCGCAGGTCGACGCGTACACCTGGGCCCACCCCGGCGTCGGGCTCGACTACACCTCCGACGGCGGCTGGTCCGGCGTCCTCGACGGCACCCGCGCCGCCGTCACCCCCGCCGGGCAGGCGGGCCCCTTCCGGCACCTGCGGGGGGCGGTGACCTTCGAGGACAACGACCCCGCCGTCTCCGAGAGCTACGGCTACGCCGGCCGCCCCCGCGCGGGCTACACCAGCTACCTCGACATGCCCGTCGGCGACGGCGCCCGGGCCAGCCTGATCGGCGAGTACGCCCACGACGGCCGACGCGAGCTCGTGGTCTCCTTCGCCTACAACCGCTACCAGCGCCAGTTCCGGGCCCTGGCCCGCGGCATCGTCGAGTGGCTCACCCAGGGCGTCCACCTCGGACAGGACCGCAACTACCTCTCCGTCCACGTCGACGACGTCCTCGCCCCCGACGCCCGCTGGGACACCGCCCGCAACTGCACCCCCGGCGACCTCGACTGCGCGGGCGACGAGGGCGAGCCCGAGAACCCCGTCCGGATGACCGCCGCCGACGCCCGGTACGCCGCCGCCTGGCAGAAGTCCTCCGGCTTCCTCCTCGACATGGTCTACAACGGCGGCCAGGGCGAGCAGTGGAAGACCGAGCACGGCGGCACCGACCCGCTCGCGGCCCAGCTGATCGCCGACCGCGCGCAGTACCGCTGGGTCAACCACACCTACACCCACCCCTTCCTCGGCTGCGTCCAGGACGCGAGCACCGTCCCCTGGCGGTGTGCCACGGACCCGGTGACCGGCGCGACGAAGTGGACCAGCCGGAGCGAGATCTCGGCCCAGATCCGGGACAACCTCAACTGGGCGTACGGCAAGGGCATCGCGGTCGACCGCACCGAACTCGTCACCGGCGAGCACTCCGGCCTGAAGACCCTGCCGCAGCAGCCCGTGGACAACCCCAACCTCGCCGGCGCCCTCGCCGACAACGGCGTGAAGTGGACCGCGAGCGACAACTCCCGCGAACCGCAGCAGCGTTCCGTCGGGACCGGGACCGGGAGCGGCGCCGCGCAGACCGTGCCCCGCCACCCCATGAACGTGTACTACAACGTGGGCACCGCCGCCGAGATGACCGACGAGTACAACTGGATCTACACCTCGCGCGCCGACGGCGGCAGCGGCATCTGCGAGTCCAACCCCGCCTCCACCTGCCTGCCCGCCCCGCTCGACCCGGCCACCGGCTACGCGGACCACATCGTGCCGCAGGAGGCCCGCACCGCCCTCGCCCACGTGATGGGCAACGACCCGCGCCCGCACTACGTGCACCAGTCCAACCTCGCCGAGGAGCGCATCCTCTACCCGGTCCTCGACCGGATCCTCGCCGACTACCGCGAGCTGTTCGCCGCCAACACCCCGCTCGTCAACCCGCGCCAGAAGGACGTCGGCACCGAGCTCGACCGCCGTGCCGCCTGGGACCGGGCGCTCGCCGCCGGCCAGGTCACCGCCTACCGCGTCGGCGGCACCGTCACCGTCAAGGCCCCGTCCGGCGTCAGCGTCCCGGTCACCGCCCCCGAGGGCACCCGCAAACAACTCCTCCTCGGCACCACGGCCTTCGGCACCCCCTACGCCGGTGCCCGCTCCGCCTGGACCGCTCCCGAGCCGCTCCAGACCGCGGTCACCCTCAAGCTGCCGACCGCCTGACCGCCACGACCAGCACGTCCGGGGGGACACACACATGCCGAGCAGTGGCCGTCACGTCACCATGCTCACCGAAGGCACCTATCCACACGTGCACGGGGGCGTCAGCACCTGGTGCGACCAGCTCGTCCGCGGCATGCCCGAGGTCGACTTCCGCATCCTCGCCCTCACCGGCAGCGGTCGCGAACCCGTGACCTGGGAACTGCCGCCCAACGTCTCCGAGCACCGCGCCTTCCCGCTCTGGGGCGTCCCGGGGCGGGGCGCGGCGCCCCGGGGCCGGGCCATGCGCCGCTTCCTCGACACCTACGAGCGCCTCCTGCTCGCCATCCTCGACCCCACCGCCTCCTGCGACTTCGGCGAGAGCCTCTACGAACTCGCCGAACTCGCCCGCGCGGGCCGGCTCACGGCCGCCCTGCGCACCGAGCGGGTGCTGCGCTCCCTCATGTGGATCTGGACCATGCCGCACCTGCCGACGGCCGCGGCCCGCCCCACCGTCCACGACGCCCTCACCGCCACCGACCTGCTCGAACACGCCCTGCGCCCGCTGGCCGTGCGGATACCCGGCGACCGGGTGGCGCACGCCGTCTCCAGCGGCCTCGCCACGCTGCCGGCGCTCGCCGCCCAGCACTTCGAAGGGGTGCCCTTCCTGCTCACCGAACACGGCATCTACCTGCGCGAGCGCTACCTCGGCTACCGCACCGAGGCACAGCGCTGGCCGGTCAAGGCCCTCATGCTCGGCTTCTACCGCGAGCTCAACTCCCTCGGCTACCGCAAGGCCGACCTCATCACCCCCTGCAACCAGTACAACCGGCGCTGGGAGGAGCGCGGCGGCGCCCCCGCCGACCGCATCCGCACCGTCTACAACGGCGTCGACCCCGCCGCCTTCCCCTGGGGCGGCCCCGAACCTCAGACCCCGACCCTCAGCTGGGTGGGCCGCGTCGACCCCATCAAGGACCTGGAGACCCTGATCAGGGCGTACGCCATCGTCCGCGCCGAACTCCCCGAGCTGCGCCTGCGCCTCTTCGGCCCGGTCCCGGCCGGCAACGAGGACTACCGCACCCGCCTGGAGAAGCTCGCCGCCGAGCTGGGCGTGGCCGACGGCGTCACCTTCGAGGGCCGCACCTCCGACGTCGCCGGGGCCTACGCGGCGGGCAACATCGTGATGCTCTCCTCCATCAGCGAGGGCTTCCCCTTCTCCCTCATCGAGGCCATGTCCTGCGGCCGGGCCACCGTCTCCACGGACGTCGGCGGCGTACGCGAGGCGGTGGGGGACACCGGCCTGGTCGTCCCGCCCCGCGAACCGGCGGTGATGGCCGCGGCCGTGGCGGACCTGCTCCGGGACGACACCCGCCGGGCCGCCCTGGCCCGCGACGCGCGCCAGCGGGTGGTGGACCGCTTCACCCTCCACCGCTCGGTGGACGGCTTCCGCCGCATCTACCAGGAGCTGGCCGGCCGGCCGGTCGCCGCCCCGCCCGAGCCGGAGGACTGGACGGTCCGCCTGACCGACCCGTGGCGCACCGAACTGACACGAGGTACCTGGGCATGAGCGGCTCCCTGTGGCTGAAGCCGGGCGCGACGCGGGACACCCTGCCGACGATCCCGCGCCAGCGAACGGCCCCCGCGTCCGTTCCCGCCCCGGACCCCCTGGACGAACTGGCGGGCCGCATCGCCGCGTTGGCCGAGGCGGCGGTCCACCCCGACGAGATAGCGGCGATCCTGGAGTCCGACGGCATGACCGACTCCCACATCCGCCTCACCTACGGCCGCGCCGACTCCTTCGCCCTCGCCGAGGACCTCTACGCCCGCGTCGAGCGCCGCCACCCCGCCCCCGAGAGCCCGCCGACCGGGCCCTGGCACACCGGCCTGGCCGGCTGCCTGCTGCGCGGGCTCGTCTTCGCCCTGCCCGGCCTCGCCTACGTCCTCGGCGCCCCGCTGCTCGCCGCGGGACCCGGCCGGTACGGGCTGCCGCCCGGCACCGTGCCGCTGTTCGCCGGGGCCGTCACCGGCTGGGTGTGGAACCAGGCGCTGTCCCACCGGGCGTACACCTGGCTGGGCCTCGGCGACCGCGGGGCCGCCGCCCGCGCGCTGCTCACCGGAGCCCCGACGGGCGCGCTCGCGGGCGCGGCCGTCGCCGTGGCCGCCGCCGGACCGGGGGAGACCCCGGCGGCCCTGTTCGGGGCGGGCCAGGCGGTCTATCTGGGCGCCGCGACCGTGCTGCTCGTCCTGGGCCGCGAACGGGCCCTGCTCTGCGCGCTGCTGCCGCTCGCCGGGGCCGTCCCCGCCTTCCGCTACGACCTGCCCGAAGCGCTCAGGGCCGGCCTGCTGCTCGCCTCCCTCGCCGCGACCGTGGCCTTCGCCGCCCTGGTGCTGCGTCCGGCGCTGCCGCGCGAGGGCATCCGCGCCCGCGGCCGCGCCCGCGGCGGTCCGCCGTTCGCGGCCTCCCTCCCGTACGGCCTGTTCGGCCTGGGCAGCGGACTGCTCGTGCTGTACGCGGGAGCCGACGCGGTCATCGCGCTGACCCTGTCCATGGGCCCGGCCGAGTGGCTGCTGCACCGCTTCCGCGGCGCGAGCCTGACCCGGCTGCGGCTGCTGACGACGGCGTACGAGTTCCGCCGTGCCGTCACCGGCATGCTGGCCCGCTGCCTCGGCGCGTACCTCGGCGTGCTGGCCGCCCTGACCGGCGCCGCCGCCGCGCTGTGGCCCGGCGCCGCGGCCGCCGCCCCCGGACGCATCGGCTCGCTGCTCCTGGTGGGCGCGGTGCTGTGGCTGGGGCTGCTGCTCCAGGCCTTCGGCGCGGTGTCGAGCGCGGCCGCGGTGTGCCTGCTCGCGGCGGGCGCGCAGACGCTCGTGCCGGCCGCGGGGCCGGTGGCGGCGGGCGCGGCGGCCGCGGTGCTGTGCGTGCTCACCCACGTCCTCCTGGCCCGCCCGACCACCCACCGCTTCTAGGAACCGGACCGTGACCCCCTCCTCGCTCCTCGTCCCCTTCTACGAGCACCCCGCCGACCGCCCCGAGGACTGGGACGCCGTCGTGGCGGCGGCGCCCGTGCTCTACGGCGTCGTCCTCAACCCGGCCAGCGGCGCGGGCCGTTCGCGCGACGCGGCCTTCGCGGAGATAGCGGCACGGCTGCGGGCGGCCGACGTGCGGGTCCTCGGCTACGCGGACACCGACTACGGGCGCCGCCCGCACGCCGAGGTCGTCGCCGACCTGGTGCGGCACCGCGACTGGTACGGAGCGGACGGCGCGTTCCTCGACCAGGTGCCGACCGAGCCGGCGGCGCTGCCGCACTACCGGCGGCTGGCCGTCTCCGCGCGGGCCGCCGGCGTGCGCACCCTGGTCCTCAACCACGGCGCCCACCCCGCCCCGGGCTACGAGGCCCTCGCCGATCTGCTCGTCACCTTCGAGGGCCCCTGGGACGCCTACCGGCACCTCGACCTGCCGGTGGAGGATCATTACTGCCACCTGGTGTACGCGGCCCCGGCCGACGTCCGCCCCGCGACCCCGGTGCACTGCGCGGTCCCGGGCACGGGGGCACACCCGTGGGGCACCCTTCCGCACACCCTGGAGCCGGCCCGATGAGACGCGTACTCCCCTCGCTCGCCCTCCTGCTGATCCTGCTGGCGGCCTGCTCATCCCCGCCCGCACCCCCCGCGCCCCCCACCCCGGACCCCAAGCCGACCCCCGTGTGGCACCCCCGCCCCGGCACCCCCTGGCAGTGGCAGCTGAGCGGCCGCCTCGACCCCTCCGTGGACGCCCCGGTCTACGACATCGACGCCTTCGACCACCCGGCGTCGGCCGTCGCCGACCTGCACCGGCGCGGCCGCAAGGTGATCTGCTACGTCTCCACCGGCGCCTGGGAGGACTTCCGCCCCGATGCGGCGAAGTTCCCCAAGGCCCTCCTGGGCAAGGGCAACGGCTGGCAGGGCGAACGCTGGCTCGACATCCGCCGCACCGACCTCCTCACCCCGCTCATGGCGGCCCGTCTGGACCTGTGCCGGGCGAAGGGCTTCGACGCGGTGGAACCCGACAACATGGACGGCTACCGGAACGACACCGGCTTCCCCCTCACCGCCGCCGACCAGCTCCGCTACAACCGCCTGATCGCCCGCCTGGCCCACGCCCGCGGCCTCGCGGTGGGCCTGAAGAACGACCTGGACCAGATCCCCCAGCTGGTCTCCGACTTCGACTTCGCGGTCAACGAACAGTGCGCCGAGTACGCCGAGTGCGAGGCCCTCACCCCCTTCGTGAAGGCCGGCAAGGCGGTGTTCCACGTCGAGTACGAGCGGGAACCCCACCAGTTCTGCGCCCAGTCCAGGCGCCTCGGGCTCAGCTCGATGCGCAAGGAGTACGACCTGGGGGCCTGGCGCCGGGCCTGCTGACGGGCGGTCACCACACCTGCGGCGGCTCGGGCAGCATGCTGTAGTTCCCGCTCGCCGTGTGGTCGTGACGGCCCCCGGCCGCGCAGGAACCGGGCGTGCCGACGCCGCGCGCGAGCACCTGGGCTCCGGGTTCACCCCAAGGTGAGCGCCACCAGCGCCACCGTCGCCGCCGTCTCCGCCACCGCGCCGAACACGTCCCCGGTCACCCCGCCGAAGCGGCGGACGCAGCGCCGGAGGAGGAGTTCGGCGATTCCGAGGGCGGCGAGCGCGGCGAGGGGGAGGCGGAGGGCGTCGTACGGGGAGAGGAGGGCGCCGGCCGCCGCGCAGAGGACGAGGAGCAGACCGGAAGCCAGGGCGGCCGACCGTCGCGGGACCGTCGCGGCGACGATCGCGCCGAGGCCCTCGGGGCGGGCCGCCGGGACGCCCTCGCGGGAGGCGCGGGTGAGGGCGAGCCGGGCGACGGTGGCGGCGAGGACGGCGGCGACCATGCCCTGGGGCCGGCTCTCGGCGTACAGCTCGTGGAGCGCGGCGACCTGGGCGAGCAGGGCGAAGAGCAGCGCGATCACCCCGAACGGGCCGATGTCGGACTGCTTCATGATGCGCAGCGCGTCCTCGGCGGGCTTGGCGCTGCCGAGGCCGTCGGCGGTGTCGGCGAGGCCGTCGAGGTGGAGGCCGCGGGTCATCAGGGCCGGCACGGCCACCGTGAGGACGGCGGCGAGCAGCGGGCCCGAGCCGAGCAGCAGGAACGCCCCGCCGACCGCCGCCGCGCACAGGCCGACGACGAGGCCCGCGAGGGGGGCGCAGAGCATCCCGGCGCGGGCCGCGTCGCGGTCCCAGCGGGTGATGCGGGCGGGGAGCACCGTGAGGGTGCCGAAGGCGAAACGCAGGCCGTCCATCCGCGGAAGGGTAGTGCCACCGGACCGGACGCTAGATTGGCCATAGGGTACGAAACAGAACAAAAGGCAGAGGGGTGGCATGGGTCACTGGTTCTCCCGCAACATCGTCGAACCCGGGAAGCTCCCGCTCTTCCTCGCCCTGACCTCCTTCGTGCTGACCTTCCTGGTCACCCGGACGGTGACCAGGCTCATCCGGGCCGGCAAGGGCCCGTTCCGCAACGTCTCCTCCGGCGGTCTGCACATCCACCACGTGGTGCCCGGCGTGGTCCTCACCGTCGTCGGCGGGTTCGGGGCGGTCGCCAGCGGGGGCCGGGAGGGCGTCGGCGCCGCCGTCTTCGCCGTGCTGTTCGGGGTCGGCGCCGGGCTCGTCCTCGACGAGTTCGCGCTGATCCTGCACCTCGACGACGTCTACTGGTCCGAGGACGGCCGCAAGAGCGTCGAGGTCGTGGTCCTCACCGCCGCCCTCGTGCTGCTCACCCTGGCCGGCTTCTCCCCGCTCGGCGTGAACGACATGTCGACGGAGGAGCGGCACAACCGCGCCACCTTCCTCCTGACCCTCGGCGTGAACTTCCTGCTGGTCCTGGTCACCCTGGTGAAGGGCAAGTTCCGGATGGCCGTGCTCGGCACCCTCGTCCCGTTCGTCGCCATCGTCGGCGCCGTCCGACTCGCCCGCCCCGGCTCCTGGTGGGACCGGCGCCTCTACGCCCGGCGCCACCGCTCCCGGGCCCGCTCGCGGGTCCGCGCCTACCGGCACGACAAGCGCTGGACCCGGCTGCGCCGGCGCGCTCAGGACCTGATCGGCGGCTTCCAGGAGCGCGTCCCGGGGCGCGGCTCCACGCCGCGCTGACCGGGCCGCCGGCCCCGCCACTCCTGGACGGCGATGACCGCGAGGACCACGGCGATGGCGGCGATGTGCTCCTTGCCCGCCAGGTTGTTCTTGATCAGCACCTCGACCACCATCGCCACCACCACCAGGGCCGCCGTCCACCGGGCCCGGTAGCGCCAGCAGACGTACACCGCGAGGGCGACCACCGCCGCCGACGGGCCGGTGTCCACCACGAGCGCGTCCGAGGCGGGCAGCCCCAGCGGGCTGCCGGGACCCAGGGCGATGCCGACCCGCGCGTACAGCGTGCCGGCCAGCGTCGCCGCGTACGCGATGAGCAGCGTCCGCCACCGGCCCAGGCAGATCTCGGCGATCCCGAAGACCAGCAGGACCTGCGCGAGCGCGCCCCACACCGGCAGGTCGAGCGCGGGCACGTAGAGCGAGAGCGGGGTCCGCAGCAGCGCCAGGAGCAGCGGGTCCTCGGCCCGGACCGAGCCGATGTCCTGGACCGGCCGGTAGCCCCAGTCCTGGTTCTGCACGATCTGGAAGACGGCGGTGAGGCACACCGCGGCCAGGGTCATCGGGACCGCCCGCCACCTCCGGGTGACGAGCGCCGTCCGCACGGCCGTGCAGAGCGGTCCCCACTCGCGTATGGCGAAGCCCTTCAGCCCCCCGCGCGTCCCCCGTGCCGTTCTCAACGCCTGCCCTCCAGGTGCTTGCGGTGCAGCCACTTGGGCAGGCCGGGAGCCTCCAGGAAGCCCTCGGCGCGCCCGGCGGCGAGGCCGATGCGCAGCAGGTCGGCGCTCTTCTCGAAGAGCATGAAGCGGGGCTCCCAGATCGGTCGGTACTTGGCGTTGGCGCGGTACAGCGACTCGATCTGCCACCAGCGGGAGAAGAAGCTGAGCAGCGAACGCCACATGCGCAGCACGGGTCCCGCCCCGAGCTTCGAGCCGCGTTCGAAGACGGACCGGAACATCGCGAAGTTCAGCGAGACCTGAGTGATCCCGATCTCCTTCGCGCGCTGGAGGAGCTCGATCACCATGAACTCCATCAGGCCGTTCTCGGAGTCCCGGTCCCGGCGCATCAGGTCCAGGGACAGCCCCTTCGGCCCCCAGGGCACGAAGGACAGCACCGCGCGCAGCTCGCCCGACTCGTCGGAGCACTCCAGCATCACGCACTGCCCGTCGCGCGGGTCGCCGAGCCGGCCGAGCGCCATCGAGAAGCCGCGCTCGGTGGCCCCGTCGCGCCAGTCGTCCGCCTTGCGCAGCAGCTCGTCCATCTCGTCGGCGGGGATGTCCGCGTGGCGCCGGATGCGGACCTCGTAACCGGCCCGCTTGACCCGGTTGTAGGCCTGCCGGACGGTGCGCATGGCCCGCCCGTCCAGGGTGAACTCGTCGGTCTCCACGATCGCCTC
The DNA here is from genome assembly GCF_044386705.1 of Streptomyces sp. NPDC020422. Lineage (NCBI taxonomy): Bacteria > Bacillati > Actinomycetota > Actinomycetes > Kitasatosporales > Streptomycetaceae > Streptomyces > Streptomyces sp. NPDC020422. Next base: position 401,066 of record NZ_JBIRVJ010000008.1, on the reverse strand, counting down.
GTCACCCAGCTCCAGGGCGTCGAGACCGTGCCGGGCGTAGATGGTGCCGGCCTCCTCGCTCGCGCCCATCACGGCCGGGATCCAGCCGTGCTCGCGGGCCTCGGCCAGCCAGGGCTCGATGGCACCGGGCCAGGCCTCCGGATCGCCGATCGGGTCCCCGGAGGCGAGGGACACCCCGCCGACCACGCGGTAGGCGATGGCGGCCTTCTCGCTGGGCGACCACACGACGCTCTTCTCGCGGCGCAGCGCGAAGTAGCCGAGGGAGTCCCGGTCGCCCTGCTTGTCGAGCAGCGCCCGCAGCTTGTCCTCGTCCTCCTCGGTGAGCGGGTCGACGGCCCGCCGGGAGCGGAAGGCGGCGAACAGCACGGCGAAGAGCAGCAGCGTCGACATGATGTTGATGACGACGTCCACCCAGCCCGGCGTGCTGATCGTGGGGTACGAGGAGTCGTCGGTGGCCAGCGTGACCAGCCGCATCACGCCGTACTTCCAGCGGTCCAGGAAGTCGGAGTGGCCGGCGGCGGTGTTGGTGACCGTCACCAGGACCGCGGCGAGCAGCGAGGTGACGAGCAGTCCGCCGACCGCCACCGCCGCGGCGAGCAGCGGGTTGGAGCGGTCGCCCTTCGCGTAGAACTCCTTGCGGCCGAGCAGCAGGGAGACGAAGAAGGCGGCGGTCAGGACCAGCGAGACCCAGTTCTGGGCGTGCTGACGGATCTCGGGGAAGAGCATCACCAGCGCGAAGAGCAGCAGGAAGAGCCCGCTCAGGACCACGTTGAGGATCCAGGCGGCACGCTTGCGGCGGCGCATGGTGATCGCCAGGAAGAGGGTGAAGACGCCGGAGGCGAAGCCGGCGGTGAGCATGTACGGGGTGAAGTAGTCGTCCTCGTTGTGCCGGCGCAGGTCCTGGCCGAACGAGACCCAGACGGCGCTCAGGAAATTGACGAACGTGACGGCCCGCAGGTACCAGACGGCGAACGCGGCACTGCGCCGCGAGCGGACCGTGGTCCGGGGCGCTTCTTCGGTGGACAAACGGACCTCTCCCATGAAAAGCGATCATATGGGGCATCGCACTGCATGGCTGGGCTCCGGGTGCGGCCGTCCGCACGTGGCGGAAGGGCCGCACCCGGAGCCGCGATCCGGCTCAGTCCTCCCCGTCCGCCACCGGAGTGGTCGTCTCCGGCAGCTCCGCGGCCAGCGCGGCGGCGGCCCGGACGAGGGGAAGCGCGAGCAACGCCCCGGTTCCCTCGCCCACAGTGACGCCGTGGTCGAGCAGAGGGTTGAGCGCCATCCGGTCCAGCGCCTTCGCCTGCGCCGGCTCACCGCTCACCTGGCCCGCCAGCCACCAGTCCGGCGCCCGGAACGCCGCCCGCTGCGCCACCAGCGCACAGGCCGCGCCCACCACGCCGTCCAGGATCACCGGCAGCCGCCGCACCGAGGCCTGCAGCAGGAAGCCGGTCGTCGCCGCCAGGTCCGGTCCGCCGACGGCCGCGAGCAGCTCCAGCTGGTCGCCCAGGACCGGGCGGGCCCGGCGCAGCGCGTCGCGGATCGCCGCGCACTTGCGCATCCAGGCCAGGTCGTCGATCCCCGCGCCGCCGCGGCCGGTGACCACGGAGGCGTCGGTCCCGCAGAGCGCGGCGATGAGCGTGGCGGCGGGAGTGGTGCCTCCCACGCTCACGTCACCGAGCACCACCAGGTCGGTCCCGGAGTCGGCCTCCTCGTCGGCGACGGCGATGCCGAGTTCGAGCGCCGCGCGGGTCTCTTCGAGGGTCTGCGCGTTCTCGATGTCGATCCGGCCCGTGCCGCGCCGCACCCGGCGCCGCGTCACCTCCGCCGGCAGCAGCTCCGGATCGCAGTCCAGACCCGCGTCGACCACCCGCACCGGCACCTGCTGGGCGCGCGCGAGCACCGCGACCGGGCTCGACCCGTCGAGCACCGCGCGCACCAGCTCGTAGCCGCCGCCCGCGGGCCGCCCGGACACGTCCAGCGAGGCGACGCCGTGGTCGCCCGCGAAGAGCACCACCTTCGGCTGCTCCACCGGGCGCGGCGGAACGGCGCCCTGCGCCGCCGACAGCCACTCGCCCAGCTCGTCGAGCCGCCCGAGCGCGCCGGGGCGGACGCTCAGCCGCTCCCTGCGCTCCTCGGCGTCACGCCGTACCCCGCCGTCGGGGCGCTCGATCAGATCGGAGAAGTCGTCGAGGTTCAAGGTTCGTTCCGCCTAGGGACGTCAATCGCTCGTGGGCACGGTCATCGGACGTCCGAACCCTACCCGCGCAGCACCAACGCCTGTCCCGCGGTCACCAGGAGCACCTGCTCGCACTCGTCGGCGAAGGCCGCGTTGAGCCGGCCGAGCTCGTCGCGGAACCGGCGCCCGGAGGCGGTGGCGGGCACGACCCCGGACCCCACCTCGTTGGTCACCGCCACGACGGTCCGGGAGGTCTCCCGCACGGCCGCCACCAGCTCGCCGACCCGCTCGGCCAACGCCGCCCGCCCCCCGGCCGCCCACCGCTCGTCGTCCCAGGCCCCGACCCGGTCCATGGCGTCCGTCAGCCACAGCGAGAGGCAGTCGATGAGCAGGGCGGGCCCTTCCTCCCCGAGCAGCGGTACGAGGTCGCAGGTCTCCGCGGTACGCCAGGACCCCGGCCGCCGCTCCCGGTGCAGGCCCACCCGGTGGGCCCACTCCGGGTCGCCCTCGCGGGAGCCGCCGGTCGCCACGTACAGCACCTCGGGGAAGGTCTCCAGACGCCGCTCGGCCTCCACGGACTTCCCGGACCGGGCGCCGCCGGTGACCAGCGTCCGGCGCGGCACGTCCGGCACGGCGTGGTACTCGCCCACGTACAGCGTCGACCCGTCCGGCACCGCCCGCGCCCCGGCCGCAGCGAGCCGCCGGTCCAGCTCGGCGCCGGTGGGGGCGTCATGGTCGAGGTGGACGGCGATGACGTCGGTCTCGGGACCGACGGCCCCGCTGGCCCGCAGCCGGGCGAGCCCGTCCGGCCGCCCCGTCACATCGGCGACGACCATGTCGTACGGCGGCTGGTGATCACCCGGCAGCCCGGCGACCGCGCCCCCCGGCGGCAGGTAGAGCAGCCGCTCGCCCTCACCGGACACGACCTCGTACCCGGTCCCGGGGGAGTCCATGGACACCGCCCGCACCCGGTGCCCGCTGATCAGCGTCAACTCGCGCCCGTCCGGCACCCGCCCCGCCGAGGGCAGCCCCGCGGGCAGTTCCAGCGCCGGCCCGTCGTGCGGATGCGTCAGCAGCACCTGCCGCACCCCGACCAGCGAGTGCCCCGACCGGGCGGCGGCCAGCGCGGCACCCGGCGTCAGGTCCAGCAGCAGGGCCCCGTCCACCAGCAACGAGGTCGCGGCCCGCGCCCGTGCCCCCCGGGACAGCGCGCACACCGCGCAGGGGCAGCCGGGGCGGGGGAGTCCGAGGGGTGCGCCGGTGCCGAGCAGAGTCAGTTCCACCCTCAGATCCTCCCGCGTCACCGCGAGCGGTGCGCGCCCGGCTACGCTGCGGGCAGGAAACCGATCATCCGGAGGCTGACATGGCATGGGCGTGGCGGTTCGAGAAGTCCGACGGCACCGAGGTCACCCCGGCGGTGACCCCCGAGGAGTTCACCACCCAGGGCGACGCGGAGTCGTGGCTGGGTGAGAACTGGCGCGACCTCCTCGACGGCGGCGCCGACCAGGCGACGCTGTCGGAGGACGGCACGAAGATCTACGGCCCGATGGCCCTCGACGCGGAGGGCTAGAGCGCCCGGCGACACCAACGGGGCACGGGCCCGAGGCCCGCGCCCCGTATCCCGGGGCTGCGCCCCCGGCGTGCAAGATCGGCCGGGGCGCGCCTCGGGCCCCGGTTACGGTGCTAGCCCCGCACCCCGCACAGGTGCAGCAGGCCCGCGATGCGCCGGTACGGGTCCGTGCGGGCGGCCCGGTCCTCGGCGGTCAGGAGGCGTTCCAGCTCGTCCGCGGCCGGCAGGCCCAGGTCGCCCGGGATGCCGTCGGTGAAGACCCGCACGCCGTACCAGGCGTGCAGCGGCGCGGCGATCCCGGCGAGGGTCGCGGTGAGCGCGTCGAGGCGGTCGGCCCGCACCTTCGTGCCGTTGCGGTCGGTGTACACGTCCGAGTCGAAGGCGCCGAGCGCCCCCGTCCAGTCCCCGGCGAGCCCCGGCCGCATGGCCAGCGCCTCCGCGTTGCGCACCACCAGGGAGAGCAGGCCCCCGGGGGCCAGCATCCGGGCCAGGCCGGCGAGCAGGGCGTCTGGCTCGTCGGCGTACATCAGCACGCCGTGACAGAGGACGACGTCGAAGCTGCCGGGCAGGAAGTGCACCCCGGTCTCGTGCCCCTCGCCCTCGATCAGCCGGACCCGCTCGCGGATCCCGGCCGGTTCGGTCGCCAGCGACTCCCGGGCCGCCTTGAGCAGCTCGGGGTCGGCCTCCAGCCCGGTCACGGTGTGACCGGCCCGGGCCAGGCGCAGGGCCTGGGTGCCCTGCCCCATGCCCGCGTCGAGGATCCGCAGCCGCTGCCCCACGGGGTAGCGGCCGGCTATCTGCTCGTCGAGCTGGCGCGCGATCAGCTCCTGCCGGACGGTGTCACGCAGCCCGCCGGCCACGACCGGCCAGTGGGCCACGACGGGCAGCGTCCGGCCGCCCGCACCGGAACCGGAGCGGTCCGCGCTCAGGGCCGCTCTCCGCGCTTGACCTGCGGCTTCGGCAGCCGCAGCCGGCGCATCTGGAGCGTGCGCATCAGGCCGTACGCGACGGCGCCGCGCTTCGACTCGTTCGGGAAGCGCTCGTTCAGCTGCTTGCGCAGACGGAACACGATGCCGATCGAGTCGATGACGATCATGACGATCACACCGGCCCACAGCAGCAGCGAGATGTTCTGCAGCGAACGGTTGGCGTTGCCGAAGAGCGAGAGCACGAGGATGACCACGGCCATCGGCAGGAAGAACTCGGCGACCGCGAAGCGCGAGTCGACGAAGTCACGCACGAAGCGCCGAACCGGACCCTTGTCACGGGCCGGCAGATAACGCTCGTCACCGCTCGCCAGCGCCTCGCGCTGCCGGGCCAGGTCCGTGCGGCGCGCCTCGCGCTGACGCTTGGCGGCTTCCTTGCGGTCCATCGGCGCGGACTGCGCACGGCGGCGCTGGGACTGGGCCTCACTCCGCTTCGGGGTCGGGCGGCCCTTGGGGGCCTCGGGGTCGCGGGGCTGCTTGGAGAGGTCCGCCGTCACCTTGTCGGTGGGGGCCTTCTCATCCTTCGAACGGCTACGGAACACAAGGCCAAGGGTACGTGGTGCCGCGCATGGACCCCAGTGATCGCGGGAACGATCCGCTAACGGCCTGCGTCCTCGGCAGAGGACACCGGGGTCGCCCTACTCCCTGGGCGGGAGGGCGGATGATCGCCACTCGTCCTTGGGGAGGAGCACATCGGGTCCCGAACAGTGCGGTAATGGAGGCAGGAACCGTACTGTGGTTTCTGTTGGAGAGCTGGAGCCGAGTCCGTCAGAAGGGGGCGCGCGAAGCCCATGAGCGGTGTCATGAAGCGTATGGGGATGATCTTCCGCGCGAAGGCAAACAAGGCCCTCGACCGGGCCGAGGATCCGCGCGAGACCCTCGATTACTCGTACCAGAAGCAGCTGGAGCTCCTGCAGAAGGTGCGCCGTGGCGTCGCCGACGTGGCGACCTCCCGCAAGCGCCTGGAGCTGCAGCTGAACCAGCTCCAGGGCCAGTCCGCCAAGCTGGAGGACCAGGGCCGCAAGGCGCTGGCGCTCGGCCGCGAGGACCTGGCGCGCGAGGCGCTGTCCCGGCGCGCCGCGCTGCAGCAGCAGGTGAGCGACCTGGAGGTCCAGCACCAGACCCTGCAGGGCGAGGAGGAGAAGCTCACCCTTGCGGCGCAGCGCCTCCAGGCCAAGGTCGACGCCTTCCGCACCAAGAAGGAGACGATCAAGGCGACCTACACGGCGGCCCAGGCGCAGACCCGGATCGCCGAGTCCTTCTCCGGCATCTCGGAGGAGATGAGCGACGTCGGCCTGGCGATCCAGCGGGCCGAGGACAAGACGGCCCAGCTCCAGGCGCGGGCCGGCGCGATCGACGAGCTGCTCGCCTCGGGCGCGCTCGACGACCAGTCCGGCCTGGGCAAGGACGACATCCAGGCGGAGCTCGACCGGCTGTCCGGAGGTACGGACGTCGAGCTGGAGCTCCAGCGGATGAAGGCCGAGCTGGCCGGGGGCTCCTCCGCGCAGCAGCAGGCCATCGAAGGCGGCGCGGCCGGCCGGCCGGACCAGGCGCAGCAGCAGTCCCACCCGCGCTTCGAGAAGTAGCGGCCCTCAGGGACACACCCAGGGGCACTTCGTTCAGGAGGACGGCACGTCATGATCGTACGGATCATGGGGGAGGGCCAGTGGAAGCTGGCCGACAGTCACTTCGCGGAACTGAACAAGCTGGACGACGAGCTCCTCCAGGAGATGGAGTCGGGGGACGAGGCGGGCTTCCGCCGGACCCTCGGCGCCCTCCTCGACGCCGTCCGCCGGATCGGCGCGCCGCTGCCCGACGACGCCCTGGAGCCCTCCGAGCTGATCCTGCCCGCCGAGGACGCGAGCCTCGACGAGGTGCGCCAGATGCTCTCCGACGACGGCCTGATCCCGGGCTGACCGGGGCCGGGCCGGGCCGGGGCGACCGCCCCGGCCCGCGGGCGCCGTACCGTTTCCTGCTGTGACGACCGACGGCACCCTCCTCACCCGGGCCCGGGCCTGGCTGCGGGCCCATCCGCTCGCCTTCGACGCGGGTCTCGCGTTCCTCGTGCTGGTGGCCATGGTCATCAGCTCCTTCACCGACCCGCACGGCCCCACCGGGCCCACCTTCGGCACCCGCGCGCCCACCGCCGGCGGGGTCGTGCTGATGCTGCTCGCGGCCACCGCCCTGGTCCTCCGGCGCCGCAGGCCCATCCCCGTGCTCGTCCTCACCGCCGGCTTCGCCCTGGTGGAGCTGGTCCGCGACGAGCGGCCCGCGCCGGTCGCCATGAGCGCGGTCGTCGCCCTCTTCACCGTCGCCTCCCTCACCGACCGGCCCACCACCTGGCGGCTCGGCATCGCCACCATGGGCGTGCTGACCGCCACCGCGATGTTCTTCGGGCCCACCCCCTGGTACGCGCAGGAGAACCTGGGCGTCTTCGCCTGGACCGGGATGGCCGCGGCCGCCGGGGACGCGGTGCGCAGCCGCCGCGCCTTCGTGGACGCCATCCGCGAGCGGGCCGAGCGGGCCGAGCGCACCCGCGAGGAGGAGGCCCGCCGCCGGGTCGCCGAGGAGCGGCTGCGGATCGCCCGCGACCTGCATGACGTCGTCGCCCACCACATCGCCCTGGTCAACGTGCAGGCCGGAGTCGCCGCGCACGTCATGGACAAGCGCCCCGACCAGGCCAAGGAGGCCCTCGGGCACGTTCGCGCGGCCAGCCGCTCCGCCCTCGACGAGCTGCGCGCCACGGTCGGGCTGCTGCGCCAGTCGGGCGACCCGGAGGCCCCCACCGAGCCGGTGTCGGGGCTCGCCGTCCTCGACGACCTGCTGGTCACCTTCCGCAACGCGGGGCTGCCCGTGGAGCTGGCCCGCACCGACGGCGGTACCGCCCTGCCGGCCGCCGTCGACCTCGCCGCGTACCGGATCATCCAGGAGGCGCTGACCAACGTGCGCAAGCACGCGGGCGCCGAGGCCCGCGCCGAGGTGAGCGTCGTGCGGGTCGGCCGCACCGTGGAGATCACCGTCCTGGACGACGGCCCCCCGATGCCGCCGCCCGGCGAAGGCGCCGACACCGGCGGCCACGGCCTCCTCGGCATGCGGGAGCGGGTCACCGCGCTCGGCGGCACGCTCACCGCCGCACCCCGCTACGGAGGCGGCTTCCGGGTGCAGGCGATACTGCCGGTGAACGACAGCGGGGAGGAAGCGTGACCATCCGGGTACTGCTCGCCGACGACCAGGCGCTGCTGCGCAGCGCCTTCAAGGTCCTGGTGAACTCCGAGCCCGACATGGAGGTGGTCGCCGAGGCCGCCGACGGCGCCGAGGCGGTGGCCCTGGCCCGCGCGGAGCGGGCCGACGTCGTCCTGATGGACATCCGGATGCCCGGCACCGACGGCCTCGCCGCCACCCGCATGATCACCGCGGACCCGGAGCTGTCCGCCGTACGGATCGTCATGCTGACCACCTTCGAGGTCGACGAGTACGTGGTGCAGTCGCTGCGCGCCGGGGCCTCCGGCTTCCTCGGCAAGGGCGCCGAACCGGAGGAGCTGCTCGGCGCCATCCGGATCGCGGCGGCCGGCGAGGCCCTGCTGTCCCCGGCCGCGACCAAGGGCCTGATCGCCAAGTTCCTCGCACAGGGCGGGGGTTCGGACCCCGAGGACGGGTCGGGGCCCGCCTACTCCGAGCGCCTCGCGGCGCTGACCGCCCGCGAACGCGAGGTCCTGGTGCTCGTCGCGGGCGGCCACTCCAACGACGAGATCGCCGAGCGGCTCGACGTCAGCCCGCTCACCGTCAAGACCCATGTGAACCGGACCATGGCCAAGCTGGGCGCCCGCGACCGGGCCCAGCTGGTGGTCACCGCGTACGAGTCCGGACTCGTACGTCCACGGGTGGAGTGAGCCCGGGGTCCGGCGTACTCCAGACGCGGTATGCGCGGCATAAGGAATTGGGCCCGGGGGGCGAGGATCCGCGCGTCCCCATGGCTGATCGTGTAGGCGGGTGCCCCGCGTGGGCGCCCGGGCGGCACCCGCGTGGGTGCCCGGACGCCTGCCGAGTACGCCACAGAAGAGAGACCCCATGTCCTGGCTGTCCAGATTCAGCCTCGCGCAACGGGCCCTGATCGGGCTGATGTCCATCGTCGCGATCGTCTTCGGAGCGATAGCGATCCCGCAGCTGAAGCAGCAGCTGTTCCCGTCGATCGAGTTCCCGATGGTCTCGGTCCTCGCCCCGTACCAGGGCGCCTCTCCCGACGTGGTCGAGAAGCAGGTCGTCGAGCCGATCGAGAACTCCCTCAAGGCCGTCGACGGCATCAAGGGCGTGACCTCGACCGCCTCCGAGGGCAGCGCCGTCATCATGGCCAGCTTCGACTACGGCGACGAGTCGACCAAGCAGCTGGTCGCCGACGTCCAGCAGGCCGTCAACCGGGCCCGCGCCCAGCTCCCCGACACGGTCGACCCGCAGGTCGTCGCGGGCTCCACCGACGACATGCCGACCGTCGTCCTGGCCGTCTCCTCGGACAAGGACCCGCAGGCGCTGGCCGACCAGCTGGACAGGACCGTCGTCCCGGTCCTGGAGGGCATCGACGGCGTCGGCCAGGTCTCCGTCGCGGGCGTCCAGGACCTCCAGGTCTCCATCACCCCCGACCCGCGCAAGCTCGCCGCGGCGGGGCTGAACACCATGAAGCTCGCCGAGGCCGTCCGCTCCGGCGGCGCGACCCTCCCGGCCGGTGCCTTCTCCGAGGACGGCAAGAGCCGCACCGTCCAGGTCGGCGGCGGCTTCACCTCGCTGCGGCAGATCCAGGACCTGCGGATCAAGCCCGAGCGGGGCCGGGCGGTGCGCCTCGGCGACGTGGCCACGGTCAGGCAGGAGGAGTCCCCGCGGGTCTCCCTCACCCGCACCAACGGCAAGCCCAGCCTCGCCGTGTACGCCACGATGGACAAGGACGGCAGCGCCGTCGGCATCTCCGACGCCGTCAAGGACAAGCTCCCGAAGCTGCGTCAGGACCTCGGCTCCGGCGCCGAGCTGACCGTCGTCTCCGACCAGGGCCCGGCCGTCGCCAAGTCCATCTCCGGTCTCACCACGGAGGGCATGCTCGGCCTGGTCATGGCCGTCCTGGTGATCCTGGTCTTCCTCACCTCGATCCGCTCCACCCTGGTCACCGCGGTCTCCATCCCGCTCTCGGTGGTCCTCGCGCTGATCGTGCTGTGGACCCGTGACCTCTCCCTCAACATGCTCACCCTGGGCGCGCTGACCATCGCCATCGGCCGGGTCGTCGACGACTCGATCGTGGTCCTGGAGAACATCAAGCGGCACCTGGGCTACGGCGAGGAGCGCGAGACCGCGATCCTCACCGCGGTCCGCGAGGTGGCCGGCGCGGTGACCTCCTCCACCCTCACCACGGTCGCCGTCTTCCTGCCGATCGGCCTGGTCGGCGGCATGATCGGGCAGCTCTTCGGCTCCTTCTCGCTGACCGTGACGGCGGCCCTGCTCGCCTCGCTGCTCGTCTCCCTGACGGTCGTGCCCGTCCTGTCGTACTGGTTCCTGCGCGCCCCCAAGGGGACCTCGGCCGACCAGGAGGAGGCGCGCCGCCTCGCCGAGGAGAAGGAGAACCGGAGCCGGCTCCAGCGCCTGTACGTGCCGGTGCTCCGCTTCGCCACCCGGCGCCGGCTCACCAGCGTGGCCATCGCCCTCGTGGTCCTCGTGGTCACCTTCGGCATGACCCCGCTGCTGAAGACCAACTTCTTCGACCAGGGCGAGCAGGAGGTCCTCACGGTCCGTCAGGAGCTGGCGCCCGGCACCAGCCTGTCGGCCGCGGACGAGGCGGCCAGGAAGGTCGAGCGGGTCCTGGCCGGCGCCGAAGGCGTCAAGGACTACCAGGTCACCGTCGGCTCCTCCGGTTTCATGGCGGCCTTCGGCGGCGGCACCGGCGCCAACCAGGCCACCTACCAGGTCGCCCTGGAGGACTCCGCCTCGTACCGGAAGACGCACGACGCGATCGAGGCCGGGCTCGCCCGGCTGGACGGCATCGGCGACACCACCATCTCCGCCGGCGCCGCCTTCGGCAGCCAGGACCTGAGCGTCGTGGTCAAGGCCGCCGACCCGCAGGTCCTCAGGACCGCCGCCGACCAGGTGAAGGCCGCGGTCGGCGAGCTGGACGACGTCACCGACGTGACCAGCGACCTGTCGCAGTCGGTCCCGAGGATCTCGGTCCGCCCCAACGCGAAGGCGGCCGACGCCGGCTTCGACGCCACCACCCTCGGCATGATCGTCGGCCAGGCCGTGCACGGCACCCCGTCCGGCAAGGCGATCCTCGACGACACCGAGCGGGACGTCCTCATCACCTCGGCCAAGCCGGCCACCACGCTCGCCGAGCTGAAGGCGCTGCCGCTGGGCCCGGTGCGGCTGGGCGACATCGCGACCGTCGAGCTGGTGCCCGGACCGGTCTCCAAGACCCGCATCGACGGCGCCCGGGCGGCGACCGTCACCGCCACCCCGGTCGGCGACAACACCGGCGCGGTCAGCTCCGCGCTGCAGGCCAAGCTCAAGGGCCTGAAGCTGCCGGCGGGCGCGACCGCGACCATCGGCGGGGTCTCGGAGGACCAGTCCGACGCCTTCGGCAACCTGTTCCTGGCGATGCTCGCGGCCGTCGCGATCGTCTTCATGCTGCTGGTCGCGACCTTCCGCTCGCTGATCCAGCCGCTGATCCTGCTGGTCTCGATCCCGTTCGCGGCGACCGGCGCGCTCGGCCTGCTGGTGGCCACCGGCACCGCGATGGGCGTGCCCGCGCTCATCGGCATGCTGATGCTCATCGGCATCGTGGTCACCAACGCGATCGTCCTGATCGACCTGATCAACCAGTACCGGGCCCAGGGCCTGGGGGTCGTCGAGGCGGTCGTCGAGGGCGGCCGGCACCGGCTGCGCCCGATCCTGATGACCGCCCTGGCGACGATCTTCGCGCTGCTTCCGATGGCGCTCGGCATCACCGGTCAGGGCGGCTTCATCGCCCAGCCGCTGGCCGTGGTGGTCATCGGCGGTCTGATCAGCTCGACCCTGCTCACCCTGCTGCTCGTCCCGACGCTCTACGCCATGGTGGAGCTCCGCAAGGAGCGCCGGGCGGAGAAGAAGGCGGCGAAGCGCGCGGCGAAGGACGGCGGGGCGCCGGTCCCGCCGCAGGCCAAGGAGCCGGCCGGGGTCTGACCCGTACGCGCACGAAGGAAGGGGCGCCCCGCGATCTCGCGGGGCGCCCCTGTTCCGTCGAGCGGGGAATCGTTACGGCAGGGCGAGCATCCGCTCCAGCGCGAGCTTGGCGAAGCTCTCCGTCTCCTTGTCGACCTGGATCTGGTTGACCAGGTTGCCCTCGGCCAGCGACTCCAGGGTCCACACCAGGTGCGGCAGGTCGATGCGGTTCATGGTCGAGCAGAAGCAGACCGTCTTGTCGAGGAAGACGATCTCCTTGTCCTCGGCGGCGAACCGGTTCGCCAGGCGGCGCACCAGGTTCAGCTCGGTGCCGATCGCCCACTTCGAGCCGGCCGGGGCGGCCTCCAGGGCCTTGATGATGTACTCGGTCGAGCCCACGTAGTCCGCGGCGGCGACGACCTCGTGCTTGCACTCGGGGTGGACGAGCACGTTGACGCCCGGGATGCGCTCGCGGACGTCGTTGACCGAGTCCAGGCTGAAGCGGCCGTGCACCGAGCAGTGGCCGCGCCACAGGATCATCTTGGCGGCGCGCAGCTCCTCGACGGTGAGCCCGCCGTTCGGCTTGTGCGGGTTGTAGACGACGCAGTCGTCCAGGGACATGCCCATGTCGCGCACGGCGGTGTTGCGGCCCAGGTGCTGGTCCGGCAGGAACAGCACCTTCTCGCCCTGCTCGAAGGCCCAGTCCAGGGCCTTCTTCGCGTTGGAGGAGGTGCAGATGGTGCCGCCGTGCTTGCCGGTGAAGGCCTTGATGTCGGCGGAGGAGTTCATGTACGACACCGGCACGACCTGCTCGGCGATGCCGGCCTCGGTCAGCACGTCCCAGCACTCGGCGACCTGCTCGGCGGTGGCCATGTCGGCCATCGAGCAGCCGGCCGCCAGGTCGGGCAGCACGACCTTCTGGTCGTCGGAGGTCAGGATGTCGGCCGACTCGGCCATGAAGTGCACACCGCAGAAGACGATGTACTCGGCCTCCGGCTTGGCGGCGGCGTCGCGGGCGAGCTTGAAGGAGTCGCCCGTGACGTCGGCGAACTGGATGACCTCGTCGCGCTGGTAGTGGTGCCCGAGGACGAAGACCTTGTCCCCGAGCTTCTCCTTGGCGGCGCGGGCACGCTCCACCAGGTCGGGGTCGGAGGGCGAGGGCAGGTCGCCGGGGCACTCCACGCCACGCTCGCTCTTCGGGTCGGCCTCGCGGCCGAGCAGCAGCAGGGCGAGCGGCGTCGGCTGGACGTCCAGGGGCTGGGCGGTGGTCACGTCACGCACCCTTTCTACTTCTACGGTGAGCCTCGAAAAGCCTTTTCGTCTAAATGACGCTATCTATCATAACCGGTTCACGTCACTTTGACGATGTCCATAGTGTCGATGTGACGAATTCGCCTCGCGGTCACCGCTCCCGGCTTCCGCGTCGGGTGTGCGAGCATGAAAGGGAAAGACACGCCTCGGCCCGGAATGAATCCGCGGCCCCGCCGGTTGCAACCGTCGGCAAGCAGTCTCCGTACCAACCCGGGAGAGACACAGATGTCCGTATCGGACGAGAAGACCACTGTCAGCGACGGCATCCTCCTGTCCGACGCCGCCGCGGCCAAGGTCAAGGCCCTGCTCGACCAGGAAGGCCGCGACGACCTGGCGCTGCGCGTCGCCGTGCAGCCCGGCGGCTGCTCCGGCCTGCGGTACCAGCTGTTCTTCGACGAGCGCTCGCTCGACGGCGACGTCGTCAAGGACTTCGGCGGCGTCAAGGTCGTCACCGACCGCATGAGCGCCCCGTACCTGGGCGGCGCCTCCATCGACTTCGTCGACACGATCGAGAAGCAGGGCTTCACGATCGACAACCCGAACGCCACGGGCTCCTGCGCCTGCGGCGACAGCTTCAGCTAAGCCGTACGTACGAGAGGGCGGCACCCGCGGTCCGGGTGCCGCCCTCTCGTGCTCTCGGAGCGTCCGCGCCTACTTCCGCGGCACGGCCTGCCCGCTCGCCCCGTCCACCACCTGCCGGTCGCCCAGCGGCTGCTTCAGCGTCACCGTCTTCGTGACCTCCACGGCGATCGCGATGCACGCCTTGTCCGGGTCGGTCGGCTGCTCCGCGATCCGCACCACGACCTTCCGCGGGCTCTCCACGGCCGTCGCGGTGTACGTGCTGCACACCCCGCCCCAGAAGGTCACCGACAGCTCCCGGTCCGCCGGACCGGCCCGGAACGAGGAGATCTGACGCTCCGGCGCGGTCCCCTGGTCCGGAGTGGGGGAGGGCTTCGCCGGCGGCGCCAGATAGCGCGCGTCCACCGCCGTCCGCGCCACCGTGTACGGCTCGGTGCCGGGCTTCGCCCGCGCCGAGAAGAGCCAGGCCGGCACGAGCACCTGCTCACCGTCCACGTACTGCGCGGCAAGACCGAAGCGCGCCCCGGTCACCGTCACCACCTGGGGCGGCGCCGGGTCCCCGGGCGCCCGGCACGGCGCGTCCGGCCGGACGTCCCGCGCGGCGTCGGTGCCCGCCGGGGGGTCGGTCGCGCAGCCGCCGATCCCGATCGGCCCGGTCCCCTTCGCGGCCTTGTTCAGCTCGTCCAGGGCCTTCTGCGCGCCGATCACCGGATACGTGTCGCCCTCGGCCGGCTCCTTCAGCCGGCCGCTCCCGGCGACCAGCGAGCCGTCGGGGCCCACCTGGACGCCGGTCGACCAGCCGTACGTCGGCAGACCGCCGACCACCGGGTCGGCGTTGACCACCCGCACCGAGCCGTTCATCAGCTGCCGCGCGTCCAGCTTGGCGTCGTCCTGGCCGATCGCCTTCAGCACCGGCGCCACGGCCGCCTTCGCCACCGCCTCGCTCACCGGGCTCCCGCCGCGCGGGGGCTTCGCCTCTCCCGGCGGCGGGCACGCCTTGCCCTTCAGACAGGTGTCGCCCGCGGGCCCGTCCTCCTGCCGGCCGAAGGTCCAGCTCCCCGGAGCCTTCACCGAGACGTCGAGGCGCGGCCCCGACTCGTCCCGCTGCGGGGCCAGCTGCCACACCTCGCCCACCAGGCGCGGGGTGCCGGAGATGCCCAGCGCCCGCGCGAGACGGGTCACCTCCGCCGAGGTCACCCGGCCCTCGGGCCGGTGGACCGCCGCCGACGCGGGGCCCTTGGGGAGGGAGCCCTCGGCCCGGTAGACGGTCCCGTCACCACCGCCGCCGGGGTCGGGCTCGCCGGGTGCGATCCCCGGGGTGCCGTCGCCCTTCTCGTCCAGGTTCAGCGGCGGGGGAGCGGCGGGCGCCGACCGCGCCTTCGCCGCGCCGCCGCCCCCGCCGACCGCCGTGGTCGCGTAGTACACGCCCCCGCCGCTCGCCAGGAGCACTCCCGCCGCCACCGAGGCGACGAGAAGCGGCCCCCGCTTCCCGGTCCGGTTCTCCGTACTGCTCACCGCACGCTCCTCCTGACCATGCCGTCCCTGCGGAAGACACCGGTGGGACGGGAGCGGCGCGCGTCCGGTTCCGCTTGTCAGGCTCCGTACTCGGAGGTGGCGGCGATCAGCCGGGCCGACGCGGCCGGGACCTCGACGCCGTGGATGAGCGCGGGGGAGACGGGGGCGGCCGCGGGGGCGGCCGGAGTCACCCAGTGCGGGGCCATCCGTGCACTGTCACCGCACAGCTGCGCAAGGCTGAACTCGGACTCCTGGTGCTCACGGGGAGCGGGGTACTGGGTCATGGCGGCACCGTACGCACGCCGAGGGTGCGGGGAAAAGCCCTACTCTGGGGTAGTTTCCGCTGTTCGGCATGCGTGGTCGCACCCGGTAGCGTTAATTGTCATTCCCGCCCGTCACCCACCGTCACCCTTGTCGGAGCGCTTCGCGCGCCCCTCTCGATTACCGCAGGAGCGTCCAGCCGTGCGTATCGCAGTCACCGGCTCCATCGCCACCGACCACCTCATGACCTTCCCGGGCCGGTTCGCCGACCAGCTCGTGGCGGACCAGCTCCACACGGTCTCTCTCTCCTTCCTCGTCGACAACCTCGACATCCGCCGGGGCGGCGTCGGCCCCAACATCTGCTTCGGCATGGGCCAGCTCGGCGGCAACCCGGTCCTCGTCGGCGCCGCGGGCTACGACTTCGACGAGTACCGCGCCTGGCTCGACCGGCACGGCGTCGACACCGGCTCGGTGCGGATCTCCGAGGTCCTGCACACCGCGCGCTTCGTCTGCACCACGGACAAGGACCACAACCAGATCGGCTCCTTCTACACCGGCGCGATGAGCGAGGCCCGGCTGATCGAGCTGAAGGCCGTCGCCGACCGCGTGGGCGGCCTCGACCTGGTGCTGATCGGCGCCGACGACCCCGAGGCGATGCTGCGCCACACGGAGGAGTGCCGCACCCGCCGGATCCCCTTCGCCGCGGACTTCTCGCAGCAGATCGCGCGCATGGACGGCGAGGAGATCCGCACCCTCCTCGACGGGGCCACCTACCTCTTCTCCAACGAGTACGAGAAGGGCCTCATCGAGTCCAAGACGGGCTGGACCGAGCAGGAGATCCTGGAGCGCGTCGGCCACCGGGTCACCACCCTGGGCTCCCGCGGCGTGCGCATCGAGCGCGTCGGCGAGCCGGCCATCGAGGTCGGCTGCCCGGAGGAGGAGGCCAAGGTCGACCCCACCGGCGTCGGCGACGCCTTCCGCGCGGGCTTCCTGACCGGCCTCGGCTGGGGCGTCAGCCTGGAGCGCGCCGCCCAGGTCGGCTGCATGCTCGCCACCCTCGTCATCGAGACCCTGGGCACCCAGGAGTACACCCTGGCCCGCGCCCACTTCATGGAGCGCTTCGCCAAGGCGTACGGCGACGAGGCCGCCGCCGAGGTCAGGACGCACCTGTCCTGACGTTGTCCTGAAAAAGTCCCCGGAGCCCCGCGCTCCGCGCCGCACGGGCGCGGAGCGCGGGGCTCCGGCGCGTCACGACACCCGGCGCACCACGTACGCGGTGCCGCCCTTCGGCGAGGGCTCCTCGCCCACGTACTCCTGGCCCCGCATCTCGCACCAGGCCGGGATGTCGAGCCGGGCCGCCTCGTCGTCCGAGAGCACCGTCACCGTGCCGCCCACCGGTACGTCGCCGAACACCTTGGCGAGCTCGATCACCGGGATCGGGCAGCGCTTGCCGAGCGCGTCGATCACCAGTGCCCCCGTCGCCCCCGGGGCCGCCACCGGTTCCGGGGCCCCGAGCCGGTCCCGCACGGAGGCGACCAGACCCGGCAGCACCGCCAGGAAGCGGTCCACGTCCTCCTCCGAGGTGCCCGTCGGCAGCGACACCCGTACGTTGCCCTCGCTCAGCACTCCCATCGCGCGCAGTACATGGCTGGGCGTCAGCGTCGAGCTCGTACACGACGAACCGGACGAAACGGAGAAACCCTCCTTGTCCAGCTCCAGCAGCAGCGTCTCCCCGTCGACATAGAGACAGGAGAACGTCACCAGGTGCGGCAGCCGCCGCACCGGGTCGCCCACCACCTCCACATCCGGCACCAGCCGCGGCACCCGCGCCCGGATCCGGTCCACCAGACCGCGCAGCCGCGCCGCCTCGGCCGCCGCCTCCGCCCGCACCGCCCGCAGCGAGGCCGCCGCCGCCACGATCGCCGGCAGGTTCTCGAAGCCGGGCGCCCGTCCCGACTCCCGCTCGTCGGCCGGACCCTGCGGGGCGAACCGGACGCCCTTGCGCACGGCGAGCAGCCCGACCCCCGCCGGGCCGCCCCACTTGTGCGCGCTCGCCGCGAGCAGCGACCAGCCCTCCGGCACCGGACCCCAGCCGAGCGACTGCGCCGCGTCCACCAGCAGCGGCACCCCGGCCGCCCGGCAGGCCGCCGCGACCTCGGCGACCGGCTGCTCGGTCCCCACCTCGTGGTTGGCGGACTGCAGACACGCCAGCGCGGTACGGGCGTCGAGCGCCGCCGCGAAGGCCTCCGGGTCCACCGCGCCCGACCGCTCCACCGGCACCTCGGTCACCGAGCCGCCCGCCGCCGTGTGCGCCTGGCCGGCGTGCAGGACGGAGGAGTGTTCGACCGCCGAGACCACGAGCCGGTCCCCGACACGCCGACGCCCCGCGAGCGCGCCGGAGATTCCGGCGTGAACCGCGCGCGTCCCCGAAGGAGTGAAGACCAGCTCGTCCGGGCGGCACCCGACCGCGTCCGCCGCGGCCTCCCGGGCCGCGTCGAGCAGCATCCGGGCCCGCCGGCCCTCCCGGTGCAGCCGGGCCGGGTCGGCCCACCCCTCGTCCAGGGAGGCAAGCAGCGCCTGGCGGGCGACGGGGTGCAGCGGGGCGGCGGAAGCGGCGTCGAAGTACGGCATCCGCCCACGCTAACCCCGGCCGTCGAGTACCCGTCAGATGCCCCGCCCGCACCGCCGATCGGCCCCGTGGAACCCACCCGCGGAACGCAGGAGTCCACCCCTTCGGGGACTCGGACGGCGCGTTGGGCACCCTCCCCGCGCGACCCCAAATAGCGTCCAGTAGGGTTTGGTCCGCATAAACATCCAAACCCCTGCCCGCGGCCGGGGCGGCGACCGACCAGCGAGACGGACGGCCGTGGCCGACCAAACGCGGGCCGAGACTCTCGGGAAGGCGCTACGTGAGTCCCAACGGCTCCGACCGCTCGTCGCGGCGCCCGATGCGGCGGAAGCTGCCGCAGGTGCTGACTGCGGGCCTGATCCTGGCGACAGCCACCGGCTGCTCGTACAACTGGGAAGACTTCCCCCGCCTTGGCATGCCCACCCCGGTGACGGAAGAGGCGCCTCGGATCCTCTCCCTCTGGCAGGGCTCGTGGGCGGCAGCGCTCATCACGGGCGTGCTGGTGTGGGGTCTGATCCTGTGGGCGACCATCTTCCACCGGCGCAGCCGCACCAAGGTCGAGGTACCTCCGCAGACCCGGTACAACATGCCCATCGAGGCGCTGTACACGGTCACCCCGCTCATCATCGTCTCGGTGCTCTTCTACTTCACCGCGCGCGACGAGTCGAAGCTCCTTGAGCTCTCCCCGAAGCCGGCCCACACCATCAACGTGGTCGGCTACCAGTGGAGCTGGGGCTTCAACTACGTCGAGAACGTGCCCGGTGTGACGGGCGACGCCAAGACGGACAAGAACCTCGCGGCCATTCCGGACAAGTTCCAGCAGGACTTCCCGGCGAACGCCGGCGGCGTCTACGACGCCGGCATCCCCGGAACCCGGAACCCGCAGACCGGCAACCCGGGCCCGACCCTGTGGCTGCCCAAGGGCGAGAAGGTCCGGTTCGTCCTGACCTCCCGTGACGTCATCCACTCCTTCTGGGTGGTCCCCTTCCTCATGAAGCAGGACGTCATCCCGGGTCACACCAACGCCTTCGAGGTCACCCCGACCCAGGAGGGCACCTTCCTCGGCAAGTGCGCCGAGCTGTGCGGTGTCGACCACTCCCGGATGCTCTTCAACGTCAAGGTGGTCTCTCCGGAGCGCTACCAGCAGCACCTGAAGGAGCTGGCGGAGAAGGGGCAGACCGGCTACATCCCGTCCGGCATTGAGCAGACGGACCCGGCTCGGAATGCGGAGACGAACAAGCTGTGAGCATTCTCAACGAACCCCACGGGGCGGCCGCGGCTGAGGACTCGTACGAGAACGAGCTCCCGGTACGCCGCAAGCAGCCCGGCAATGTAGTGGTGAAGTGGCTTACCACCACCGACCACAAGACGATCGGCACCATGTACCTGGTGACGTCGTTCGTGTTCTTCATCATCGGCGGTCTGATGGCGCTCTTCATGCGCGCCGAGCTTGCCCGTCCGGGCACGCAGATCATGTCGAACGAGCAGTTCAACCAGGCGTTCACCATGCATGGCACGATCATGCTGCTGATGTTCGCCACCCCGCTCTTCGCGGGCTTCGCGAACTGGATCATGCCGCTGCAGATCGGCGCGCCCGACGTGGCGTTCCCGCGGCTGAACATGTTCGCCTACTGGCTGTACCTGTTCGGCTCGATCATCGCCGTGGCCGGCTTCCTCACCCCGCAGGGTGCGGCCGACTTCGGCTGGTTCGCCTACTCCCCGCTGTCGGACGCCGTCCGCTCGCCGGGTGTCGGCGCCGACATGTGGATCATGGGTCTGGCCTTCTCCGGCTTCGGCACCATCCTCGGCTCGGTCAACTTCATCACCACGATCATCTGCATGCGCGCTCCGGGCATGACGATGTTCCGCATGCCGATCTTCACCTGGAACGTGCTGCTGACCGGTGTCCTGGTCCTGCTCGCCTTCCCGGTCCTGGCGGCCGCGCTGTTCGCCCTGGAGGCGGACCGCAAGTTCGGTGCCCACGTCTTCGACGCGGCCAACGGCGGAGCCTTGCTCTGGCAACACCTCTTCTGGTTCTTCGGACACCCAGAGGTGTACATCATCGCCCTGCCGTTCTTCGGCATCATCTCCGAGGTCATCCCGGTCTTCAGCCGCAAGCCGATGTTCGGCTACATCGGCCTGGTGGCCGCGACCATCGCGATCGCCGGTCTGTCCGTGACCGTGTGGGCCCACCACATGTACGTCACCGGTGGCGTGCTCCTGCCGTTCTTCTCCTTCATGACGTTCCTCATCGCCGTTCCGACCGGCGTGAAGTTCTTCAACTGGATCGGGACGATGTGGAAGGGCTCGCTGTCCTTCGAGACGCCGATGCTCTGGGCCACCGGCTTCCTGATCACCTTCACCTTCGGTGGTCTGACCGGTGTCATCCTGGCCTCGCCGCCGATGGACTTCCACGTCTCCGACTCGTACTTCGTCGTCGCGCACTTCCACTACGTCATCTTCGGCACCGTGGTCTTCGCGATGTTCTCCGGCTTCCACTTCTGGTGGCCGAAGTTCACCGGCAAGATGCTGGACGAGCGACTCGGCAAGATGACCTTCTGGACGCTGTTCGTGGGCTTCCACGGCACCTTCCTGGTCCAGCACTGGCTGGGTGCCGAGGGCATGCCGCGTCGTTACGCGGACTACCTCGACGCCGACGGCTTCACGGCGCTGAACACGATCTCGACGATCTCGTCCTTCCTGCTCGGCCTGTCGATGCTGCCGTTCTTCTACAACGTGTGGAAGACCGCCAAGTACGGCAAGAAGATCGAGGTCGACGACCCGTGGGGCTACGGCCGTTCGCTCGAGTGGGCGACGTCCTGCCCGCCGCCGCGGCACAACTTCCTCACCCTGCCGCGGATCCGTTCCGAATCCCCGGCGTTCGACCTGCACCACCCTGAGATCGCTGCTCTCGACCAGCTCGAGAACAAGGGTCACGAGGTGGCGGCGCTCACCGGCGGCAAGGAGACCGGCAAGTGAAGATCCAGGGCAAGATGTTCATCTGGCTGAGCGTCTTCGTCCTCGCCATGGCGATCCTCTATGGCGTGTGGTCGAAGGAGCCGGTCGGCACGACGGCGCTGTTCCTGGCGTTCGGTCTCTGCATCATGATCGGCTACTACCTGGCCTTCACGGCCCGGCGGGTCGACGCCATGGCGCAGGACGAGAAGGAAGCCGACGTCTCGGACGAGGCCGGCGAGGTGGGCTTCTTCGCCCCCCACAGCTGGCAGCCGCTCTCGCTGGCCATCGGCGGTGCGCTCGCCTTCCTCGCCATCGCGATGGGCTGGTGGCTGCTGTACTTCTCCGCTCCGCTGATCCTGGTCGGCATCTTCGGCTGGGTCTTCGAGTTCTACCGCGGTGAGAACCAGAACCAGTAGCGGCACCCGCAGTACCCGGCAACACCCCGAGGGGCCCGGTCACTTCGTCCGACGAAGCGGCCGGGCCCCTCGTTTGCCCTACTCGGCGCGCCCGGGCCGAGGAATGTTCTTAACGTGAAGTCATGAACGACACGCCGCGCATTCGGACTGTTCTGAGCTGCACCCTTCTGGCCCTCACCGTCACCGCCGGCGCCACCGCGTGCGCAGGCTCCGGAGACCATCCGCTGTCGGCCAGGCCCTACGACGCGGCGGACGAGATCGCCTTCAACGCCCCCGCCGAGGGCAAGAAGGCCGACCCCGAGAAGCCGCTGGAGATCACGGCCAAGGACGACGAGGGCCGGATCACCGACGTCACCGCCCTCGACGAGTCGGGCCACCACCTGGCCGGCGAGCTCACCGCGGACGGGCGCAGATGGCGCTCCACGGCCGCCCTCGCGGCCGGCGCGCGGTACACCGTCCGGGTGGCCACGGAGGACGGGGACGGCGCTCCCGGGGCCCGTACGTTCACTTTCGAGACGGCCCCGGCCAAACGGGCCCTCACCGTCACGTTCGGCCCGGAGGCGGGCAAGTACGGCGTCGGGCAGCCGATCACCGCCGACCTCAGCCTCCCGGTCAAGGACAAGGCGGCCCGCGGGGTCGTCGAGCGGGCCCTCAAGGTGCGCTCCGTGCCCGCCGTGGAGGGCTCCTGGTACTGGGTGGACGACAAGAAACTGCACTTCCGTCCGAAGGAGTACTGGCCCACCGGGGCCGTCGTCACCGTCACGGGCAACCTGGCCGGCCTCAAGGTCGGCGACAAGCTCTACGGCGGCGATTCCAAGCCGCTCCGGCTCACCATCGGCGACCGGATCGAGGCCGTCGCGGACGCCGGCTCGCACTACATGACGGTGCGGCGCAACGGAGAAGTGATCAACACCATTCCGGTGACCACCGGGAAACCGGGCTTCTCCACCCGTAACGGGATCAAAGTGGTGCTCGGCAAGGAGTACTTCGTCCGGATGCGGGGCACCAGCATCGGCATCGCGGAGGGCAGCTCGGACTCGTACGACCTGCCCGTCTACTACGCCACCCGGGTCACCTGGAGCGGCGAGTACGTGCACGCCGCCCCCTGGTCCGTGGGCTCCCAGGGCGTCGAGAACGTCAGCCACGGCTGTGTCGGCATGTCCACCGGGAACGCCGCCTGGTTCTACGAGAACGTCCGCCCCGGCGACATCGTCCGCGTCGTCAACAGCGAGGGCGAGATGATGGACACCTTCGGCAACGGATTCGGCGACTGGAACCTGGACTGGGCCAAGTGGCGCAAGGGCAGCGCCCTGGTGGCGGACTCCTCCAACCCGGTCGCCACCGAGGACGCCAAGGCCCGCCTCAGGCCCTCCCTGTAGCCCCCGTAGCGCCTGTAGCCCCCGTGGTCCCTGCGGGCCCTGCCGGGCCCGCAGGCGCCGGATCAGGCGTCGAGGGACAGGCGCGAGCGCAGCAGGGACGCCAGGGACGCCGCGAACTCCACCGGTTCCACCGGAAGGGTGACCGCGGCGTCGGCGCGGCTCCAGGTGGCCAGCCAGGCGTCCTGGGGGCGCCCGATCAGCAGCAGCACCGGCGGGCAGCGGAAGATCTCGTCCTTGATCTGCCGGCACACGCCCATGCCGCCGGCCGGCACCGCCTCGCCGTCCAGCACGCACACGTCGATGCCGCCCTCGTCCAGGGCCGTCAGCACCGCGGGCAGCGTCGCGCACTCGACGAACTCGACCGGGGGAACATCGGCCGCGGGCCTGCGGCCGGCCGCGAGGCGGACCTGGGCGCGGGTGTTCGCGTCGTCGCTGTAGACCAGGACCGTGGCGCTCGACTGCATCGTTCCTCCGTGAAGGTGGTCGGTCGTTGCGCGGATGCTACTCCGGTCCACAGCCCGTCAACACCCGTTCAACACCTGTTCGAAGGGTGCCGGAACCCGCTTCCGATGGGCCGTTCGGGCAGGACATGGCCCCCGGACACTCCGAACGGCACCCCCCGGAGTGAGGGCGGGATAAGCGACCGACATAATGTCGGTCGTGGCGACAGTAACGACAGTAGAAACCGGGCACGCGCACCCGTCGGTCAATCGACCGAACCTCACCAGCGTCGGAACCATCATCTGGTTGAGCTCCGAGCTGATGTTCTTCGCGGCCCTCTTCGCGATGTACTTCACCCTGCGATCCGTGATGGGCGCCGAGTTCTGGACGGAAAAGGCCGACGCCTTGAACCTTCCGTTCTCCGCGACCAACACCACGATCCTGGTGCTCTCCTCACTCACCTGCCAGCTCGGCGTCTTCGCCGCGGAGCGGGGCGACGTGAAGAAGCTCAGGACGTGGTTCATCATCACGTTCGTGATGGGCGCGATCTTCATCGGCGGCCAGGTCTTCGAGTACACCGAGCTGGTCAAGAAGGACGGCCTCTCGCTGTCCTCGGACCCGTACGGCACGGTGTTCTACCTGACCACCGGCTTCCACGGCCTGCACGTGACGGGCGGTCTCATCGCCTTCCTGCTGGTCCTCGGCCGGACGTACGCCGCCAAGAGGTTCACTCACGAGCAGGCAACCGCCGCCATCGTCGTGTCCTACTACTGGCACTTCGTCGATGTCGTCTGGATCGGCCTCTTCGCCACGATCTACTTGATCAAGTAATCGGGCTCCGCCGCTCCCGGCGGACCGACACATCCAGCAAGCATCGACGCAGAAGATCCTGACACCGGGGTAATCCGTGAAAAAGCTCTCCGCACGACGACGCCATCCGCTGGCGGCGGTCGTCGTCCTACTTCTCGCGCTGGCGGCAACTGGGGGGCTGTACGCCGCGTTCGCGCCCGCGGGCACGGCGAAGGCCGATGAAACCGCCCAGTCCCTCGCCATCGAGGAGGGCAAGAAGCTCTACTCCGTCGGCTGCGCCAGCTGCCACGGAACCGGCGGTCAGGGCACCTCTGACGGCCCCTCCCTGGTCGGCGTGGGCTCGGCGGCCGTGGACTTCCAGGTCGGCACCGGCCGTATGCCGGCCCAGCAGCCGGGCGCCCAGATCCCGAGGAAGAAGGTCATCTACTCGCAGGCTGAGATCGATCAGCTCGCGGCGTACGTCGCCTCCCTCGGTGCCGGTCCGATCGTCCCGACCGAGGGCCAGTACAGCCCTGACGGCGCCGACATCGCCAAGGGCGGCGAGCTGTTCCGCTCCAACTGCGCCCAGTGCCACAACTTCACCGGTGAGGGTGGCGCGCTGACCTACGGCAAGTACGCCCCGAGCCTCGAGGGCGTGGACCCGAAGCACCTCTACGAGGCCATGCAGACGGGCCCGCAGAACATGCCGTCCTTCCCCGACACGACCATGCCGGAGAAGCAGAAGAAGGACATCATCGCCTACGTCCAGGCCGTGAACAGCGACAAGGCCGACAGCCCGGGTGGTCTCAAGCTGGGTGGCCTCGGCCCCGTCAGCGAGGGTCTGTTCGCGTGGATCTTCGGTCTGGGCGCGCTGATCGCAGTTGCCATCTGGGTCGCGGCCCACACCGCTAAGGCCAAGAAGTCATGAGTACCCAAGAGAATCCAGAAGAGAACCTGCCCACCGCGCAGGACACCGCGCACGGCGCGGTGAAGGTCGCCGACGACCCGTTCGCCGACCCGGGCCTCCCGCCC
Source organism: Streptomyces sp. NPDC020422 (assembly GCF_044386705.1). Lineage (NCBI taxonomy): Bacteria > Bacillati > Actinomycetota > Actinomycetes > Kitasatosporales > Streptomycetaceae > Streptomyces > Streptomyces sp. NPDC020422. The sequence continues at coordinate 375,854 of NZ_JBIRVJ010000008.1, read as the reverse complement.
CACAAGCCGCGCATCCAGGACATCGACGAGCGTGCCGCTCGCCGGTCCGAGCGTGCGGTCGCGTTCATGTTCACGCTGTCGATGCTGGCCACGATCGGCTTCATCGCCTCGTACGTGATCTTCCCGGTCGACAAGATCGTCTACATCTGGCCCTTCGGCCGGGTGTCGGCGCTCAACTTCGCCCTGGGTCTGACCCTCGGCGCGGCCCTGTTCTTCATCGGCGCGGGCGCGGTCCACTGGGCCCGCACCCTGATGTCCGACGTCGAGGTCGCCGACGAGCGTCACCCGATGGCGGCCTCGCCCGAGGTCAAGGCGAAGGTCATGGCGGACTTCGCGGCCGGTGCCGCCGAGTCCGGCTTCGGCCGCCGCAAGCTGATCCGCAACACGCTGTTCGGCGCGCTGGCCATGGTGCCGCTCTCCGGCATCGTGCTGCTGCGTGACATGGGCCCGCTGCCCGAGAAGAAGCTCCGCTCCACCCTGTGGGCCAAGGGCAAGCTGCTCGTCAACATGAACACGCACGAGCCGCTGCGTCCCGAGGACGTCGCGGTCGGTTCGCTGACCTTCGCGATGCCCGAGGGCCTCTCGGAGCACGACGAGCACTTCCAGACCGAGATCGCCAAGGCCGCCCTGATGATCGTCCGGATCCAGCCGGAGGACATCAAGGACAAGCGCGAGCTCGAGTGGTCGCACGAGGGCATCGTCGCCTTCTCGAAGATCTGCACCCACGTCGGCTGCCCGATCTCCCTGTACGAGCAGCAGACGCACCACGTGCTCTGCCCGTGCCACCAGTCCACCTTCGACCTGTCCGACGGCGCTCGAGTCATCTTCGGCCCGGCCGGCCACGCCCTCCCGCAGCTGCGGATCGGCGTGAACGACAAGGGCTTCCTCGAGGCGCACGGCGACTTCGAAGAGCCCGTCGGTCCCGCCTTCTGGGAGCGCGGATGAGCACTGTGACCAATACGCAGAAGAAGGCACCCGCCGGCGAGCGCATCGCCGACTGGGCCGACGGCCGCCTGGGGATCTACACGCTGGCCAAGGCCAACATGCGGAAGATCTTCCCGGACCACTGGTCCTTCATGCTGGGCGAGGTCTGCCTCTACAGCTTCCTCATCATCATCCTGACGGGCGTCTATCTGACGATGTTCTTCCACCCGTCGATGAACGAGGTGGAGTACGTCGGACCGTACGTCCCGCTCCAGGGACAGCTGATGTCCGAGGCGTTCAACTCGACCATGCACATCTCGTTCGAGGTGCGCGGTGGTCTGCTCATCCGGCAGATCCACCACTGGGCGGCGCTGATCTTCCTCGCCGGCATGTTCGTGCACATGATGCGCGTGTTCTTCACCGGCGCGTTCCGCAAGCCGCGTGAGATCAACTGGCTGTTCGGCTTCCTGCTGTTCTTCCTGGGCATGTTCACCGGCTTCACCGGTTACTCGCTCCCGGACGACCTGCTCTCCGGCACCGGTGTGCGCTTCATGCAGGGCGCGATCCTGTCCGTGCCGATCATCGGCACGTACCTGTCGATGTTCCTGTTCGGCGGGGAGTTCCCCGGCGGCGACTTCGTCGCCCGGTTCTACTCGGCGCACGTGCTGCTGCTGCCCGGCATCATGCTGGGTCTCGTGGTCGCGCACCTCATCCTGGTGTTCGTCCACAAGCACACGCACTTCGAGGGCCCCGGCCGCACGAACAAGAACGTCGTCGGCATGCCGCTGCTCCCGGTGTACATGGCGAAGGCCGGAGGCTTCTTCTTCCTGGTCTTCGGCGTCATCGCGGTCATCGCGGCGATCGCCTCGATCAACCCGATCTGGGCCCTCGGCCCGTACCGCCCGGACCAGGTGTCCACCGGCGCCCAGCCCGACTGGTACATGGGCTTCGCCGAGGGTCTGATCCGTGTCATGCCGGGCTGGGAGATCAACCTGTGGGGCCACACGCTGGTCCTCGGCGTGATGATCCCGCTGGCGATCTTCCCGGCGGTCCTCGCGGCCATCGCGGTCTACCCGTTCATCGAGTCCTGGATCACCGGCGACAAGCGCGAGCACCACATCGCGCAGCGCCCGCGCAACGCTCCGACGCGCACCGCCTTCGGTGTCGCCTGGATCACCGCGTACATGATCATGCTGGTGGGTGGTGGAAACGACCTCTGGGCGACCCACTTCCACCTGTCGCTGAACTCGATCACCTGGTTCGTCCGGATCTTCTTCTTCGTCGGACCGGTCATCGCGTTCATCGTCACCAAGCGGATCTGCCTCGGCCTCCAGCGCCGGGACAAGGACAAGGTGCTGCACGGTCGCGAGTCCGGCATCATCAAGCGCCTGCCGCACGGTGAGTTCGTCGAGGTCCACCAGCCGCTCAGCCAGGGTGAGCTGCACAAGCTCACGGCGCACGAGCAGTACGAGCCCGCGGAGCTGCCGCCGGCCGTCGACGAGAACGGCGTGGAGCGCAAGATCGGGCGCATGGAGAAGCTCCGGGTCAAGCTCAACAAGGGCTACTACGGCGCGGACAACCAGGTCGCCAAGCCCACCGCCGAGGAGTACAAGGAGATCACGAGCGGCCACGGCCACCACTGATCCCCTCGGCCTCCTGATGTAGGTCGCCACGGCGAGAGCCCCGTCCATTCGATGGACGGGGCTCTTTGCCGTCCCCCGGGATCGATAGGGTGGGGGCGTATGCCCGCCCCCGTATGTCACGGATCACCAGGAGCTGCCATGAGCGCTGCGACCCCCGCTGGAGGACTCGACTCGGCGGGCCGCTCCTGGCCCGTCCTGCTGAACGGTCTGCTCGACGGCCACGACCTCTCCGCCGACGACACGGCCTGGGCGATGGACCTGATCATGAGCGGCGAGGCGACCGACGCCCAGATCGCCGGCTTCATGGTGGCGCTGCGCGCCAAGGGCGAGACGGTGCAGGAGATCGCCGGCCTCGTGCGGACCATGTACGAGCACGCCAACGTCATCGAGGTGCCGGGGCGGACCGTCGACATCGTCGGCACCGGCGGCGACGGCGCCAAGACGGTGAACATCTCCACCATGGCGTCGATCGTGGTCGCCGGTACGGGCGCCAAGGTCGTCAAGCACGGCAACCGCGCCGCGTCCTCCGCCTCCGGCTCCTCCGACGTCCTGGAGAAGCTCGGCGTCAACCTCGACCTGAGCCCGCAGCGGGTCGCCGAGGTCGCCGACGAGGCGGGCATCACCCTCTGCTTCGCGATCAAGTTCCACCCCTCGCTGCGGCACGTCGCCGCGGCCCGCGGCCAGCTGGGCATCCGGACGACCTTCAACGTCCTCGGTCCGCTGACCAACCCGGCGAAGGTGCGCTCCCAGGCGGTCGGCGTCGCCGACCCGCGCATGGCGCCGGTCGTCGCCGGGGTCTTCGCCGAGCGCGGCAACTCCGCCCTGGTCTTCCGCGGCGACGACGGTCTGGACGAGCTGACCACCACCTCCACCTCCCGGGTCTGGGTGGTCAGGGACGGCAGCGTCACCGAGGAGCGCTTCGATCCCCGGGACGTCGGCATCGAGCTCGTCACCCTGGAGGCGCTGCGCGGCGCCGACGCCTCGTACAACGCCGACGTCGCCCGCCGGCTGCTCGCGGGGGAGACCGGACCGGTACGGGACGCGGTGCTGCTCAACGCGGCGGCGGCGCTCACCGCCCTGGACCCCGGCCCGGGCACCCTGACGGAGCAACTGGCCGCAGGCATCGCGAAGGCCGCGGAGTCGATCGACTCCGGCGCGGCCCTGCGGTCCCTGGAGCGGTGGATCGCCGCCACCAACCGCTGACCCGCGACCCGCGACCCCGTCCCGGCATGCGGACGGGGTTGCGCGTCGACGATCAGCTGAACTACTTTCTGTACCAGGTCATGAGCGACAGCCTCGAAGCCCCGGCTGGCTGTCCGGCAACCCTCCGTCCGTGGCGGGGTGCCCCGGGTGAAGACCAGGTCGTACGGCAGAAGCCTGCGGCAAGCGCGGACCCCTGCGTACACACCTTGGGGTCCTTGGTCCTCTAGGGAGCAGTGTCTCGTGAGCAAGCGAATGCGCTAGGGCCTTCGGCCCCTTTCTCCATCAACACCCGTATGCGGCACCCCACTTCGCGCTGCCCTGCGGGCCCTTTCACGCCTTTTCGCGCTCTCTTTCCCGCCGGGAGATACGTCATGTCCGCATGCCCGAACGCCGCCGCCACCACCGCCTCCGCCGTCTCCGTCGAGACCGGTGAGTCCGCCGACCCCTGCTGCGCCGCCCCGCTGCCGGTCCTCGGCCGGGACGTCACCGTCCCGCTCGTCACCGGTGGCGAGGTCAGCTACGCGGCCCTCGACTACGCCGCCAGCGCCCCGGCCCTCCAGCGCGTGTGGGACGACGTCGCCGCCTACGCCCCGTACTACGGCAGCGTCCACCGCGGCGCCGGCTACCTCTCCCAGCTCTCCACGGACCTCTTCGAGAACAGCCGGGCCACCGTCGCCGAGTTCCTCGACTGCCGCCCCGGCGACCAGGTGGTCTTCACCCGCTCCACCACCGACTCGCTCAACCTGCTGGCGCAGGTGATCCCCGCCGACTGCCAGGTCTTCGTCTTCGAGACCGAGCACCACGCCTCGCTCCTTCCGTGGCGCGACGCCCGGGTCACCTACCTCAACGCCCCGCGCACCCCGCGCCAGGCGGTCGAGACCCTGGAGCGGGCGCTCGCCGACCGCGACCCCTACGGCCCCGCCCTGGTCTGCGTGACCGGTGCCTCCAACGTCACGGGCGAGCTGTGGCCGGTCAGGGAGCTGGCCGCCGCCGCGCACGCGCACGGCGCCCGGATCGTCCTCGACGCCGCCCAGCTCGCCCCCCACCACCCCGTCTCCGTAAGCGAGTTGGACGTCGACTGGGTCGCCTTCTCCGGGCACAAGCTGTACGCGCCCTTCGGCTCCGGAGTCCTCGCCGGCCGCGCCGACTGGCTGCAGGAGTCCGAGCCGTACCTCGCGGGCGGCGGCGCCTCCCGCACGGTGGCCCGCCGGGCCGACGGCGGGGTGGACGTGGAGTGGCACACCACCGCGGCCCGGCACGAGGCCGGCTCGCCCAACGTCATCGGCGTCTACTCCATCGCCTCCGCCTGCAAGGCGCTCACCGAGGCCGGTTTCGACCGGCTCGTCGCCCGCGAGCAGCACCTGATCGCCAAGGTCCGCGAGGGCCTGGCCGAGGTGCCCGAGGTGCGGGTGCTCTCGCTCTTCGGCGACGACGCCCCCCGGGTCGGCGTCATCTCCTTCGTCGTGGACGGCTGGAACAGCTCCCACTTCGCCGCCGCGCTCTCCGCCGAGTACGGCATCGGCGTCCGCGACGGCCTGTTCTGCGCCCACCCGCTGGTGCGCACCCTGCTCGGCAGCGACCCGCAGGACCCGGGCGAGTGCGGCGCCCCGGAGGCGGCGCCGGGCGAGCGGTCCCTCAACGCGATCCGCGTCAGCTTCGGCGCGGGCACCCCCGACGAGCACGTGGAGCGGTTCGTGGGCGCGGTGAAGCAGCTGGTGCGCGAGGGCGCCCAGTGGAAGTACCGCACCGAGGACGGCCGCTGCGTGCCGGACCGCGGCTGAGGTTCCTCCCCCGTACGAGTGAAGCCGGCCTCTCCCCGCGGGGAGAGGCCGGCTTCACCGTGCGCGCTGCCGCGTCAGGACTCCAGGCCGATCGCGAAGGCCGCGTCCAGGTCGTGCTGGGAGTAGGCGCGGAAGGCGACATGGGTGTCGGTGCCCTCGACGCCGGGGATCTTGCTGATCCGGCCGGGGATGATGTCGGCCAGGTCGTCGTGGCGCGGCACCCGGACCATGGCGATCAGGTCGTACGTCCCGGTCACCGAGAAGACCTCGCTGACGGAGTCGATCGCGGCGATCGCCTCGGCGATCTCGGGGATCCGGTCCACGCTGGTCTTGATGAGCACGATCGCGGTGATCACGGCTGGCTTTCTCCCTCGGTGGCCGCGGTTGGTGGCTTCACTGTAGCCCGCCCGTCGTCCACCACCACCCTCTAAGGAAGCGCCGCGCGAGCCCCCCTTCTCCCTCTGTACCGGCCCCACGCGTAGACGAACCCGATCGCGAACCCGATCACGTGCGCCAGATAGGCCACCCCCGGCCCCGCCCCGGCCGTGCGGGCCGCCAGCCACTGCAGCACGAACCAGAAGACCAGCACGATCCAGGCCGGGAAGCGCAGCGGCAGGAAGAAGAGGAACGGGAAGAGGCTGGTCACCCGGGAGCGCGGGAAGAGACAGAGGAAGGCCCCGAGCACCCCCGAGATCGCCCCCGACGCCCCCACCAGGGTCTGCGCGCTGTCCGCGTGCGCCGCCGCGTACCCCGACAGCGCCAGATAGCCGCAGCCCAGATAGAACAGGGCGAACTCGGCCGGCCCCATCCGCTCCTCGGCCATCGCCCCGAAGACGTACAGGAACAGCATGTTCCCCAGCAGGTGCAGCCAGCTGCCGTGGACGAAGAGCGCGGTCAGCGGGGTCAGCAGGGCCCGTGGCTCCCCGCTCGTCAGCTCGGCCGGGACGACGCCCCAGCGCTCGAAGTACGCGCCCTGCGCCGCGAGCAGCTTCTCGCCCGTGCCGTATCCCGGGTTGAGGCCGGAGACCGGGCTCACGGCGAAGAGCAGAACGCACAGCGCGATGAGGCCGTACGTCACGGTGGGCCCGTTCCGGGCTTCCTGCCACGCGCCGCGGGCGACGCCCCGCCAGTCGATCATGGACAGATCATGGCGTACCGGGGTCGAACTGGACAGAGTGCCTCGCCGTGACACGGGGTACCCGGGAGGCCGTAGGGTTACGGGCAGACTTCCGCAGTCCGACGGCGCACCGCGGTCCCGTACACCCCCGGAATTCCAGGGAAAGCCCAGAAAGAGGACGGCACGATGACGACGGTTCCCCTGCCGACCCCGGAGACCCGCTGGCGCTGCACGCTCTGCGGCAATCTGACCCGCTTCGACGTCACGCGCTCCTCCAAGGTCGTCGAGTACGTCCATCTGGACCTCGCCGGAGAGGCCAAGGTCGAGGAGCGCGAGGTGGTCAGTGAGACCATCGAGTCGGTCCGCTGCCGCTGGTGCAACGCGGTGGACCAGATCGAACTGGTGGACAGGCCGGGTTCCGCTTCCTGAGAAGCGGCCCGGGAGGGCGACGACGACAGGGAAGTGGGGTGACGGATCGTGGAGCAGCCCGCGCACGGTGATGAGCCGACGGGCTCGGCGGACGACGCTGCCGAGGCGCTCGACCGCCCGCTGCCCGAACCCGTACGGCGCAAGGTGGTCGCGCTGGTCGCGGACGCCTTCGGCGGGCTGACCGTCGGCGAGCTGCCCGCCCCGCTGCGCCAGTACGCCCGCTTCACCGCCTCCCGGCGCGCCAAGTTCGCGGGGAACGCGATGGCGGCCGCCCTGGAGAGCGACCCGCTCTTCCGGCAGCGGATCGGCGAGCGCTTCAAGGAGGCGCAGCCCGAGCTGGCCGGCGCCGTCGAGTCCGGTGCCCCGCCCGCCGCCGCCGACCCGGTCGACGTGGCCGCGGCCGCCTATGTGCTGCGCCCGGCCGGCTGGCACAAGCTCGTCGCCGCCGCCGGCGAGGAGGCCGAGCGCGCCGACGCCGAGCGCGCCGACGAGGCGAGCCGGCGCGAACTGGAGCGGCTGCGCGAGGAGGTCGCGGGCGCGAGGGAACGCACCCGGGCCGAGACCGAACAGCTGCGCCACGAGCTGGAGGCCGCCCGCAAGGAAGCCGAATCGCTTCACCGCAAGCTGCGCAGCGCCCAGAGCGACGTGAAGCGCGGCGAGGCGGCGCTGCGGCGCGCCCAGGCCGAGATCGACACCGCACGGTCCGAGGCCGCCGCCCAGGTCTCTGCCGCCGAGAGCGAGTCCCGCCGGCTCAAGGCCCGGCTCGGCGAGGTGGAGGCGGCCCTGGAGGCCAGCCGCCGCGCCGCCCGCGAGGGCCGCTCGGTGGAGGACATGCGGCTGCGGCTGCTCCTGGACACCGTGCTCGACGCGGCCCAGGGGCTGCGCCGCGAACTGGCCCTGCCCCCGGTGTCGATGCACCCCGCGGACACCGTGGACGCGGTGGAGCCGGGCCGGATGTCGCCGAAGGACATCGCGGCGCGCGCGCTCTCCGAGACCGACCCGGCGCTCCTGGACCAGCTGCTCGAACTGCCGCAGGCGCACCTGGTGGTGGACGGCTACAACGTCACCAAGACCGGCTATCCGACGATGCCGCTGGAGAAGCAGCGGCTGCGGCTGCTCGGCGGTCTGTCCGCCCTCGCGGCCCGCTCGGGCGCCGAGATCACCTGTGTCTTCGACGGGGCCGAGCTCGCCGCGCCGGTGCTCCTGGCGCCGCCGCGCGGGGTGCGGGTGCTCTTCTCCAAGCCCGGTGTCACCGCCGACGAGTTGATCCGTCAGCTGGTGCGGGCCGAGCCGCCGGGCCGCCCGGTCGTGGTGGTCTCCACCGACCGCGAGGTGGCCGACGGGGTCGCCAAGTCCGGCGCGCGGCCGGTCGCGTCCGCCTTGTTGCTGAAGCGGCTTTCGCGACTCTCGTGATGAGTCGTCACCACTGAGCGGGATGTCCCTTTTGTGGTCCGCGCAGGGTCAAGTGACCGCTACTGCCCGTGTGATGGCTGTGAATACTTTGTCGCGCGAGCGAGATTTTGCCTATCGGGATTTGAACTGATCACAAGATGGTCACTAGGGTCGGGGCTCGAACCTTCGCGCGGTTGATCATCCATCGGGGATGGCGGCGAGGGTCCCGCCTGCCGCTCGCCCGGTCGGCGGCTGAAGGAAGAAGGAGCTCGCCTTCGTGGCGTCCCACCGTCGTCCCAAGCAGCCGAGCCGCACCCGTGTGACCGTGCTCACCGCGACCGCCGGCCTCGCCGTCGCGATCTCCGCCCAGACCGGCGCCACCGCCGCTCCCAAGCCGAAGATCGACGAGGTCAAGTCCAAGGTCGACAAGCTCAACCACGAGGCCGAAGAGGCCACCGAGCAGTACAACCTCGCCGAAGAGCGCCGCGGCAAGCTCCAGAAGGAGATCAGCGGCCTCCAGGACAAGGTGGCCCGCGGTCAGCAGGAGCTCAACACCCTCCGCGACCAGATCGGTTCGGTCGCCAGCGCCCAGTACCGCTCCGGCGGCATCGACCCGGCGCTCCAGCTCTTCCTCTCCTCCGACCCGGACACCTACCTCGACAAGGCGTCCGCGATCGACCAGCTCGGCGCCAAGCAGGCCGACGTGCTGCAGTCGATCCAGGCCAAGCAGCGGACCCTCGCGCAGCAGCGCACCGAGGCGGCGACCAAGCTCGCCGACCTCGAGGACGTCCGCAAGACGCTCGGCGAGAAGAAGAAGAAGTACCAGGGCAAGCTCGCCGAGGCCCGCAAGCTGCTCAACACCCTGACCGCCGCCGAGCGCGCCAGGATCCAGCAGGACGAGCAGCGCGCCAGCCGCGCCGCCGGCGAGCGCGTCAACCTCGGCAACGAGGTGCCCGCCTCGCAGCGCGGCGCCGCCGCCCTCAACGCCGCCGCGACCCGGCTCGGCATGCCGTACGTCTCCGGTGCCGAGGGCCCCAACTCCTTCGACTGCTCGGGCCTGACCCAGTGGTCGTACCGCCAGGCCGGGGTCCGCATCAGCCGCACCACCTACACCCAGCAGGCCGACGGCGTGAAGATCGGCCGCAGCCAGCTGAAGCCGGGCGACCTGGTCTTCTTCAACAACCTGGCGCACGTGGGCCTCTACGCGGGCAACAACACCGTCCTGCACGCCCCGAAGCCCGGCGCGGTGGTCCGCTACGAGTCGATGGACTACCTCGGCAGCTTCATGTACGGCGTGCGCATCTGACGCGACGTCCACGCTCCCGACCCGCCCTCCGAACGGGTGGTTTGTCGGATCCCGGACTGACGTGACGCCCCGCCGGTGACCTGTGGTCTCCGGCGGGGCGTCACTTTGTGTGCCCGGCGGCTTCGTTGGAGGCGGGGTGATCACCGGCTACTGTCTGCCGCGCCAGTCCGTCGAGCCGAACGGAGCGCGATTCGTGGCGTCCCACCGACGACCCGCCAGGGTCACCGTCCTCACCGCAGCCGCGGCCACCGCGGCCACGGCCCTGGGTGCCGTCCCCGCGCACGCCGACCCGGGCGCCACGCCCGAGAGCACCCGGGTGACCGTCGACCGCCTCTTCGAGGAGGCCGAGAAGGCCACCGAGGGCTACAACCAGGCCGACGAGAAGGCCGACCGGCTGCGCAGGACCGTCTCCCAGGCCCAGGACGCCCTCGCCCGCGGCCAGGAGCGGGTCAACCGCATGCGCGGCGCGCTCGGTTCGGTCGCCGGCGCCCAGTACCGCTCCGGCGGCGTCGACCCGGCCCTCGCCCTGCTGCTCTCCTCCGACCCGGACACCTACCTCGACCGGGCCACCGTGCTCGACCGGGTCACCGCCCGCCAGGGCGCCGCCCTCGCCGAACTCCGGCGCGAGCTGCGCGAGCTGGCCCAGGAACGGACCGAGGCCGGCCGGGCCCTCGCCGAACTGGAGCGCAGCCGCACCGAGGTGGCCCGGCACAAGCGCACCGTCGAGCGGAAGCTCGCCGAGGCCCGCCGGGTGCTCGCCTCGCTCTCCGCCGACGAGCGGGCCGACTACGAGCGCACCTCCCGCTCCGGCCGCGAGGCCCTCGACGAGGAGCTGCCGCCGCTCGCCGACCTCGGCCCCTCCCGGGCCGCCGCCGCGGTGATCGCCGCCCGCAGCGCCATCGGCAAGCCGTACGTCTGGGGCGCCACCGGCCCCTCCGCCTTCGACTGTTCGGGCCTGATGGTCTGGTCGTACCGGCAGGCCGGCATCGCGCTGCCCCGCACCTCCTCCGCGCAGCGGTACGCGGGCCGCCGGGTGCCGCTCTCGCAGGCGCAGCCCGGCGACCTCGTCACCTACCGCAGCGACGCCAGCCATGTGGCGATCTACGCGGGCAACGGGCAGGTCATCCACGCCCCCTACCCCGGGGCGCGGGTGCGCTACGACCCGGTGAACATGATGTCCCACGTCACGGTGACGAGGGTCTGAGCCTCCGCCCGGGGCCCGCTTCGGCCGGCGCCCCGTACGATCGAGGGCGTGGCAGGTCAGGGGAGTGGAAGGGCGCGCGGCGCGGCCGGGTGCCTGGCGGCCGCCCTCCTGGTGCTCACCGGCTGTACGGCCCCGCCGCCGGCCGACCCCGCGACGGGGCAGATCCAGAGCCTGCTCGACCGGCACGCGCGGGCGCTGCTCGACCGGGACGAGGCCGGCTATCTCGCGGCCCTCGACCCCGCGCTCGCGCCCGCCGCGCGCACCGAGTTCGACCGGCTCGCGAAGATCCCGCTCGGCGGCTGGCAGTACCAGGTCACCGACGTCGACCGGGCCGACGGCGGCCGGGCCACCGCGAAGGCCCGCCTCGGCTACCGGATCCGGGGCTACGACTCGGGCCCCGCCACCAGCGAGCGGGTCCTGTCGCTCGCCGAGCGCGACGGCCGCTGGTACGTCACCGGCGACCGGCCCGCCGAGGGCGCCCCGCAGCAGCTGTGGCAGCAGGGCGAGGTGCGCACCGTGACCGGTCGGCGCAGCCTCGTCCTCGGCGTGGGCCAGAGCCCCGAGCGGCTGCGCGAGATCGCGGACGCGGCGGACCGGGCGGTGCCCGCGGTGGGGGCGGCCTGGCACGGGGACTGGGCGGGCCGGATCGTGGTCCTGGTGCCGGCCTCGGTCGAGGCGATGGGCGGGCTGCTCGGCGCGCCGGCGGCCTCCTACCGGGGCATCGCGGCCGTCACCACCGGCGAGACCGGCGGCGGTCCGACGGCCCCCGCCGACCGGGTCATCGTCAACCCGGACGCGTACGGAGTGCTCGGCGGCTTCGGCCGGCAGCTGGTCCTCACCCACGAGACCACCCATGTCGCGACCCGGGCCCAGACCACCCCGTCCACCCCGGTCTGGCTCTCCGAGGGCTTCGCCGACTGGGTCGCCTACCGCGGCACCGGCCGCACCCCCGCCCAGGCCGCCCCCGAGCTGCGCCGCGCGGTCCTCGCGGACGGGGCACCGGCCGCACTGCCCGACGACAGGGACTTCACCTTCGGCGGCGACGCGGACGCGATGGCCCGCGCCTACGAGGGCGGCTGGCTGGCATGTGCGATGGTCGCCGACCGCTGGGGCGAGGCGAAACTGACCGCGTTCTACCGGGCGGTCGGCGCCCACCCGCAGCGCGAGGGCGCGCTGGAGAAGGCGCTGAAGGACGTCCTGGACACCAGCCCGGAGGAGTTCACGGCGAGCTGGCGCGGCTACGTGGCCGAGCGGCTCGCCTGACGGGCCGCCGCCTCGCGGTCCAGCTCCGCCAGGGTCTCGGCGAGCCAGGCCTTCTCCTCCGTGCCCGTCGCGCGGGCGATCCGCAGCATCCCGCGGCGGAAGGGGTCGGGCTCCTCCTCCACGCGGACCGGGGCGCCGTCCGCGTAGAAGAAGCTGGCCGGGGTGGTGAGGAAGTCCAGCCGGCGGCGCAGCACGACGGCCTGCTCGGCGGGGTCGGGGAGCCGGCCGAGGAAGGCGAGCAGGGTGAAGAAGCGCTGGCCGTCGCTGATCTCGACGTCCTTGGGGGAGCGCAGCCGGCCGAGGAGCTCGGCCCGGCCCGCCTCGGTCAGCGAGAGGGTGCGGCGCGGGGCCGCGCCCGCGCCCGGTTCCGTACGGCTGTCGACCAGGCCGCTCTTCACCAGACGGTTGATCGCCGGATAGAGCGCCCCGTCGCTGACCGGGCGGACGTGGCCGCTCAGGCCGTGGATGCGCTCCTTGAGCTCGTAGCCGTGCAGCGGCCGTTCGTCGAGGAAGCCGAGGATCGTCAGCTCCAGCACCGGTCTGCTCCTTCGCGCTTGTCGTGCCCCCGTCGCCCATGCTACCTCTTTTAGAGATACCTCGATCCGAGGTATTCGATGCGCCGGCATCCGCTCGCTCGCACCGAAAGGGGCGCCCGCATGGGCACGCACCGCCGTACCCTCGTCCGGCTCGCCGGACCCGTCTACCTCGAACTCCTCGCCGGAGTCGCCGCCGGCATCATCAACATGGTCTGGGTCGCCCGCCTCGGCGGGGACGCCGTCGCCGCCGTCGCCGTCGCCACCAACGTCGAGAACCTGCTCCTCGGCGTCGTCCTGATGGCCGCCTCCGGCACCACCGTCCTGGTCGCCCGGGCCAGAGGCGCCGACGACCCCGGGGCGCTGCGCTCGGCCGTGCGCGGCGGCGCCGCCCTCGGCGCGCTGCTCGTCCCGCCCGTCGCGGTCGGCGGCCTGCTGCTCCGCGACCCGCTCGCCGCACTGCTCCTGGGCGGGGCCGGCCACCCGGCGCACGCCCTCGCGAGCGCCTACTTCGCGATCTCGCTGCCCGGCATGGGCGTCTTCTTCGCCACCACCGTCCTCGACGGCGTCCTCAAGGGCACCGGCGACACCCGCACCCCCATGCGGCTCGCCTTCCTCGCCAACGGGCTGATCCTCGTCCTGGACCCGCTGCTGATCCACGCCCACGGGGTGGAGGGCGCCGCCGTCGCCACGCTCGCCGGCCGCACCGCCGCCCTCGCCGTCGGTCTGCTCGCCCTGCGCCGCAACGCCGTGCTGCGGGCCGCCCGCGCGACCCGCCCCGCCGCCGGCACCCTGTCCGCCCTGCGCCGCACCGCCGCCACCGGGCTGCCCATGTCCGTCGACTTCGTCGTCCGGATGGGCGGGGCCCTCGCCCTCGTCTCCGCCGTCGCCCGGCTCGGCGTCACCGAGATCGCCGCCTACGGCATCGCCACCAAGGCCATGTACGTCGCCACCATGGCCTTCTACGCGGTCAAGCAGGCGGCCTCCATCCACACCGCCCATCTGCTCGGCGCCGGCCGGGAGGAACGCCGGGCGGTCGGACGCGAGGCCCTCCTGCTCGGCGCCGCCCTCGGCACCGGCGCGGCCCTGGCGCTGCTCCTCGCCGCGGGACCCGTGATGCGCGGCTTCGGCGCGGAGCCGGAGGTCGCCGCGGCCGGGGCGCTGTTCCTGCGCTGCCTGGGGCCGTACCTGGTGCTGATGGCCGGGTTCATCGCCCTGGCCGGGGTCTTCGAGGGCAGCGGGGGCTCACCGCGGCTGGCCCGGATCACCGTCGCCGGCGTCCTGCTGCAACTCCCCCTCGCGTACGCCCTGTCGGCGGCCCTCGGTCTCGCCGGGGTCTGTCTGGCCATGGCGCTCGCGACGGCGGGCCAGTGCACCGCGCTCGGGGTGCTGCACCGGCGCACCCACCGCCCCGACGCCGGGGCGGACCGTCAGGAGGAGGCCGAGACCGGCGTCTTCTCGCGCTCCGGATGAGCCGGGACCGGGACCGCGACCGGCGTCAGGCGCGGCTCCGTCACCGTCTGCCGCCACAGGATCCGGCAGGCGGAGAAGCAGGCCGCGACGAGCAGCCCGTTGCGGACCAGGAGCAGCGCGATGCCCAGCGGGTCGCTGTGCGAGACGTGCGAGAACCACACCGGGAACTCGAACTGCGTCACCGCCGTCGCCCACAGCACCAGATGCGCGGGCCGGCGCATCCGGCTCGCCCGGTAGACCAGGCACACCGCGGCCAGGCCCACCAGCCAGATCATGTACTGCGGGCTGATCACCCGGCTCGTCGTGGTGAACAGCAGCACCGCCACGAAGGCCGCGTCCGCCGTCGTGCTCGTCGAGAAGCGACGGGTCCGCAGCCGCCACACGAGGAGCCAGCCGAAGGCGGCGATCGACAGGACCATCGCCGCCGTCGACACCGCGGCGACCCCGGGGCCGAGGAACTCGATCGAGCCGTAGTTCATCCGCGCCTCGCCCGGCCAGCCGAAGTTCTCGGCGACGTGGAAGACCAGCGCGCCCAGCGACTCGACCTCGGTGCCCCGGTCCCGCTGGAAGCCGAGGAAGGCGAGCGCCCCGGGCGCCGCGAGCACACACAGCAGCAGCACCCCGGCCGCCGTGCCGGCCGCCGCCGGCCAGGAGCGCAGGGTGGCCCGGCCGCGCGCGGTGCCCGCGAGCAGCAGCGCGGGCCAGACCTTCAGCATCGCCCCGAAACCGGCGAGCGCGCCGAGCACGGCGGGGCTGCGCACCGCCGCGAGGAGTCCCGCCACGGCCACCGCCGTCACCATCAGGTCGTAGCGCGCGTACGCGGTCGGCCCGAGCAGCGCCACACCCGCCAGCCACAGCCAGGCCCCGCGCATCGAGCGGCCCGGGCGCCGGCCCGTGTACACCAGCAGCCCGAAGACGAGGGCGTCGCACAGCAGGGCCAGCACGAAGAAGGCGGCCGAGTAGCCGAGGAAGGGCAGCAGGGCGGGGGAGAGGATCGCCAGCGCGGCGGCCGGCGGGTACTGCCAGGTGACGTCGTCCAGCGGATACGTGCCGGTCCTCAGGACCTCGTACCAACCCTGGTAGATGTGCTCGACGTCGCTCGTCACGTCCGGGCCGGGGATCACCACGACCTTGAAGACGCACAGCAACAGCAGGATCCGGGTGAGCGACCAGACGCCGATCGGCAGTCGCAGGCCGTCGCGCGCCACCTCGCGCGCCAGCGCGCCGCGTACGAGGCCGTCCTGTGCCGGGGTCCCCACTGCGCCCGTCATCCCTGTCCTGTTCCTGTCCTGTCGGTCCGCCGGGGCGGAGGGTGGTGGTGCCGGGCTGCGGGCGCGATCACGGTACTGTCGGCCACGATGCACAAGACCCTGATCGTAACGAACGACTTCCCGCCACGACCCGGCGGAATCCAGGCCTTCCTGCACAACATGGCGCTGCGCCTGGATCCCGAGCGGATCGTGGTCTACGCCTCCACGTGGAAGCGCAGCCGCGAGGGGATCGAGGCGACCGCCGCGTTCGACGCGGAACAGCCTTTCACGGTCGTCCGCGACCGCACCACCATGCTGCTGCCGACTCCTCGGGTCACCGCCCGGGCCACCGCCCTGCTGCGCGAGCACGGCTGCGAGTCGGTCTGGTTCGGCGCCGCGGCCCCGCTCGGCCTGATGGCCCCCGCCCTGCGGCGCGCGGGCGCCCGGCGCCTGGTCGCCACCACGCACGGCCACGAGGCCGGCTGGGCCCAGCTGCCGGCCTCCCGGCAGCTGCTGCGGCGGATCGGCGAGGGCACCGACACGATCACCTACCTCGGCGAGTACACCCGCTCGCGGATCGCGGCCGCGCTCACCCCGGCCGCCGCCGGGCGGATGGTGCAGCTCCCGCCGGGCGTCGACGAGAAGACCTTCCACCCCGACTCGGGCGGCGCCGAGGTGCGCGAGCGGCTCGGGCTCAGCGACCGCCCCGTCGTCGTGTGCGTCTCCCGCCTCGTGCCGCGCAAGGGCCAGGACACCCTGATCCTCGCCATGCCCGAGATCCTGCGCCGGGTGCCGGACGCCGTCCTGCTGATCGTCGGCGGCGGCCCGTACGAGCCGGAGCTGCGCAGGCTCGCGGCCCGCACCGGCGTGGCCGGGTCCGTACGGTTCACCGGCGCCGTGCCGTGGGCGGAACTGCCCGCGCACTACGGGGCCGGCGACGTCTTCGCGATGCCCTGCCGCACCCGCCGCGGCGGCCTCGACGTGGAGGGCCTCGGCATCGTCTACCTGGAGGCCTCCGCGACCGGGCTGCCGGTCGTCGCGGGCGACTCGGGCGGCGCCCCGGACGCCGTCCTCGACGGCGAGACCGGCTGGGTGGTCCGCGGCGGCGTCCCCGAGGAGTCCGCCGACCGCATCGCGACCCTCCTCCTCGACCCGGAGCTGCGCGCCCGCATGGGCGAGCGCGGTCGGCAGTGGGTCGAGGAGCGCTGGCGCTGGGACCTGCTGGCGCAGCGGCTCAAGGAGCTGCTCTGAAGCCGCTCCGAAGCAGCTCCGGGGCAGGTGGCGCTAGGCGGGCAGGTAGTCCGTCAGCGCGCAGCCGTCGACGAGGAGCTTCTCGTTGCGGTAGCCGTCGGGGACCTTGAAGCCCTTCTCGCAGGTGAAGAGCAGGACGTCGGAGGCCATCAGGGCCTTCGCCGTCTTCGGGTCTCCGGGGACGAGCGCGAAGTTCTGGCCGAGCAGGACCCGGACGCCCTTGCCCTTGGCGGCGGCGGCCTTGTTCGCCTGCTGGAACTTCTCCATGTCGGAGACGGCCACCAGCGTGACCGTGTCCCGGTCGTCGTCACCGCACACCCCGCGCTCGGATATGGCCCAGGCCGGGTCCTTCGCCTCGTCGCCCATGGCGCCGCCGCCGTCGGTGCGCAGATCGCTGCACATGGTGTGCGAGGCGACCAGCTTCTCGATCGCCGCCATGTCGCCGGCGGCGGGCAGCCCGGCGTCCTCTCCCCAGGCGCTGCTGCACCCGGTGAGGGTGACGAGGGCGGTGAGGGCCGTGCCCAGGACGGCGGCGGTGCGCTTGAGCCGCATGACTCCCTGCTTCCGTTTCGTGTCGGTGTGATGGTGCGTGCCGGAATAATCCGTTCCGGGCCCGGAGCGCGCGAACGCCCCCGGCCGACCCGCGACGCGGGCCCGCCAGGGGCGTTCCGGGGCCTTGTCAGCCCTGGTAGATCGCCTCGATCTCGTCGGCGAAGTCCTTCGCCACCACGTTCCGCTTCAGCTTCAGCGACGGGGTGATGTGCCCCGCCTCCTCGGTGAACTGCGCGGACAGGATACGGAACTTCCGCACCGACTCCGCCTTCGAGACCGCCGCGTTGCCGTCGTCCACCGCGCGCTGGACCTCCGCGAGCAGCTCCGGGTCCTCGCGCAGGGTCGCCGCCGTCGCGCCCGCCGGCTTGCCGTGCTCCGCGGCCCAGCGGCCCAGGAACTCCTCGTCGAGGGTGACCAGCGCGCCCACGAACGGACGTCCGTCGCCGACCACCATGCACTCGGCGACCAGCGCGTGGGCCCGGATCCGGTCCTCGATGACCGCGGGGGCGACGTTCTTGCCGCCCGCCGTCACCAGGATCTCCTTCTTGCGGCCGGTGATCGCGAGGTAGCCGTCCTCGTCGAGGGTGCCGATGTCGCCGGTGTGGAACCAGCCGTCCGCCAGCGCCTCGGCCGTCGCGGCCTCGTTCTTCCAGTACCCGGAGAAGATGTGCTCGCCGTGCAGCAGCACCTCGCCGTCGTCGGCGATCCGCACCACCGAACCCGGCAGCGGCTGCCCGACCGTGCCGATCTTCTGCCGGTCCCAGGGGTTGAAGGCGGTCGCCGCGCAGGACTCCGTCAGACCGTAGCCCTCCAGCACCGTGAAGCCGATGCCGCGGAAGAAGTGCCCGAGCCGCTCGCCCAGCGGCGCGCCGCCCGAGATCGCGTACTCGCCGCGCCCGCCCAGCACCGCGCGCAGCTTGCTGAACACCAGCTTGTCGAAGACCTTGTGCTTCAGCTTCAGGCCGAGGGACGGGCCCTGCGGGGTGCTCAGCGCCCGGCTGTAGGCGATGGCCGTGTGCGCGGCCTTGTCGAAGATCTTGCCCTTGCCGTCCGCCTGCGCCTTCGCGCGGGCCGAGTTGTAGACCTTCTCGAAGACCCGCGGGACGCCGAGGATCAGCGTCGGCCGGAAGGACGCCAGCTCGTCGGTGAGGTTCTTGATGTCGGGCAGACAGCCCAGCTTGATGGGCGCCATCACGGAGGCGACCTCGACGAGCCGGCCGAAGACGTGGGCCGCCGGCAGGAACAGCAGCACCGAGCACTCGCCCGTACGGAAGAGCGGCTTCAGACGCTCCACCACGTTGCCGCACTCCGCGAAGAAGGCGCGGTGGGTCAGCACACAGCCCTTGGGGCGGCCGGTGGTGCCCGAGGTGTAGACGATGGTGGCCGGGTCGTCCGCGTTCGCCGAGGACATCCGCTGGTCGAGCAGCTCGTCGGAGACGTCCGCGCCGGTGGCCGTGAGCCGTGCGATCGCGTCGCCCTCGATCTGCCACAGGCCCGCGAGCTCCGGCAGGTTCGCCCGCACGGACTCCACCGAGGCCTGGTGCGCGGCGCTCTCGACGAGCGCCAGCTTCGCGCCCGAGTCGCCGAGGATCCACTGGATCTGCTCCGGCGAGCTGGTCTCGTACACCGGCACCGTGACGCCGCCCGCGCTCCAGATCGCGAAGTCCAGGAGCACCCACTCGTAGCGGGTGCGGGAGAGCAGCGCGACCCGGTCGCCCGGCTCCACACCGGCCGCGATCAGGCCCTTGGCGGCCCCGCGGACCTCGGCGAGGAACTGCTTGGCGGTGACGTCGGCCCAGCCCCCGGCCACCTTGCGCCCCATCACGGCGACGTCTGGGTGCTGTGCGGCGTTGCGGCGGATGAGATCCGTCAGGTTGCCGTCCGTGGGGACCTCGTACAGGGCCGGAAGGCTGAACTCGCGCAAGACTGCTGCTCCTCATCGGGCGCCGGCGCCACGGCTCTGTGTGATGCGTCGGTGCGGTCCAAGATCGGGCAGGTGCTCAGTGGGGGTGAGCACGACCGGACTGCCCGGACGTTACCCATCAGTACGCGGTTCCCGATAGGGGGTCCTGCTCAGATGTTCCATGCGTCACACATGTATGGCGTTGCTTCGCGCACAGTAATCCACCGCTTTCCCGACTCGGAAGTAACCGCAGGTCCGAACGGTACGGCCCCGCCGAACGGCCCCCGCCCCCTACGCTGACGCCATGAGGATCAACGTGGTGAGCGACGTGCACGGCAACACCGGAGCCCTCGCCAAGGCCAAAGAGGGCGCCGACGCCCTGATATGCCTCGGGGACCTGGTGCTCTTCCTCGACTACGCCGACCACTCCCGCGGCATCTTCCCCGAGCTCTTCGGCGTCGAGAACGCCGACCTCATCGTCGAGCTGCGCACCGCCCGCCGCTTCGACGAGGCCCGCGACCTCGGACGCCGGCTCTGGGCCGAGCTCGGCATCGACCGCGCCACCGCCATCGAGTCCGCCGTGCGCCGCCAGTACGCCGAGATGTTCGCCGCCCTCCCCACCCCCACCTACGCCACCTACGGCAACGTCGACATCCCCGGCCTCTGGCCCGAGTACGCCGGCCCCGGCACCACCGTCCTCGACGGCGAGCGGATCGAGCTCGGCGGCCTCGTCTTCGGCTTCGTCGGCGGCGGCCTGCACAGCCCCATGCGCACCCCGTACGAGATCTCCGAGGAGGAGTACGCGGCCAAGGTCGAGGCCCTGGGCGAGGTCGACGTGCTGTGCTCCCACATCCCGCCGGACGTCCCCGAGCTCACGTACGACACCGTCGCCCGCCGCTTCGAACGCGGCAGCCGCGCCCTGCTCGACGCCATCCACCGGGTCCGCCCGCGCTACGCCCTCTTCGGCCACGTCCACCAGCCGCTCGCCCGCCGGATGAGGATCGGCACGACCGAGTGCGTCAACGTCGGCCATTTCGCCGCGACCGGCCGGCCGTGGACGCTGGAGTGGTGACGGGGCCGCGGGAGGGGCGCGATAGCCTTCACGCAGAAGACTGAAGACGACTCGCGTCATACGAGGAGCCACCGCGATGGCGGAACACACCAGCTCGAGCATCACCATCGAGGCGGCCCCGGCCGAGGTCATGAGCGTGATCGCCGACTTCGCGCGCTACCCCGAGTGGACGGGCGAGGTGAAGGAGGCCGAGGTCCTGGAGACCGACGCCGCCGGCCGCGCGGAGAAGGTCCGCCTCCTGCTCGACGCGGGCGCCATCAAGGACGACCACACCCTCGCCTACACCTGGACCGGCGACGACGAGGTCAGCTGGACCCTGGTGCGGTCCCAGATGCTCCGCTCCCTCGACGGCTCCTACCGCCTCGCCCCGGCGGCCGGCGGCGCCCACACCGAGGTCACCTACCAGCTGACCGTGGACGTCAAGATCCCCATGCTCGGCATGATCAAGCGCAAGGCCGAGAAGGTCATCATCGACCGGGCCCTCCAGGGCCTGAAGCAGCGCGTCGAGTCGGAGAAGTAGTTCCGCCACCCGCCTGGGCGCCGCCTGCGGACGGCGCCCTCGGCGGCCCCGCGCCCCGCCCGCACCACGGCGCAGGCCGCACCCCCGATACGGTCAGGCCATGCGGATCATTCTCGTCACCGGAACCGGCGGAGCCGGACGCACGGCCGTCGCCGCCGGCACGGCACTGGCCGAAGCCCGGGCAGGGCAGCGCGTGCTGCTGGTCTCGGCCGAGGCGGACCAGGAGCCGGCCACCACCGACAACCTCCGGCTCCTCGTCCCCACCCCCGCCCAGGACTTCCGCCGAGAATTCCTCGCCCTCCAGTCCCGCTCCGCCGCCGCCCTCGACCTCCTCGGCACCACCCCCTTCGAGGACGCCGAGCTCACCGAACTCCCCGGCAGCGCCCAGTTCGCCCTGCTCAGGGCCGTACGGGACGCCGCGGCCACCGACCACGACCTCGTCGTCGTCGACCTTCCGCCGCTCCCCGACGCCCTCGCCCTGCTCGCCCTGCCCGAGCAGCTGCGCCGCTATCTCCGCCGCCTCCTGCCGCCCGAGCGGCAGGCCGCCCGCGCGCTGCGCCCGATGCTCGCCCAGCTCGCCGGCGTGCCCCTGCCCGCGCAGTGGCTGTACGAGACCACCGCCCGCTGGGAGGCCGAGCTCGCCGCCGTCCAGGACGTCGTCGACTCCCCGCGCACCGGCGTCCGGCTCGTCGTGGAACCCGGGCCCGCCGCCGCCGAGGCCCTGCGCACCGCCCGCCTCGGCCTCGCCCTCCAGGGCCTCGCCCTCGACACCGTCGTCGCCAACCGGGTGCTGCCCGCCGACTCCACCGACCCCTGGTTCGCGGGCCTCGCCGCCGAGCAGCACCGCCACCTCGCCGCGCTGCGCGAGGACCACCCCGGCGTGCACGAGCTGCCGCACCTCGGACGCGCCCCCCGCGGCCCCGAGGACCTCGCCCTGCTCGCCGTCGAGGTCCGCCCCGCCGCCCCCGCCCCCGGCTGGCGGGTCGAGGACCGCCGCGAGGCGGACGGCATCCTGGTCTGGCACATCCCGCTGCCCGGCGCCGTCAAGGACGGCCTCTCCCTGGTCCGCCGGGGCGACGAACTCCTCCTCGCCGTCGGCCCGTTCCGCCGCAACGTGCCGCTCCCGGCCGTGCTGCGCCGCTGTACCGTCACCGGCGCGGGGCTCGTCGACGGGGACCTCAGGGTCCGCTTCGCGCCCGACCCCGGACTGTGGCCCAAGGCCGCTCCCTGAGCCCGCACGGGGCGTGTACCGTCGACGGTAGGAGACCTGAGGAGTACGCCATGAGCGATTCGGACGCCTGGGCCAAGGCCTGCGCCGAGGACCTGGAGGCCGAGAAGGCCCGCCGCCGCGCCGAGCGCGGGGAGGAGCCCGGCTCCCCGGCGGAGGAGTTCCGCAAGCTCTTCGAGGCCGTCGCCGAGAAGTTCTCCGGCACCCTGGGCGGCCCGCTCCTGGGCGGCCAGGCCGCCGAGACCGTCCAGCAGGTCGTCAACCAGGCGAAGGCCCTCGTCGAGCCCGTCATCGAGCGCAATCCGCAGGTCTTCGACCACCTCGCCGCGGCGGGCAACGAGCTCCTCGCCGCCTACCGCTCGGCCGTCCAGGGCCACGAGACCCGCTGGACCCGCGGGGACACCAGCCGTGCGGAACCCGGCGATCCGCGCGACGAGGGCCGCGACGGGGACACCGGGACCGGTCAGCACATCGATCTGGACTGATCCGGACTGATCGGGACGGGCGTCCCCCTCGGGTACGGTGGGCCCTAGCGGGGCTCGACCGAAAACTGAGGGACACATGGGACTCACCATCGGCGTCGACATCGGCGGCACGAAGATCGCGGCCGGCGTGGTCGACGAGGAGGGCAACATCCTCGACACCCACACCGTGCCCACCCCGCCGACCCCCGAAGGCATCGTCGACGCCATCAGCGCCGCGGTCTCCGAGGCCGGCAAGGGGTACCAGATCGAGGCCGTCGGCATCGGAGCCGCGGGCTACGTCGACGACAAGCGCGCCACCGTCCTGTTCGCGCCGAACATCGACTGGCGGCACGAGCCGCTGAAGGACAAGGTCGAGCAGCGCGTCGGCCTCCCCGTCGTCGTCGAGAACGACGCCAACGCCGCCGCCTGGGGCGAGTACCGCTTCGGCGCGGGCCAGGGGCACGAGGACGTCATCTGCATCACCCTGGGCACCGGCCTGGGCGGCGGCATCATCATCGGCAACAAGCTGCGCCGCGGCCGCTTCGGCGTCGCCGCCGAGTTCGGCCACATCCGGGTCGTCCCCGACGGCCTGCTCTGCGGCTGCGGCAGCCAGGGCTGCTGGGAGCAGTACGCCTCCGGCCGCGCCCTCGTGCGGTACGCCAGGCAGCGCGCCGCCGCCACCCCGGAGAACGCGACGATCCTGCTCGGACTCGGCGACGGCACCCCGGAGGGCATCGAGGGCAAGCACGTCAGCCAGGCCGCCCGCGCGGGCGACAAGGTCGCCGTCGACTCCTTCCGCGAGCTCGCCCGCTGGGCCGGCGCGGGCCTCGCCGACCTGGCCTCGCTCTTCGACCCCTCGGCGTTCATCGTCGGCGGCGGCGTCTCCGACGAGGGCGAGCTGGTCCTCGACCCGATCCGCAAGTCCTTCCGGCGCTGGCTGATCGGCGGCCAGTGGCGGCCGCACGCCCAGGTCCTCGCCGCACAGCTCGGCAACAAGGCCGGGCTCGTCGGCGCGGCCGACCTGGCCCGCCAGGGCTGAGACCCGCACCAGGGCCATCCGGCGCCCGCCCGCCGCGTCCTCTGGGACCCGACGGGCGGGCGGTCGTATGTTGGCCGTCATGGCGATCAGTGAGCTGCCCAACTCCCGCACGGAACCCGACGGTTCGGCAGTCGTCCGGGTCCTCTCCTACAACATCCGCTCGATGCGCGACGACGAGGACGCCCTCGCCCGGGTCATCCGGGCCTGCGCCCCCGACCTCGTCTTCGTCCAGGAGGCCCCGCGCTTCTTCCGCTGGCGCAAGCACGCGGCCCGGCTCGCCGCGAAGAGCGAACTGCTCTACCTCTCCGGCGGCGCCACCGCCGCCGGCCCGATGCTGCTCTGCTCCCTGCGGGCCACCGTCGAACGCACCGAGGACGTACTGCTCCCGCTCACCCCGGGGCTGCACCGGCGCGGCCTGGCCACCGCCGTGGTCCGCATCGGCGGTGCCCGGCTCGGCCTCGTCAGCTGCCACCTGAGCCTGCGCTCCGACGAGCGCCACGCCCAGGCCGGGCTGCTCCTGGACCGGGTCGCCGCCCTCGGCACCCCGCACACCATCATCGCCGGCGACCTCAACGAGCGCCCCGAAGGCCGGAGTTTCACCCGCCTGGCCAAGGAACTCCAGGACGGCTGGGCGGTCAGCCCCTGGGGCGGCGAACACACCTCCACTCCGGCCGACCCCCACCAGCGCATCGACGCGATCCTGGCCACCCCGGGCATCGAGTTCCTCGCCTGCGGGGTCCCGCAGGACCTCGACCCGGACGACCTGAGAAAGGCGACGGACCACCTGCCGGTGCTGGCGGTGGTCCGTGTCCCCGCGGTGGAGAGCCGCGTTCCCGCGGTGGAGAACGGCTGAGCCGCTACACGACCGCCCCCCGGCCCGGGTCGTCGAAGCCGTCGTCGTCCTCGTCGTCGTGCTTCATCCGGGCCACCAGGGTCGCGAAGCCGCCCAGGAAGCCGCCCACGCACACCGTGGTCAGCCACCAGGTCATGTCCCACTGGAGCAGCACCGCGAGCAGCATCAGGACCGGCCCGCCCACCACCGCCAGCCAGGCGAACCTGGTCGTCGTGTCGGCCTCCGGCAGCGGCGGGGGCTCCGGCGGGACGAAGTGGCCCTCGTCCGAGTCCTTGCCCGCGCCCGCGGGAGCCTCGTCCGGGTCGGCCACCGAGTAGTCGCGCGGCCCGCCCACGCTCACGCCCGGGGCGAAGACGACCGAGGAACCGAGCGCGGGCCGGGCGGGCCCGTCGGTGTCACCGGTGTCACCGGTGCCGTCGGTGTCGTTCCCCGCGGGTTCGGGCTCCGGCTTCCTGAACTTGTCCGGCTTCTCCGCGGCCCCCGCGTCCTCGGGCAGCGCCGGGAGCGCCAGGTCCTCCACCGGCCGGAAGGGCCTGCTGCCCGGCGGGTCCGCCGGCTCCTCGCCGTACCCCGCGACGATCGCGGCCCAGGCCGCCTCCTCGTCGATGGGCTGCGGCTCGCGCTCCCCGTCCTGCTGCTCAGCCACCGCTCGCGTTTCCCTTCTCGACGACGAGTTCCGGAGCGAGCCGGGTCACGAACGCCCAGCTCTCCTCGAAGATCCGCTCCGCGTCGTGGTCCAACGTCGCCACGTGGTAGCTCTGTTCCAGCAGGACCTCCTTCACGTCCGTCGACGACACCCGGCTCAGCACCCGCGCCGAGTCGGCCGGCGGCACCACGTGGTCCTGGGGGCTGTGCAGCAGCACCATCGGCTGCGTGACCTGCGGCAGCTCCGCGTCCACGACCCTCAGGAAGCGCCGCAGCGAGTGCGCCGCGTGCATCGGCACCCGGTCGTAGCCGACCTCGGCCGCGCCCTCCTTCGCGATGTCGCTCGCGATGCCCTTGGTGGACGGCACCAGATGCCGGACGACCGGCAGCGCGTGCGCCGCCAGGCCGTGCACCTTGTTGGCCGGGTTGACCAGCACGATGCCGCTGACCGCCACACCGTGCCGGGCCGCGAGTCGCAGGGTCAGCGCGCCGCCCATCGACAGGCCCATGACGAAGACCCGCTCGCACCGGGCGCTCAGCTCGCGCAGCGCCTGGTCGACCTCCGCGTACCAGTCCTCCCAGGTGGTGAGCTGCATGTCCTGCCAGCGTGTGCCGTGCCCGGGCAGCAGCGGCAGCGACACCGTCAGTCCGCGCCCGGCCAGATACTCGGCCCAGGGACGCAGCGACTGCGGGGAACCGGTGAATCCGTGACAGAGGAGTACGCCGACCTCTCCGCCCTCGTGGCGGTACGGCTCGGCTCCAGGAAGGACCGGCACGGGGTCTCCTGTTCGGGTTCGACTTCGGGCCCGGCTCTCGCGGACACCCGAAGCGGCGACGGAAAGGGGAAGGCTTTCACCGTACGCGACCGGACCGACACCGACCAGGGCCGTTCGCACGAAGGAGTCGGGCGGCCCGGCGAAGCCGCGCCGCCCACGGGGTCCGGCGAGGTCCGCAGGGGATAAAGTCGTCGTGACGGCACACGGAAGGCATGGCGAGTTGATCTACGGCGCAATGAAGTTCTCTATCGGCGGGTCCCTGAAGCTCGCCTTCAGGCCCTGGGTGGAGGGCCTGGAGAACATCCCCGCCGAGGGACCGGCGATCCTCGCGAGCAACCACCTCTCCTTCTCGGACTCCTTCTTCCTGCCCGCGGTCCTCGACCGCAAGGTCACCTTCATCGCCAAGGCCGAGTACTTCACCACCCCCGGTGTGAAGGGCAAGCTGACGGCCGCCTTCTTCAAGGGCGTCGGCCAGCTCCCCGTGGACCGCTCCGGCGCCCGCGGCGCCGGCGAGGCGGCGATCAAGGCCGGCATCGAGGTCATCCGGGGCGGCGGCCTGTTCGGCATCTACCCCGAGGGCACCCGCTCGCCCGACGGGCGCCTCTACCGCGGCAAGCCCGGCGGCCTGGCCCGCGTCGCGCTCGCCACGGGCGCCCCGGTGATCCCGGTCGCGATGATCGACACCGAGAAGATCCAGCCGCCCGGCAAGGTCGTCCCGAAGCTGATGCGCCCGGGCATCCGGATCGGCAAGCCCCTCGACTTCAGCCGCTACCAGGGCATGGAGGGCGACCGCTTCATCCTGCGTTCGGTCACCGACGAGGTGATGTACGAGATCATGAAGCTGTCCGGCCAGGAGTACGTGGACATCTACGCGACCGCCGCCAAGCGGCAGATCGCGGATGCCGAGAAGGCCGCCAAGGAGGCCGTCAAGGCCGAGATCGCGGCACGGGAAGAGTCCGGCGCCTGACCCCTTCGCAGGGGAGGGGCGCCCAGGGGTGGGGAAGATGGCCAGGCGCGAACGGGTCGTGCGCATGTCGGTCGAGCAGCCGCTGTGGCGCGCGCTCACCGCGTACCGCGTCCTGACGTTGAGCTACGCGGTGCTGCTCTTCTTCTTCGGGCGCAAGGGCTACGAGCTGCCGTGGGTGGCGGCCGGCTATCTCGCCGTCCTCTGCGTCTGGACCTTCGCCACCCTGCCCAAGGTGGCGAACGCGGCCAGCTGCACCCGGCGCTTCCTCGTCGCCGACCTCACGGTCGCCCTCACCGGCATCCTGCTCACCCCGGTCGCCGACCACCATGCCCGGTCGTTCGACGGCCCCACGCTGCCGACCATATGGACCGCGGGCGCGGTCCTCGCGTACGCGATCAAGGGCGGCTGGCGCTGGGCGGCCGTCGCCTCCACCCTGGTGGCCGTCGCCAACATCATCGAGCGCGGCCACCCCAGCCGGGACACCCTGCACAACGTGCTGCTCGTCTGGGTGGCGTCCATCGCCATCGGGTACGTGGTCGAGGTCGCCCGCGCCTCCGAGCGCACCCTCGCCCGCGCCCTGGAGATCGAGGCCGCCACCCGCGAGCGGGAGCGGCTCGCCCGGGACATCCACGACAGCGTGCTCCAGGTCCTCGCCATGGTGCAGCGGCGCGGCACCGCGCTCGGCGGCGAGGCGGCCGAGCTCGGCCGGATGGCCGGCGAGCAGGAGGTCGCCCTGCGCACCCTGGTCGCGGGCGGGCTCATCCGTACCTCGTACGTCTCCGAGGACGAGTCCGAGGGCGCGGTCGTCCGGGTCGTGGAGGAGCCCGACGACGAGGCCGGGCCCGACGCGGAGATCGACCTCCGGACGCTGCTCGCCCCGCGGGCCGGCGCCCGGGTGACCCTCTCCGACCCCGGCACCCCGGTCCTGCTGCCGTCTCCCGCCGCCCGCGAACTGGCCGCCGCCGTCGGCGCCGCCCTGGACAACGTGCGGGTGCACGCGGGCGAGGACGCGCGGGCGTGGATCCTGGTCGAGGACTGGGGCGACGAGGTGATCGTCACCGTCCGCGACGACGGCCCCGGCATCCCGGAGGGCCGGCTCGCGGAGGCCTGGGGCGAGGGACGGATGGGCGTCGCCCTGTCCATCCGCGGCAGGCTGCGCGACCTCGGCGGCAACGCCGAGCTGATCTCGGTCCCCGGACAGGGCACCGAAGTGGAACTGAAGCTCCCGCGCGCACCGCGGGAGCGGCGGGGGAAGGCAGGAGCGAAGTGAGCGAGCAGCAGGCCGGGCAGCGGCCGATCAAGGTGATGGTCGTCGACGACCACCCGATGTGGCGGGACGCGGTCGCCCGCGACCTCGCCGAGGCGGGCCTCGACGTGGTGGCCACGGCCGGCGACGGCGAGCAGGCCGTGCGGCGCGCCGCGGCGGCCTGCCCCGACGTCCTGGTCCTCGACCTGAACCTGCCGCTCAAGCCGGGCGTCCAGGTCTGCAAGGAGCTCGTCTCCGCCGACCCGCGGCTGCGGGTCCTGGTGCTCTCCGCGAGCGGCGAGCACGCCGACGTCCTGGAGGCGGTGAAGTCCGGCGCCACCGGCTATCTGCTGAAGTCGGCCAGCACCGAGGAGCTGATCGACGCGGTGCGCCGCACCTCCGTCGGCGACCCCGTCTTCACCCCGGGCCTGGCCGGACTGGTCCTGGGCGAGTACCGGCGACTCGCCACCGAGCCCGTACCGGCGCCCGGCACCGACGAGCCGAAGGCGCCGCAGCTGACCGAGCGGGAGACCGAGGTGCTGCGCCTGGTCGCCAAGGGGCTGAGCTACAAGCAGATCGCCGAGCGGCTGGTCATCTCGCACCGCACGGTGCAGAACCACGTCCAGAACACCCTCGGCAAGCTCCAGCTGCACAACCGCGTCGAGCTCGTCCGATACGCCATCGAGCGCGGACTCGACGACGCCTGATTCACTCGGTTCGCCGTGTCGGGGTGACCCACGTCACCACTAGCGTGGGTACATCCCCCACGTACGGCGAAGGAGTGCCCCATGCACGTCGGTGTGCTGACCGGCGGCGGCGACTGCCCCGGCCTCAACGCGGTGATCCGCGCGGTCGTCCGCAAGGGCGTCCAGGAACACGGCTGGAGCTTCACCGGCTACCGCGACGGCTGGCGCGGGGTGGTGGAGGGCGACGGCGAGCCGCTGGACGTGCGGGCGGTCCGGGGCATCCTGCCCCGCGGCGGCACCGTGCTCGGCTCCTCCCGCACCGACCCGTTCGGCGTCCCGGACGGGGTGCGGCGGATCGGGGAGCAGCTGGCCAAGCGGCGGGTGGACGCGCTGATCGCCATCGGCGGCCGCGGCACCCTGGGCATCGCCGCCCGGCTGCACGCCGAGCACGGGGTGCCGTGCGTCGGCGTGCCCAAGACCATCGACAACGACCTGTCGGCCACCGACTGGACCTTCGGCTTCGACACCGCCGTCGGCATCGCCACCGAGGCCATCGACCGGCTGCACACCACCGCCGACTCGCACCGGCGGGTCCTCGTCGTCGAGGTGATGGGCCGGCACACCGGCTGGATCGCGCTGCACGCCGGCCTGGCCGGAGGGGCCAACGTCATCCTCGTCCCCGAGCAGCGCTTCGACCTCGACCAGGTCTGCGGCTGGGTCGCCTCCCGCTTCGAGGCCACCTACGCCCCGATCCTCGTGGTCGCCGAGGGCGCGCGGCCACGGGACGGCGCGGCGGTGGAGGGTTCGGTGGGGGAGTGGCTGGCCGCGGCGATCGAGCGGCGCACCGGCAAGGAGGCCCGCACCACGGTCCTCGGGCACGTGCAGCGCGGCGGCAGCCCGAGCGCCTTCGACCGCTGGCTGGCCACCCGGTTCGGGCTGCACGCCGTGGACGCCGTACGCGACGGGGTCCACGGCACGATGGTCGCGCTGCGCGGCACGGAGGTGGTCCGGGTCCCGCTGGCGGCGGCCACCGCCCGGCTCAAGACGGTCGACCCGGCGCTGTACGCGGAGGCCGGGGTGTTCTTCGGCTGAGGGCGCACGGGCCGAGGGCGCACCGGCTGGGGGCGCCACGGCGGGGGAGCCCGTATATTCACTGGCGTAACCAGACAATTCCGGCGCATCCCCGGAGGGGCCCGTGGAGATCCTGGCATTCGGTGTGCAGCGGGACGAGAAGCCGCTGATCGAGAAGGCCTTCGCGGGGCACCACGAGGTGCGCTGCGTGGACGTCTTCCTCACCGAGGACACCGCCCCCATCGCCGCCGGCTACGAGGTCGTCTCGACCAGCGTCAACGCCAACCTCAACCACCGGGTGCTGCAGACCCTGGCGGCCGGCGGGACCCAGATGATCGCCCAGCGCTCGACCGGCTTCAACAACATCGACCTGGAGGTGGCCGAGCGCCTCGGCCTCACGGTCGCCCGCGTCTCGTACTACTCGCCGTACTCCGTCGCCGAGTTCGCCTGGACCCTCGCCATGGCCGTCAACCGGCGCATCGTCCGGGCCTCCAACCGGACCCGGGACTTCGACTTCCGCCTCGACGGGCTGATGGGCCGCGACATGCGGGGCCGCACCGTCGGCGTGCTCGGCACCGGGAAGATCGGCGAGGCCTTCACCCGGATCGCCCACGGCTTCGGCATGAACCTGCTCGGCTGGGACGTCGCCGAGAACCCGGCCTGCCTCGAACTCGGCATGAAGTACGTGGAGAAGGAGCGGCTCCTCGCCGAGTCCGACCTCATCAGCCTGCACGTGCCGCTGCTCCCGGCCACCCACCACATCATCGACGCCGCCGCGCTGAGCGCGATGAAGGACGACGCCGTCCTGGTGAACTCCAGCCGCGGCGGACTCGTCGACACCGAGGCCCTCGTCCGCGAACTGCGCGCGGGCCGCTTCACCGGGGTCGGCCTGGACGTGTACGAGGCGGAGGCCGGGCTCTTCTTCATGGACAGGTCCCTCGCCGGCGTCGAGGACGACACCCTGGCCCGCCTGGTGACCTTCCCCAACGTGGTGGTCACCTCCCACCAGGCGTACTACACGGTCGACGCGGTCGGCCAGATCATCGACACCACGGTCCAGAACGTCCTCAACTACCTCGAACGGCGACGCGACGAGAACGTCCTGGTACCGAAGCCCTGAGCGTCAGACGAGCACGCCCGCGAGGAGCGAGGCGGTCACCGCCGCCCCCTCCCTGGTCAGGACCGACTCCGGGTGGAACTGCACGCCGGCGAAACCGACCCCGCGCAGCGCGTGCACCTCGTCCGTCGCCGCGTCCCGGCTCACCTCGATCCGGTGCAGCGCCAGCTCCGTCGCCGTCCGCTCGTCGCACCGCGCCGTGAAGCTGTTGTAGAAGCCGACCGTGCGCTCCTGGCCGAACAGGTCGATCCGCACCTGCGCACCCTGGAACGGGACCCGCTTGCGCACGATCTCCAGGCCCAGCTCGGCCGCGATCAGCTCATGGCCCAGGCAGACCCCGAGCAGACCGTGCCGGTGGTCCCGCAGCAGCTCCGCGGTGAGCCCGCGCAGGAAGCGCATCTTCGGGTCGGCCGCGTCCTGCGGGTCGCCCGGCCCGGGGCCCAGGACCACCGGGCCCTCGTGGGCGAGCGCCAGCTCGCGCAGGCCCGGCTCGTCGTAGCGCAGCACCGACACCTCCAGGCCCGAGGAACGCAGCAGGTGCGCCAGCATCGCCGTGAAGGTGTCCTCGGCGTCGACGACCAGCGCGTGCCCCGACAGCTCCGCGGAACGGGCCTGCATCTTCAGCCAGAACGGCGCCAGATCCGCCCGGCGCGCGTCGAGCGCCGCCCGCACCCGCGGGTCGTCGGCGAGCCGCGGCGCCACCGCGCCCCCGCCGTCCGGCCGGCCCTCCCGCACGCCCAGGGCGGTCAGCACGCCCGCCGCCTTGGCGTGGGTCTCGGCGACCTCGCCCGCCGGGTCGGAGTGCCGGACCAGCGTGGCGCCGACCGGGACCCGCAGCCGGCCCTCGGGCGAGATGTCGGCGGTGCGGATCAGGATGGGGGAGTCGAGGGTCTGCGCCCCGTTCTCGTCGATGCCGAGCAGCGCCAGGGCTCCCGCGTAGTAGCCGCGGCCCCCGACCTCGTGCCGCTCGATCACCCGGCAGGCGTTCTGCACCGGGGAGCCGGTCACGGTCGCCGCGAACATCGTCTCGCGCAGCACCTCGCGCACGTCGAGCGAGGAACGGCCGCGCAGCTCGTACTCCGTGTGGGCCAGGTGCGCCATCTCCTTCAGGCGCGGGCCGATCACCACCCCGCCCCGGTCGCCGACGGTGCACATCATCTTCAGCTCCTCGTCGACCACCATCGAGAGCTCCTCGGTCTCCTTGCGGTCGGAGAGGAACGAAAGCAACTGCTCGGCGGTGGGCGCCGCACCCGCCGGGTAGCGGAAGGTGCCGCTGATCGGGTTCATCACGACCGTCCCCCCGGACATCCGCACGTGCACCTCGGGGCTCGCGCCGACCAGCGTCCGGTCCCCGGTGTGGACGACGTACGTCCAGTACGCGCCCCGCTCGCCCGCGAGCAGCCGCCGGAACAGGGCGAGCGCGTCGGCGCGCCCGAAGCCCGGGATCTCGCCGGTGTAGGTGCGCCGGATGACGAAGTTCGCGCCCTCGCCGCGGCCGATCTCCTCGTCGATCACCCGCCGCACGATCCGCCCGTACTCCTCGTCGCAGACGTCGAAGCCGCCGCCCTCGACGCGCACGTCGTGCGCCGGGAGGTGGTCGAGGACCTCGGTGAGCGGCAGCTCGTACGCCTCCTCGGCGACCAGGACGGAGAGCGGGGTGCCGTCGTCGCGGACGTCGAAGCCGCGCTCGCGGATCTGCCGGAAGGGCACCAGCGCCAGCGTCGGACGCGCGCCCACCGGCAGCTCGGCGAGGCGTCCGGCCTCGTGGACCGGGCCGATCAGCACCTCGACGGTGTCGTGGTCCCGGCCCGGGGTGCGCCGGCGCAGCAGGGCGAAGGGCGGGCAGGCGGGGTCGAGGAGACGGGCGAGGAGCGGGGAGGTGTCCATGGCGGGTGTCGTTCCTTCCGGTGGGGTTCGGAGAGGAACGGCCTCGCGGGTACGAGAAAGGCCGCCCCTCGGGCGGCCTTCGCGTGTGTCGGTGTACGCGCAGTCAGTGGGCCGCCGGATGAGCGGTCCACCACCAGTTCTGGGTCGAAAGCGCGAACATGGCGCCGATCGTAGCGCATGAGCCCGGTCACACCCGTCTCATCCATCGGTCATTGGCGTGGACGCGGCCCCCGGCACCGTACTGTGGTTGCGTGACCGTGAACGCTGAAACCCACGCCGTCGCCAAGGCGACCTGGCGAGACCTGCCCGCGGCGCAGCAGCCCGAGTACCCCGATGCCGAGGCTCTGCGCGACGTCGTCGCGGAGCTGAAGAGCTATCCCCCGCTCGTCTTCGCGGGCGAGTGCGACCAGCTGCGCGCCCGGATGGGAGCCGTCGCCCGTGGCGAGGCGTTCCTCCTCCAGGGCGGTGACTGCGCCGAGGCCTTCGACGCCGTGTCCGCCGACCACATCCGCGCCAAGCTGAAGACGCTGCTCCAGATGAGCGCCGTCCTGACCTACGCGGCCTCCGTGCCCGTGGTCAAGGTCGGCCGCATCGCCGGCCAGTACTCCAAGCCGCGCTCCAAGGGCACCGAGACCCGTGACGGGGTGACCCTGCCGACCTACCGCGGCGACTCCGTCAACGGCTTCGACTTCACCGAGGCCGCCCGTGTCCCGGACCCCGAGCGCCTGAAGCGGATGTACCACGCGTCCTCCTCGACGCTGAACCTCGTCCGCGCCTTCACCACCGGTGGCTACGCCGACCTGCGCCAGGTGCACGCCTGGAACCAGGACTTCGTGAAGTCGTCCCCGTCGGGTCAGCGCTACGAGGCGCTCGCCCGCGAGATCGACAACGCCCTGAACTTCATGAAGGCCTGTGGCACCGACCCGGCCGAGTTCAAGGCCGTGGAGTTCTACTCCTCGCACGAGGCGCTGCTGCTCGACTACGAGGGCGCGCTGACGCGTACGGACTCGCGGACCGGCAAGCTCTACGACACCTCCGGCCACATGGTCTGGATCGGCGAGCGCACCCGCCAGCTCGACCACGCGCACATCGAGTTCGCCTCGCAGATCGCGAACCCGATCGGCATCAAGCTGGGCCCGACGACCACCGCGGAGGAGGCGCTCACCTACATCGACCGCCTCGACCCCGACCGCGAGCCGGGCCGGCTGACCTTCATCGTCCGCATGGGCGCCGACAAGGTCCGCGACAAGCTCCCCGAGCTGGTCGAGAAGGTCACCGCCTCGGGCGCGACCGTGGCCTGGGTGACGGACCCGATGCACGGCAACACCTTCGAGGCGGCCTCGGGTCACAAGACCCGTCGCTTCGACGACGTGCTGGACGAGGTCAAGGGCTTCTTCGAGGTCCACAAGGAGCTGGGCACCCACCCCGGCGGCATCCACGTGGAGCTCACCGGCGACGACGTCACGGAGTGCGTGGGCGGCGGCGACGAGATCTTCGTCGACGACCTCCACCAGCGCTACGAGACGGCCTGCGACCCGCGGCTGAACCGCAGCCAGTCGCTCGACCTGGCCTTCCTGGTCGCGGAGATGTACCGCGATCAGTAAGGAGCTTCGTACGACGACGGGGCGCGGATCCATGTGATCCGCGCCCCATCGTCGTATCGAGGGCTTTTACGCCTCAGGGCCGCCGGGTAAGGTTAGGTTAGCCTTATCGATCTCGGCGGGAGGTGAACCGCGTGTACGTCTGCTCATGCTTCGGTGTCACGGAGAAGCAGGTCAAGGAGCACGCGGAGGCCGGCGCCTGCACGCCCCGCCAGATCGCCTCCGCCTGCAAGGCCGGCACCGACTGCGGTTCGTGCGTGAAGCGCATCCAGGCCCTCCTCGGGCGCGGCAACTGCCCTCGGCGCGAGCTCCTCGACCAGGGCGTGCCCGCCCTGACGGCGGAGCTCTCGGAAGCCGCTTAGGACGTCCGCGCTCAGCTCGGCTGCTCGATGAGCGTCGAGCAGTACAGCGCCTCGCCCAGCTGCTCGATCAGCTCCAGCTGGGTGTCCAGGTAGTCGATGTGGTGCTCCTCGTCGGCCAGGATCTCCTCGAAGAGGTTGGCCGAGGTGACGTCGCCCTTGGCCCGCATGACCTCGATCCCGCGCCGCAGCCGGTCGATCGCCTCGACCTCGACCTGGCGGTCCGCCTCGAACATCTCCTTGACGGTCTGACCCACCCGGACGTGGAAGAGGCGCTGGTAGTTGGGCAGGCCGTCCAGCATGAGGATGCGCTCGGTCAGCTTGTCCGCGTGCTTCATCTCGTCGATGGACTCTTCGCGGGTGTACTTGGCGAGCTTCGTCCAGCCCTTGTTGTCCTGGATGCGGTAGTGCAGCCAGTACTGGTTGATCGCGGTCAGCTCGCCGGTCAGCTGCTCGTTGAGGAACTCGAGGACCTCGGGGTCGCCCTGCATCGCTTCAGGATCCTTCCACGCATGTCGGTGCCGCCACTGGGCAGGATGGCCGCATCCTCGCACCCCTAATGGGTGGCGTCCAGTAAGTGCAGGCTTACTGTGAGTTGTCCCAATCGCCGCAACGCGCCCGGGATGTCGGGTGGTGACTGGTCATGACCACCCCTCGCCGTCTGTCACCATGGATGACATGGGTCAGCCGGAGGGCGGAGTACGCCGGGAAGCAGGAGCGTCGGATCTTCCGCCGGGGCAGCGCCTCCAGCGCGGCTGGCCGGTCACCCACTACGGCCCCGTGCCCCGCTTCAAGCCGGAGCGCTGGGAGTTCCGGGTGTTCGGGGCGACCGCCGACGGCGACAAGCACTGCTGGAACCACGAGGAGTTCTCGGCGCTGCCGTTCGCGACGGTCGTGTCCGATCTGCACTGCGTGACGAAGTTCAGCATGCTCGGGGCCGAATGGGGCGGGGTCTCGGCCCGTACGATCCTGGAACTCGCCCCTCCCGCGCCGGGCGTCACGCATGTGATGGTCTGGGCGGAGTACGGCTACAGCGCCAACATGCGGCTCTCGGACTTCGCCTCGGAGGGCTCGATCTTCGCCACCCACAAGGACGGCGAACTGCTCACCGCCGAGCACGGCTTCCCGCTGCGGCTGGTGGTGCCCCACCTGTACGCCTGGAAGGGTCCGAAGTGGGTGCGGGGCGTGGAGTACATGACCGCCGACCGGCGTGGCTTCTGGGAAGAGCGCGGCTACCACAACATCGGTGACCCGTGGACGGAGCAGCGCTACTCGTACCAGGAGGAGCCGGGCGACGGTCCCGAGCTCTAGGCGTACGAACCCCTAGTGGTACTGGTGGACGACGGCGTGGCCCTTGCCGCGGCCGATCATCCACTTGTTGACCGGGGTGGTCAGGACGAAGGCGATGGCCAGCGAGATCGCCAGGACGATCCAGAAGAGCACGTCGGACAGGTGCGCGTCCATGGCGCCCGGCCAGAGGGCGATGACCCCGTTGTCGATGATCTCCATGACCGCGATGGACAGGGTGTCGGCCGCGAGCGCGACCTTGAAGGCGGTCCTGAAGTCGACGCCGGCCTTGAGGATGCCCCGCAGGGTGAGGGTGTAGCCGAAGAAGAAGGCCAGGATGATCGCGAGGACCATCGTCGGCATGTTGCCCCAGCCGAGCGCGGTGCCGATGATCATGCCGAGCACCTCGCCGATGGCGCAGCCGGTGAGGCAGTGCAGGGTGGCCTGGGCGGCCATGGCCCAGGAGGCCTTGCCCGTGCCCGCGTGAGGGCCCGCGTGGGCGTCATGACCCTCGTGGCCCGCGTGACCTGCGTGGTGCTCGTGTCCCTGGTGGTGGGCGTGCTGCTCGTGATGGACGTGCGCTTCGTGCTCCATGGGTGCCCCCAGGTCGGGTAGCGGTTCCTGCCTACTGGGGAACCGTATACCCCCCTAGGGTATTCCTCAACGCGTTTCCATCCGCTTCATCCGCGCAGCTTCTTCAGCAGCTCCACGTCCGCCCGGTGCCCCTGGGGCCCGCCGGGCGTCTCGATGATCAACGGTACGCCGTCCGTGGCGGGGTGGCTCAGCAGACTGCGGAAGCCCTCCTGGCCGATGTGCCCCGCGCCGATGTTCGCGTGCCGGTCCTTGTGCGCGCCCACGACGTCCTTCGAGTCGTTGGCGTGGATCAGCTTCAGCCGGCCCTCGCCGACCACCGAGACCAGCTCGTCGAGGGTCCGGGTCGCCCCGTCCGGGCCGGTCAGGTCGTGTCCGGCGGCGAAGATGTGGCAGGTGTCCAGGCAGATCCCCAGCTTGGGGTGCCGGTCGAGCGCGTCGAAGTACGGACCGAAGTCCTCGGCCCGGGAGCAGAGCGAGAAGCCCTGCCCGGCCGTCGACTCCAGGAGCAGGAACGGGTCGTCCTCGTGCGTCAGCTCGTCGAGCAGCGGCAGCATCCGCTCCCGTACCTGCGCGAGCGCCACCGCGCGCGGCCGGCCGCCGGTCGCCGAGCCGGTGTGCACCACGACGCCCTTCGCGCCGATCTCCCGGCCGCGGCGCAGCGAGTGGCGCATCGACTCGACGGACTTCTCCACCGTGGCCTCGGTGTGCGAGCCGAAGTTGATCAGGTAGGGGGCGTGCACCCAGGCCGACAGGCCCTCGGCCTCGCAGCCGGCCCGGAACAGCTCGTCCTGGGCCGGGTTGCCGACGGGGGTGGCCCAGCCGCGCGGGTTGGCGACGAACACCTGCACCGTCTCGGCGCCGAGCTCGCGGGCGTAGCCGAGGCCGGTGGTGGCGAGGCCGCCGGCCACGGGGACATGTCCGCCGACGGGGTTGCGCATGAGTCTCTACAGTCCCTTGATCGTGATGGTGATGGTGGAGCCCTCGGCGGCGGTGGAGCCGCCCTCGACGGACTGGTCCGTGACCGTGTCGCCGAGGAACGGGAAGGTCTTCTCGACCTTGACCTCGAAGCCGGCCGACTCCAGCTCCTCGCGCGCCTCGTCGGTCTTCATGTCCACGACGTCCGGGACCTCGATCATCCGCGGGCCCTTGGAGACGGTGAGGGTGATCGCGTCGCCCTTGGCGGCCCGGCTGCCCTCGGCGAGGGACTGCGCGGCGACGGTGCCGGCCTCCTCGGGAGAGTCGATCCGCTCGCCGGCCACCGTCACCTTGAGGCCGGCCTCCTGGAGCGCGGCCGTGGCCTCGGCCACCGACTCGCCCCTGACGTCCGGGACGTCGACCGGCACGCCCTTGCTGACCACCAGGGCGACGGCCGAGTCGGGGCTCCGCTCGGTGCCGGGCTCCGGGTCCGAGCCGACGACGGCGCCCTGGGGGACCGCGTCGTCGAACTCGTAACTGATCACGCCCGGCGCCAGGCCCTCCTCGGTGAGCCGCCGCTTCGCCTCCGCGAGCGGAACGCCCTTCAGATTCGGGACCTTCACGATCTCGGGGCCGCGCGAGACGGTCAGCGTCACCGTGCCGTTGCCGCGGATGCGCTCGCCGGAGGCGGGGTCGGTGGCCATGACCGTGCCCCGCTCGTACACGTCGCTGTACGCGCGCCTGGTCGCGCCCACGTCGAGCCCGGCGTCCGCCAGGCGCTTGGCGGCCTGCGCCTCGGGCTGGCCGAGGACCGCGGGGACCCGGGTGAACTGGCCCGAGTTGATGTACCAGACGCCGGTCCCGATACCGAGGACCAGCAGGACGGCGGCGACGATCAGAAGCGGCCCGCGGGGCGCCCGGCGCCGGGCCGCGGACGGCGCCGTGGCGGAGGGCGGCGGGGTGGGCAGCACGCTGGTGTGCTCCACCGGCTGCGGCAGCAGCCGCGGGATCACGCTCGTGCGGTCCTCGGCGCCGGAGCGTTCCTGCGCGCGGGCCCCCGGCGGCACCGCGTCCAGCTGCTCGTCGCCGAGCACGGCGCGGGCCTCGCGGAGCAGCGCGAGCAGCGCGACCGCGTCGTGGGGCCGGAGCTCGGGGTTGCGCGCCGTGGCGCTCGCCACCAGGCCGTCCAGCTCGGGGGCGAGCCCCGGGAAGGCGGCCGAGGGAGCCGGCACGTCGGTGCTCAGGTGCTGGTAGAGGACCTGGGCGGGGGTGTCGCCGGAGTGCGGCTTGCCGCCCGTCAGCATCTCGTAGAGGACGACCCCGCACGCGTACACGTCGGCCCGGGTGTCGGCGGTGCCGTGCTCGATCTGCTCCGGGGCGAGGTACGACACGGTGCCGAGGACGGCCCCGGTGGTGTCGGTGGCCGAGCCCACGGCCCGTACGAGACCGAAGTCGGCGACCTTCACCCGGCCGTCGTCGCCTATCAGGACGTTCTCCGGCTTCATGTCCCGGTGCACGAACCCGGCCCGGTGCGCGGCGCCGAGCGCGGCGAGCACCGGCTCCAGGATGTCGAGCGCCGCCCGCGGCCCGAGCGCGCCGCGCTCCCGCAGCACGTCGCGCAGGGTGCACCCGGCGACGTACTCCATCGCCAGGTACACATAGGCGCCGTCCGCGCCCTGGTCGAAGACGCCGACGACGTTCGGGTGCGCGAGCCGCGCGACGGACTTGGCCTCGCGCATGAACCGCTCCACGAACGCGGCGTCCGTGGCGAGGTCCGGGTGCATCACCTTGAGCGCGAGCACCCGGTCGAGGCGGGTGTCGACGGCCCGGTAGACCGTGGCCATCCCGCCGACGGCGATGCGCGCGTCGACGCGGTAGCGGCCGTCGAGCAGCCGCCCGACGAGGGGGTCCTGAAGGGTCGTGTCCACGGCGTCGAGTCTACGAGCCGCTCAGGGGGCCGCCGCCCGTCCCGCCCGCACTGCAGCGCGGTTGTGACGCGACGGCGGCGGACTCACGCCCCGAACGCCGGCCGTTCCGGGTCCAGCCGGGCCCGGCCCTCGCGCGGGGAGGAGGCCTCGGCGAAGTGGCGGCGCGGGATGCGGCCCGCGCGGTGGGCGAGCCGGCCCGCCTCCACCGCGTGGCGCATGGCCTCCGCCATCAGGACGGGCTCCTGGGCCCGGGTCACCGCCGAGGCCAGCATCACCGCCGAGCAGCCGAGCTCCATCGCGAGCGCCGCGTCCGAGGCCGTCCCGGCACCGGCGTCCAGGATCACCGGCACCCCGGCCCGCTCCACGATCAGCTCGAAGTTGTGCGGGTTGCGGATGCCGAGCCCGGAGCCGATCGGCGAGCCCAGGGGCATGATCGCCGCGCAGCCCACGTCCTCCAGCTTCTGCGCGAGGACCGGGTCGTCATTGGTGTACGGCAGGACGACGAAGCCGTCGTCGACCAGGGTCTCGGCCGCGTCGAGCAGCTCCACCCCGTCCGGCAGCAGGGTCCGCTCGTCGGCGATCACCTCGACCTTGATCCAGTTCGTGCCGAGCGCCTCCCGGGCGAGCCGGGCGGTGAGGACGGCCTCGCCGGCGGTGAAGCAGCCCGCGGTGTTCGGCAGGACGCGGATGCCGAGCCTGTCCAGGACGGAGAGCACCGAGCCGCGCACGGTCGGGTCCAGTCGGCGCATGGCGACCGTGGTCAGCTCCGTACCGCTGGCGACGAGGGAGCGTTCGAGCACGTCGAGGCTGGGTGCCCCGCCGGTGCCCATGATCAGGCGGGAGGAGAACTCGGTGCCGCCGAGGGTGAAGACGTCGTCGGACATGGCTCAGCCTCCCTGGACCGCGGTGAGGACCTCGACCCGGTCGCCCTCGCCGAGCAGGGTCGCGGCCCACTGGCTGCGCGGGACGACCGTCTCGTTGACGGCGGCGGCCACCCCGGCGGGGGCTGCGGTGAGGGTGGCGACGAGGGCGTCGAGGAAGAGCGGGTCCGCGAGCTCGCGGGGCTCTCCGTTCACGGACACGTTCATGCGTGCTCCAGGTGTACGGGGGAGAAGCGGCGGGCGGTGAAGGGGCGGACCTCGGCGGGCAGCGCCCCGGTGGTCAGGGCCTCGGCCATGACGTCGCCGGTGACGGGGGTCAGCAGCACCCCGTTGCGGTAGTGGCCGGTCGCCAGGTGCAGTCCCGGCAGGGCGCTCGGGCCGAGCAGCGGCGCGTTGTCGGGGGAGCCGGGCCGCAGTCCGGCACGGGTCTCGGTGAGCGGCAGCTCGGTGATGCCGGGCACCAGCTCGTGCGCGTCGCGCAGCAGCTCGTAGACCCCGCCGGCGGTGACGGTGGTGTCCCAGCCGAGCTCCTCGCTGGTCGCGCCGACGACCAGCTCCCCGTTCTCGCGCGGCACCAGATAGACATGGCTGCCGCGCACGACGGCGCGGACCGTGCGGGAGAGGAACGGCGCGTACGCGGGCGGCACCCGCAGCCGCAGCACCTGGCCCTTCACGGGCCGCACCGGCGGCAGCACCTCCTCCGGTACGCCGGCGAGCCGGCCGCTCAGGCTGCCCGCCGCCAGCACCACCTGGTCCGCCGCGAGCTCGTCGCCGCCGGCCAGCACCGCCCCGCGGGCCCGGCCCCCGGCGACCGTGAGCCGCTCGGCGAGCGCCCGGTGGAAGACCACGCCGGCCCGTTCGCAGGCGAGGAGCAGCGCGTCGGCGAGGCGGCGGGGGTCGACCTGGTGGTCGCCGTCCACCCGCAGCCCGCCCCGGACGCCCGGGGCCAGCATGGGTTCCAGGCGGCGGCACTCGCGCCCGTTCAGCCACTCGGAGGCGAGCCCGCAGCGGGTCTGCAGGGCGTGCAGCTCGCGCAGATGGGCCCGGTCGTCGGCGTCGAGCGCGACGGCGAGGGTGCCGCAGGAGCGGTAG
Source organism: Streptomyces sp. NPDC020422 (assembly GCF_044386705.1). NCBI lineage: Bacteria > Bacillati > Actinomycetota > Actinomycetes > Kitasatosporales > Streptomycetaceae > Streptomyces > Streptomyces sp. NPDC020422. Next base: position 334,402 of record NZ_JBIRVJ010000008.1, on the reverse strand, counting down.
CCGACGTCGTGGCCGGTCGCCTCGGCGAGCTCGGCGACGAACGCGGGGTAGCGGCGCGCGGAGTCGAGGTTGAGCCCGAGCAGGGTCTCCTCGCCGAAGTGCAGTTCGGTGACGGCGGCGAGCATGCCCGCCGCCACCCGGGCGGCGCCACCGCCCGGTTCGGGGTCCGCCACGGCGGTGCGCAATCCCCGCTGCGCGGCCCGCCAGGCCGTGACCAGGCCGATGATCCCGCCTCCGATGACGAGCACATCGGACGTTGGTGTACGCGACATGGGCGTCCAGCCCCTCCCTTCGCCGGCATGACCCGGATCAGGTTCGTACGGTCGGAGGCCGGCCAGCCTCCCTCTCAGCCCGGTGCGTCCGGGCTCCCGCGAGTGCTTTACGCCCGCCAGACTAACGGCAGGGCGGGGGCCGTCACAGGGGCCTCCCTTCCTGACGCACCGTCAGATGCGTAAGGTGGTCGGGTGAGCGAGCAGAAGCAGACAACGTCACCGTCCGAGCGGCACGTCGTGATCGTCGGAGCCGGCATGGCGGGCGTCCAGACCGCCGTCGCCCTGCGCGAACAGGGCTTCACCGGCCCCGTGACCCTCATCGGCGCCGAACCCCACCAGCCCTACGACCGGCCCCCGCTCTCCAAGGCGGTCCTCCTCGGCAAGGCCGAGGACTCCGCCTTCGACATCGATTTCGAGACACTCCGGATCACCCTGCGCCTCGGCCTCGACGTGACCGGTCTGCGCCCCGCCGACCACGAGCTGGACACCGAGGCCGGCCCCGTGCCGTACGACACGCTGGTCGTCGCCACCGGCGCCCACCCGCTCACCCTGCCCGGCACCGAGGGCGTGCCCGGCGTCCATCTGCTGCGCACCCTCGACGACGCCGCCCGCCTCGGCACCGTCCTGCAGCGCCGCGACGACATCGTCGTCGTCGGCGCCGGCTGGATCGGCGCCGAGTTCGCCACCGCCGCCCGCGCGGCCGGCTGCGCCGTCACCGTCGTCGAGGCCGCCGACCGTCCGCTCGCCGGCGCCCTGCCCGCCGAGGTCACCGCGCCCATGAGCGCCTGGTACGCCGAGAGCGGCGCCGAGCTCCGCCTCAACGCGCGCGTGGCGGGCGTCGAGGAGGGCCGTGTGGTCCTCGCCGAGGGCGCGGCCCACTCCGGCGAGCGCGCCGAGCTGCCCGCCGGCGCCGTGGTCGTCGGGATCGGCGCCCGCCCCACCACCGACTGGCTCGCCGGCTCCGGGATCGCCCTCGACCCGAGCGGCGCCGTCACCGCCGACGCCCGCCTGCGCACCTCCCTGCCCGACGTGTACGCCGTCGGCGACTGCGCCTCCTTCCCCTCCGCCCGCTACGGCGAGCGGCTCCTCGTCCACCACTGGGACAACGCCCTCCAGGGCCCGCGCACCGTCGCCGCCGACATCCTCGCCGACAGCGCCGGGAGCGCCGGGAGCGCCGGGAGCGCCGTGGCCGCCGTGGCGGCCGTGGACCTCGACGAGACCGCCCCCTACGACCCGGTGCCCTACTTCTGGTCCGAGCAGTTCGGCCGCTTCGTCCAGTACGCGGGACACCACGGCGCCGCCGACACCCTGCTGTGGCGCGGCGACCCGGCCGACGCCTCCTGGACCGTCCTGTGGCTCCAGGACGACACGCCGGTGGCCCTGCTGGCCGTCAGCCGGCCGCGCGACCTCGCCCAGGGCCGCAGGCTCATCGAGCACCGGACGCCCGTCGACCCGGCGAAGGCCGCCGACCCCTCCGTACCCCTGAAGGCCGCAGTCCGGTAGGGCCCGACTACCGGCTGTCAGTCCGGGATGGCACGCTTGTCCCGTGACCGAGATTGACGCAAAGACCGATGCTCTCGTCCCCGCCTGGCTCTTCCTCCCCGACGTCGCCGAGATGCTCGACATCGAGGTGACGCGCGTGCGGCAGCTGATCAAGGAGGGTCAGCTCATCGCCGTCCGCAGGGAAGTGCGCCCCGGCGAGAGGATCCTCCAGGTGCCCGCCGCCTTCATCCAGGACGGCAAGGTCGTCAAGGGCCTCTCCGGGACCCTGACGCTCCTGCGGGACGACGGCTTCAGCGACGAAGAGATGCTGGAGTGGCTCTTCACTCCGGACCCGACCCTGCCCGGCACCCCCGCGCAGGCCCTCGGCGAGAATCGCGGCACGGAGGTGAAGCGCCGCGCCCAGGCGCTCGCCGTCTGACGCACCACCCGCACCACCGAAGACACGCCGCAGGTACGGGCCGGCCGCTCCAGGCCGGCCCGGCACCGGCACCACCCGACGGGGGGAACACCATGTCCACGCCTCGCGCGCAGCTCGCCGACGCCCGGCTCTACCTGTGCACCGACGCCCGGAAGCGCCAGGGCGACCTGCCGGCCTTCCTCGACGCCGTGCTCTCCTCCGGCGTGGACATCGTGCAGCTCCGCGACAAGGGCATGGAGGCCGGCGAGGAGCTGGAGCACCTGGCCGTGTTCGCCGAGGCCTGCCGCCGCCACGGCAAGCTGCTCGCGGTCAACGACCGGGCGGACGTCGCCCACGCCATCGGGTCCGACGTGCTCCACCTCGGCCAGGGCGACCTGCCCGTGCCGGCCGCCCGCGCCATCCTGGGCGACCGGGTGCTGATCGGCCGTTCCTGCCACGCCGAGTCCGAGGCGGCCGCGGCCGCCGTCGAGCCGGGCGTGGACTACTTCTGCACCGGCCCCTGCTGGCCCACCCCCACCAAGCCGGGGCGGTACGCCCCGGGGCTCGACCTGGTGCGCTACGCGGCGGCCCTGGAGCAGGACCGCCCCTGGTTCGCCATCGGCGGCATCGACGAGACCAACCTCGACGAGGTGCTCGACGCCGGGGCCCGCCGGATCGTCGTCGTCCGGGCGATCACCGAGGCCGACGACCCGGCCGCCGCCGCGGCCGCGCTCGCCAAGCGGGTCCGCGAGCGGTCGGCATAGCCGCGGGCCGGTCTCCGGCGCGGTCGGCGAGCCTGCTCCGAGGCGGCCATGACGTGGTTCCGACACCGCGGCCCAGAGGGCGGCCGACGTGATCCCGACGCGGTCCCGACGTCGTCCGGACGCGGTCCAAACGTCGCCATGACGCCGTCCCGACGTCGTTCTGACGTGCACCTGACGTGCACCTGACGTGCACCTGACGTGGTCCTGACCCTGGTGTGGCCTGAATAGTGTCCAGAACCTGTCCATAACGCGGACGCGCCTTCTTCCTCACCTGGACCCCGTCTAACCTGCCGGTATGGCCCTTGGTACCGCTTCCACCCGCCCCGACCGTGCCCGCACGGTGCGGGACATCCTCGCCGACGGTGGCACCTCGTACTCGTTCGAGTTCTTCGCGCCCCGGACCGAGAAGAGCGAGCAGAGCCTCTGGAACGCCATGCGGCGGATCGAGGCGGTCGCGCCCAGCTTCGTCTCGGTGACCTACGGCGCCGGAGGCTCCACGCGCGGCGGCACGGTCAAGGCCACCCAGAAGATCGCCTCCGACACCACCCTCACCCCGGTCGCCCACCTCACCGCCGTCGACCACTCGATCGCCGAACTCCGCAACATCCTCGGCCAGTACGCCGACGCCGGCATCAGGAACATGCTCGCCGTCCGCGGCGACCCGCCGGGCGACCCGCTCGGCGAGTGGGTCGCCCACCCGGAGGGCGTCCACTACGCCGCCGACCTCGTCCGGCTGATCAAGGAGTCGGGTGACTTCTGCGTCGGCGTCGCGGCCTTCCCCGAGATGCACCCGCGTTCCACCGACTGGGACACGGACATCAAGCACTTCGTGGACAAGTGCCGCGCCGGGGCGGACTACGCCATCACCCAGATGTTCTTCGACCCGGAGAACTACCTGCGGCTGCGCGACAGCGCCGAGAAGGCCGGCTGCGAGACCCCGATCATCCCCGAGGTCATGCCCGTGGTGAGCGTACGGAGCCTGGAGCGGCTGCCCCAGCTGAGCAACGCCACCTTCCCCGACGATGTGAAAGAGCGCATCCTCGCCGTCAAGGACGATCCGGCCGCTGTACGCTCCATTGGCATCGAGTTCGCGACGGAGTTCTGCGCGCGTCTGCTCTCCGAGGGTGTCCCCGGACTGCACTTCATCACGCTGAACAACTCCAAGGCGACGCTCGAGATCTACGAGAATCTCGGACTGCACCAGCAGTCGTGACCGGCCGTACCTGCCCCTACCCGCGGCGGTGGCCGTAGGAGAGGGGCGGGCATGGGGTGGACGGTCCTCTACATCGCGTTCGGTGTCGTGGCGCTGTGGCTGCTGGGTGAGGTGCTCCTGCAGTACAAGGCGCGCCTGCGCTGGCGGCTTCTCGCCTTCGGCGGCTTCCTCGGCGTCGTCCTCGGTGTGCTGCTGCCCTCCGTCGTGGTGATCATCGTGGGCGCCGTCGCGTTCGCCGTCGGCCAGACCTATGTGACCCTCTCCTTCCGGCGCGGCTTCTCCACCGGCTGGGCGCTGGGCGGCAGCCCGGGGGCGAGCCGCCGCCGCAGGTCCGGCACGCGGGCGGCCAAGGAGGGCCCGACCCTGGAGGTCAGCGACCTCTCCTACGAGCCGGCCGAGGCTTTCGACGAGGACCCCTCCCCGCAGCAGTCCTTCGCGCAGGACTCCAGCGGGCAGGACTCCTTCGCGCAGGACTCCTTCGGCCAGGGCTCCTTCGGGCCGGACTCCGAGGCCACGAACGTGTACGAGCCCCAGCCGATGCCCGAGGACACCGGCCAGTACGCGGTCTACGGCACCTCCTACGACCAGCAGCCCCCGTACGCCGACCCGTACGCGGCCGGGTACGAGCAGCAGCCCGCCTACGACTACGGCACGGGCGGGCAGCAGCAGTACGCGGCCTACTCCGACCCGTACATCGGCCAGCAGTCGTACACCGACGCCGGGCAGCAGTACGGCACCTACCAGCAGCCGTACGCCGACCCGTACGCGCCCTCGTACACCTACGACACCCCGCCCGGCGGGGTGTGGGTGCCGCAGCAGCGCGACACCGAGGAGCCCCCGCAGCAGCAGGGCCAGACCTACGGGTACGGCGAGGACCAGCAGTACCGCTACTGACGGCGCCGGGGCCGGGGCCTCACTGCGAGCCGCGGAAGTCCGCGCCCTCCACGATCAGACCGGCGACGAGGGCGCCGGACATCCCGGCGTGGGCGAGCCCGCCGCCGGGGTGGGACCAGCCACCGGCGAGAAGGAGACCGGGCAGCGGCGAGAGGTTGGCCGCGGGCAGCAGCGTGCCGCGGGCGCCCGCGAGGGCGGGACCGGGGACCTCGGCGACACCGGTCTCGCGCAGGGTGTCGTCCGGGGTGCGGACCTCCTGCCAGAGCAGCCGTTCGCCCAGCCCGGGGACGGCCCGCCCGGCCGCCCGCACCATCTCCTCGGCGTGCGCCCGCCAGTCGGTCGAGCCCCCCGTGCGCACGGTCGCGGTGACCGTGACCGCCTCATGGGACGCGTCAGGCCGCAGCGCCGGGTCGTCGGGCCGCAGCACGGTGACGCTGGAGTCGGCCGTGTGCACCACCGTGCGGTGCACGGCCTCCGCCTCCCGCGCCCCGCGCAGGGCCAGACAGACCGTCACCCGGCCGGTGGCGGGCGGCTGGTGGGCCGGGTCCGCCGCCTCGCCCCAGCTCACCAGCCGGTCCCGGCTCAGCACCGGCACCGGCGCCCCCGACACGACGTGGTCCGCCTCGACGAGCCCGCCGCCCGCGGTGCGGACGCCGGCCGCCCGCCCGTCCTTCTCCACGACGGCCTCGACACGCGCGCCGAACACGAACTCCACCCGCCGCTGCAGGCACCGCTCGTACACCGCGTCGGCCAGCGCCCGGATGCCACCGGCCACGTACCAGCTGCCGAAGGTCTGCTCCATGTACGGCAGCACGGCCGCCGAGGCGGGGGCGGTGGCCGGGTCGAAGCCGTAGCTCCAGGCGTAGGAGTCGAGGAGCGCGGCGAGCCGCGGGTCGCGCAGCTCGCGGGCGCCGACCCCGGCCAGCGTCGTCGTCGGGCGGCGCAGCAGACCCGCCTTGAGCGCCGGGTAGGGCTCGCGCCCCAGCACGGAGGCGTCGGCGGGCTGCGGCTCCTCCAGAAGGGGCCGCCGGGTGCGGTCCCAGGCCTCGCGCGCCCGCACCATGAACGCGCCCCAGCGCTCGCCGGCGCCGGCGCCGAGCGCCGCGTCCAGGGCGGCGACCGTGCCCGCCCGGGAGGCGTTCGGCAGGTCGACGCGGGTGCCGTCGGCGAAGACGTGACGGCTCGCCGGATCGACCTGCGTCAGCGTGACGCACTCCTCCAGCGGCTGCTTGCCGGTCTTGACGAACAGATCGCGGTAGACCGCCGGGAGGTGCAGCAGACCGGGGCCGGTGTCGAAGCCGAAGCCCTCCCGCTCGAAGCGGCGGACCCCGCCCCCGTGCGTCTCCCCGCTCTCGTACACCGTCACGCGATGCCCCGCGACGGCCAGCCGGGCGGCTGCCGCCATGGCGCCGAGTCCCGCGCCGATCACCACAATCCGTGCCATGGTGGCGACCCTATCCGGCCGCTCAGAAATGCTCCGAACCGTCCTGACGCACCCGGGGCCGCTCGCGGCCGGCCGCCAGCCGCCGCTCCTCGCGGCGCTGGGCCCGGCGGCGCCGGAAGCGGCGGATGCTGCGGGCCAGGAAGCCCAGTATCACCAGGCCGAGGACGAGCAGCACGGCCGCGATCACGGCCGCGGCGACCGGATGGAATATGGCGAAGGTGATGACCGCCGCCACCCCCAGGTCCTCCGCCGTGGACACGCCGATGTTGGAGAAGGGCTCCGGTGAGGTGTTGATCGCCATCCGGGTGCCGGCCTTGACGAAGTGGCTCATCAGGGCCGTCGTGCCGCCGACCGCGCCCGCCGCGAGCTCGGGCAGCGAACCGGACTGCCCGGCCAGCAGGGCGGCCACCACGGCCCCGCTGACCGGCCGGATCACCGTGTGGACGGAGTCCCAGACGGAGTCGACGTACGGGATCTTGTCCGCCACCGCCTCGCACAGGAACAGCACGCCCGCGGCGATCAGGACGTCGGGTCGTTGCAGCGCCTCGGGCACCTCGTCGGAGAGCCCGGTCGCGCCGAAGAGACCGAGCAGCAGGACCACCGCGTACGCGTTGATCCCGCTCGCCCAGCCGCTGGTGAAGACCAGGGGGAGTACGGACACGTCCGCGATCGTAGCCAGCTCTGAGTATCCGTACCTAGGGGGCGAGATGAGTAGGTGCGCGGATGGGCCGTGACCTGCGCGGAAGGGAGAGTGGAACGCACGGAAGGGGCGCGGCGCCGGCACCGCCGGCACGGGGCTGCGGAACGGGGCCGCGCACCTGCCGTACGGGGGAAACGGGGGAAACGGGGGGCGTACGGGGGACGTACGGGGGAGTACGGAGGAAGCGCCGGTCCGGCGTGGCTCGGGGGGATCGAGCCTCGCGGACCGGCGCTTCCTGCTTCCCGGCTCTCCTCCCCGGGCGCCCGGGGCTGGGTCAGCGGCCGCCCACGCGGCCGTGCAGCAGCCGCGAGAGCGCCGCGTGGACGTCGTCCAGGGAACGCTCGCTCTGGAAGGCCTGCCAGTCGAGCGCGGCCACCAGGACCATCCCGACCAGCGCCGCCGCCGTCAGCTGCACATCGATCTCGTCGCTCAGCTCACCGGCCTCGACGCCCTCGCGCAGCACGCCCTCGACCACCGCGACGGCCTCCTGACGGACCACCAGGAGGGTCGAGTTCCAGGCCCGGTTGGTGCGCCAGAGCTCGGCCACGTACAGCTGGGTGAAGGCCGGGTAGCGGTCGATGAAGACCAGGCCCGCCCGGATCATCGCGTCGAGCGCGTCGACCCGGCTGCCGCCCCGCTCGGCGGTCTCCTCGGCCGCCGCCTTCAGGGAGGCGGTCAGCAGGGAGACGCCGTGCCGCAGCAGCTCCTCGAAGAGCTCGGTCTTGCTCTTGAAGTTGTAGTAGACCGTGCCCTTGGCCACGCCCGCCCGCTCGGCGATCTCGTCGACCGTCGTCGCCGAGAAGCCCTGCTCGGCGATGAGCGTGACGGCCGCCTCGTAGAGCTTGGTGCGCGTGGCCTGGCGTCTGGTGCTGCTGCTGTCCATGGGCTCGATTCTCACAGGTTCAGAGCGACAGTTCGGGGTGGAGCCGGTCGAGCGTCCACACCTGCTTCTGACGGGCGGACAGGGCGGTCAGGGCGAGCGCGCCCACGGTGAAGGCGGTGAGGACCGCGACGGCCTGCCAGACCGGTCCGATGCCGCCGCCCGTGATGAGCCGGCGCAGCGCCTCGATCACGTACGTCATCGGCAGGTAGGGGTGGATGGCGTTGAAGAAGCCCGGGCTGGTCTGCACGGGGTACGTGCCGCCCGCCGAGGTCAGCTGGAGCATCAGCACCGCGAGCACCAGGATGCGTCCCGCCGCGCCGAACTTGGCGTTCAGCCACTGGATGATGGCGGCGAAGCAGCAGGTCACCAGGGCGAGGAAGGCGACGGTCCCGCCGGCCCGCGCCGGTTCGAGGCCCAGGCCCCAGGTGAGCACCGCCATCAGCGCGCCCACCTGGAGGACGCCGATCGCGGCGACCGGCAGCCAGCCCGCGAGGGCGATCCGCCAGGCGGAGGCGCCGGCGGCCAGGGCCCGCCGGTTGAGCGGCTGGATGATCATGTACGCGACCATCGCGCCGACCCAGAGGGAGAGCGGGATGAAGTAGGGCGCGAGACCGGTGCCGTAGTTGGGCGCCTTGTGCATCGACTGGGCGGCGAGCTTGACCGGGTCGGCCATGACCTCGGTGCGCTTGTCGCGGTCGGGCTTGTCGTAGTCGGGGATCTGCTTCACGCCGTCGTTGAGACCGGTGGCCAGCTCGCCCGAGCCGTCGGCCAGCTTGAACAGGCCGCCGTCGAGTTCGCCCGCACCCTTCTTGAGCTTGCCGACACCCGTGTCGAGGCTGTTGGAGCCGGTGCGCGCGCTGCTCAGGCCGGTGTGCAGCCGGTCCGCGCCGTCGGCGACCTTCTTGGCGCCCGCGTTCAGCTCGTTGATCTTCTTGATGGCGCCCTCGACGTCCTCGTCCAGGTGCGGGGCGCGCCGGGCCAGCTCGTCGGCGTCCTTCTTGAGCTTGGTCAGCCGGGTCTGCAGGGTCTTCAGGTCGCCCTTGCTGTCCTTGGTGAGCTCGTTCAGGTCGTCGGCGATGGTGGCGACGTCATGGGCGGTGACCGAGGCCTTCTTCAGGACCTCGCACTCCTTGGCGTCCGGCAGCAGACCGGTCTCGCAGCGCTTCTTGTAGAGCGCGGCCAACTCCTCGTCGGACACGTGGGCGGCGCTGCGGGCGGCCGGGGCGTGGCGCACCAGGGCGTCCAGGTTGTGCTGGACGGCGGTGGCGGAGTCCGAGACGAGGCGGGCGGTGTCGCGGATCGACTTGCCGTTGTTCGCCAGGTACGGGCGGACCTTGGCGGCCTCCCCGTTGACCTTGTCCGCGAGCGCCTGGGTGCCGTTGGCGACCTTCCGGGAGCCGTTCTCCAGGTCCTTGGCGCCCTTGTCGAGCTTCTTGATGCCCGTGGCCAGGTCGCCGCTGCCCTTCTTGGCGTCCTTCAGGCCGTCGGCGAGGCTCTTGGAGCCCGCCTTCGCCTTGTCGACGCCGTCCTTGAGGTCGCCGGCGCCCTTGGCGGCCTTGGCGGTCGCGTCGTGGATGTCGGAGAAGGAGATGAAGATCTTGTCCAGGAAGGTGCGCGAGGACTTGGTGGAGGCGGCGGTGCGCACCTCGGAGAAGACCGACCGGGAGATCTGGCCGACGATGTAGTTGTTGGCGTCGTTGGTGCGCACCTTCAGGGCACCGGTCTCGGGGGAGGCGCCGGAGCTGGAGGCGATCCGCTCGCTGAAGTCCGAGGGCATGGTCAGGGACAGGTAGTACGTCCCGTCCTCGACGCCCTCGCGGGCCTCGTCGTCGCTCACCTCGTGCCACTCGAAGACGGCGCTGTCGCGCAGGCTCTCGGTGATGTCGGCGCCCGCGGTGATCTTCTTGCCGCCCGCGGTGGCGCCGCGGTCCTCGTTGACGAGGGCGACGGGGATCTTGTCGAGCCTGCTGTACGGGTCCCAGAAGGACCACAGGTACAGCGCGCCGTAGAGCAGCGGCAGCAGCAGGATCGCGACGAGCGCGGCACGCGGCAGCTTCCCCCTGCCGAACCGCTTCAGCTCAAGCGCGGCCAGTCTCGGCGAACGCATCGGCCTCCCCCTTCTGGATGGTGTCTTCGGTGTCGTCGGCGCGGTCGGCGGCGGCCGGGGCGTCGGCCTGGCCGTCGGCCTGGGACCGGGTGCCGGCCTCGGCACCGGCCGCGACGGGCGCGGACTCCGCGGTCGCCCGCCCGGCCCCGGCGCCCTCGGAGTCCTCGGCGGCCTCGGAGCCCGCCGCGTCCTCGGCGTTCTTCTCCGCGCTCCCCGCGTTCTCGGCGCTCTCCGGGTTCTTCTCCGTCCTCGGGGGCGCCGTGGAGACGCGCAGGGCGTCCGCGGGGGCCTCGCTGCAGACGGCGAGCACGGTGGTGCCGGAGTCGGCTATGGACCGGAGCAGGGCCCAGGCCTCGGCGCGGTCGGTGTCCGACAGCTTCAGGTCGGCGTCGTCCAGCGCGATGAGGCGCGGCCGGCCGATGAGGGCGAGGGCGAGCGAGAGGCGCAGGGCCTCGAGCCGCTCCAGGTCCCGTACGGCGGTCCGCTCGCCCTTCGGCAGGGTCTCGAGGTCGAGACCGGCGGCCGCCAGGGCCTCGTCGATCCGCGCCCGGGTGGCCGCCGCGCGCTCGGCGGGCCGGCGGAGCAGCGCCCTGACCGAGCCGTCGAAACGGCGCTGGAGCAGGGCCCGCTCGCGCAGGTGCTCGGCGACGGTGAGGGCCGGCTCGAGGTCGCTGACGCCGGGCACCGGGCCGAGCGCGCTGATCCGCCGAACCGCGGCCATCTTGCGCGGCATCCGGAGCCCGGCGACCTCGGCGTGGCCCTCCTGGGCCTTCATGCGGCCGGTGAGGGCGAGCAGCAGACAGGTGCGGCCGGAGCCGGAAGGACCCTCGATCGCGACCAGCGATCCGGGTGCGGCCTCGAAGCCGACGCCGCGGAAGGCCCAGCCGCGCGGGCCCTTCAGGCCGTATCCGTCCGCGACGACGGCGGCGCCGTGCGGCTCGTCCGGGTGCGCGTCCACGATCCCCCCTAGGAACTCTTTTAAACTGACCGGTCAGTTCAAAAAGTTACCGCTCCGTCGCCCAACTGGCAAAAGCCCAGGTCAGCGGGATTGTCAGTGGGGGCGGGCACGATGAGCACATACGGCCACAGCGCCGTCACCCGACGACAGGAGGCTCGTCATGGCCGGCCACTCCGCCGCAGCCACACCCCCGCGCGGCACCTCCGCGCGCACCGCCCCCGCCCAGCTCGGACCCGCGTCCGACGTCCACCCGGTCCTGCGCCGCACCTCGGCCCCGCCCGCCGCCCTCGACCTGCTCGCCAAGGCCAGGTCCGGACTCGACGAGGCCGCCGCGCTCGACGTGCCCAACGAGCGGTACGCCACCGCCCATCTCGCCGCCCTGCGCACCGCCGCCGCCGTGCTCGCCGCCCGCGGCCGGCCCGAGCGCGACCCCCGCAGGCGGGCCCGGATCCGCAGCACCTGGGAGGTGCTCCCGGAGATAGCGCCCGAGCTCACCGAATGGAGCGCCCTGTTCGCCTCCGGCGCGGCCCGCCGGGCCAGGGCCGAGGCCGGGATCACCGGCGCCGCCAGCCGCCGGGACGCCGACGACCTCCTGAGGGACGCGGAGATGTTCCTCGGCCTCGTCGAGCGGCTCCTCGTGCTCCAGCCGGTGCTGCCCCGGCAGCCGGGCGCGGAGGAGACGGCCGGATGATCAGGAGTTCGGGCCCGAGGCCATAGGGTGGAGGCGTTCGTCCCCGTCACCGAGGAGTCAGCAACCGTGTCGGACCCTTCCCCTGTCTTCGGCCGAGAGGCGACCTCGCGCCCGTCGCGCGCCTCCCTGCGCACCGCCGTCGTCTGGGACGTCCTCAAAGACGCCCTCGACCGCCGGGTCAAGGCCACCGGGAAGGACAGCCTCGATGTCCTCGACACGGGCGGCGGCTCCGGGAACTTCGCGGTGCCCGCGGCCCGCCTCGGGCACCGCGTCACCGTCGTCGACCCCAGCCCCAACGCGCTCTTCGCCCTGGAGCGGCGAGCCGCCGAGGCCGATGTCGCCGACCGGGTGCGCGGGGTGCAGGGCGACATCCGCGGCCTCTTCGACGTGGTCGACCGCGAGGGCTTCGACGTCGTCCTGTGCCACGGCGTCCTGGAGTACGTGGACGACCCGGCCGAGGGCGTGCGCAACGCGGTGGCCGCGCTGCGGGCCGGCGGCAGCCTGAGCCTGCTCGCCGCAGGGCTCGGCGGCGCCGTGCTCGCCCGGGCCCTGGCCGGGCACTTCACCGAGGCCCGGCACGCGCTGGGCGACCCGGCCGGCCGCTGGGGCGAGGGCGACCCGGTGCCGCGGCGCTTCACCGCCGAGCAGCTCACCGAGCTCTCCGAGTCCGCCGGCCTCGAGGTCGGCGCCGTGCACGGCGTGCGGGTCTTCGCCGACCTGGTCCCCGGAGCCCTGGTCGACACCGAGCCCGGCGCCGCCGAGGCGCTGCTCAGGCTGGAGGCCGCGGCGGCGGAGCTGCCGTCCTTCCAGGCCATCGCCACCCAGCTGCACGTCCTGGGCGACAAGCGCGCCTGACACCCGGGCGGCCGCGCCCCGGGGCCCCACGCCCCGGTGGCGCCGTCGCACCTGCTGAGCAGCGACGCAACCGCAGATGGAGTAGGCCACAGCCCGCCCGTTCGGGGACTTGTCCCCGTATGATCGGGAGACACGATCCGGCATGACGGGCAGGGGGCTGGGGAATCAAGGCCTCAGCATCCGATCCGCATGGCGGCCCGGATTGGCGATTTGGCATTGAGGGCGGGTTTCACGGGGGCGATTCCCTGCCTATCCTGAAAGGGCCGCAAACCGGTCGCCCCCGCGACCGACGACTAGGAGGACTCCGTGCCGCTCTCGGAGCACGAGCAGCGAATGCTCGAGCAGATGGAGCGAGCGCTGTACGCCGAAGATCCCAAGTTCGCGACAGCGCTCGAGGGAAGCGGGCTGCGTACGTACACCCGGCGACGGGTCTACCAGGCAGTCGCCGGCTTCCTGGTGGGTATCGCGCTCCTCATGGCCGGAATGATCGCTCCGCAGATCTGGCCGCTCAGTGTGGTGGGCTTCCTCATCATGCTGGGCTGTGCGGTCCTGGCGGTCACCGGTTGGCGCAAGGCGCCCAAGCCGGGCGAGCAGGCTCGGTCGGTCGGGGGCGGGCGGCAGGCCCGTCAGCGACGCTCGATGATGAACCGGATCGAGGAGCGGTGGCAGCGCCGCCGCGACGAGCAGCAGGGCGGCGGCCACCACTGACCGACCCCCCTCCCCAACCCCTCTGAGCCCCGCGGCACCCCCGCGGGGCTCAGCCACATCCACCCCGATCCGTGGGCCCAGCGCCCTGTTCCGCTGAGGCAGCCCCCACCCTCCCGGCCTGCGGCCGGCCCCCGCCGCGGGTCCCCCGCTCCGCTGGGGCAGCCCCCACTCCCGGCCTGCGGCCAGCCCTCGCCGCGGGTCCCCCGCTTCGCTGGGGCAGCCCCCACTCCCGGCCTGCGGCCGGCCCCCGCCGCGGGTCCCCCGCTCTGCTGGGGCGGCGCCCACCCTCCCGGCCGCGCCCGCCCCCGTTGTGGGCCTGCGGCCCGCCGTTGTGGGCATTCGTTCCGCTGGGGCGGAACGGGTGGGCACAACGGACGGCGCCCTTTGCCGGGCCTAGGCTCCCGCGCCCTGACCCGCACCCATAGGTACGGCACAGTCGTGGTGCGGGCCCAGGCACGGGGAGCGGAGGCGCCGCTGAGGGCGCCGTCCCGTGTGCCCACCCGTCCCGCCCTGCGGGACGATTGCCCACACGGGGGTGGGCAAGGCGGGCCGGCTCACACGGGGGTGGGCGAGGCGCGGCGGCCCGCACGGGCAGGGGTGCGGCGGCCCGCACGGGCAGGGCGGCGCGGCGCACTCCGCGGGCGGAGGCGGGCCCGACGCGGCGCGGGCGCGGCGGTCCCACGGGTGCGCGGCGCCCCCCGTTCAGGTCGTGTTTCGGGGGGTTCGGGTCGGGAGGAGGGCGCGGGCTCGGGAGGTGCAGGTGTCGCGGAGGGACTGGGCCCGTTCGCGGCAGGTCCAGACGGCTCGGGCGCCCGACCTCGGGAGGAGGAGGGCACGCAGGCGGGTCCGCCGGGAGGCCGACGCGTGGAAGCCGCGACGGATCACGCCGGCCAGCTCGGTGAGCCCCGTCGTCGGCTGCGGCCGCGGCGCGTACAGCGCCTGCTCCACCGCCCGCGCCACCCGATGCACCGCATCCCCCGCGTCCGCGGGCAGCTCCCCCAGACGGACCAGCCGCGCCGCCGCTCTCCGCGGCGTCTGCGAGTCGTCCGGGGCCACCCCGTAGTCCCAGGCCGTGTCGTTGATCTCCGCCCAGACCGAGAGGATCCGCGTCACCGGATCGCCCGCCGGACCGAGCCGCCGCGCCCGGAGGCGGGTGCGCCACAGCAGGGGGAGCAGGGGGACGGCCAGGAGGAGGAGAACGGCCAGGGACAGCAGGGTGAGCTGGAGGGGCGGGATGCCCGAGTCGTCCGACGTCGCGCCGGCCGCCGCCTTGTCCGGCCCGCACTCACCCAGTCGGCGCAACTGCGGCGGGCAGCTCTCCGAGGCGCTCGGCACGGCCGAGGGCTGGGCCGAGGCCCCGGCCGAGGGCTGGGCCGTCGGCGTCGCCGCGCCGCCCGCGGACCGCTCCCGGGTGTACTCCGGCACCGTGCCACGCGAAGGCGTCGGCTCGAAGCGGGTCCAGCCGGCCCCCTCGAAGTACAGCTCGGGCCACGCGTGCGCGTCCCGTATGCCGACCGAGAGGGAGCCGTCGGGCTGCGGAGTGCCCGGCATGAAGCCGACCGCCACCCGGGCCGGGATGCCCAGGGAGCGGGCCATCGCCGCCATCGAGAAGGAGAAGTGGACGCAGAAGCCCTCCTTGTCCTTCAGGAAGCGGGAGATCGCCTGGACCCCGGTGCCGGAGTCGACCTCGACGTCGTAGCGGAAGCCGCCGTTCTCGGCGAACCAGTCCTGGAGCTTCACCGCCCGCTCGTAGTCGTTGCGCGCCCCGCGGGTGACCGACAGGGCCGTCGACTTCACGTCCGCCGGAAGCGAGGCCGGCACCTTGGTGTACTCGCGGCGCAGCTTGTCCGGCGCGGCCGGGGCCGCGGCCAGCTGCTCGGCGGTGGGCCGGATGTCCAGGCTGGTCACCGAGTAGCGGGCGCCCTTGGTGTTCTGCCCGCTGTCCCCGACGAGCATCCGCCCGGCCGGCTCGTACCGCCAGCTGCCGGCGATGGAGATCCGCAGCGCCGGGTAGGGCATCGGCAGCCACTTCTGCTCGTACGCCGTGGAGGCGACGAAGTTGCTGGTGACCTCGGCGGTGGTGACGTCCTGTGCCAGGCCGTCCGGCCAGGGCAGCAGGCCGGGCACGTCCTGGATGGGACGGACCGAGGACTTCCACGCCGTCCCGTCGAACTGGTCGAGCGCGACCAGCCGCAGGTACATCCCGTCCGTGTTCCGTGCGTTGGTCCGGTAGCGCAGCACCTCGCGGTCGTCGGGCTGGCGCAGGTCGTTCTGGAGGGAGACCAGCGGGTTGACCGCCGAGATGGTGCCGCCCTTGCCGCCGGAGCCCTCGCCCTTGCCGGTGCCGCCGAAGATCCCGCCGCTCAGCCCGGGCAGGGCGAACGGCACGACCAGCGCGATGCCCAGCGCGACCGCGCCGATCCGCCGGCCGGTGCGCACCGGGGCGAAGGCGTGACCGCTCCCCCCGGCGACCGATCCGGGCCGGCCCGAGCGGTTCGCGCCGCCGAAGACCCGCCCCCACGCCGAGAGCCTGTCCCGGCCCTCGGCCAGGAGGAGGAGCAGATAGCCGGCGGCGGCCAGCAGGAAGTACAGGCCGCCCGCGCCGCCCCCGGAGAGGCCCGCGGCCACCGAGTACAGGGCGAGCAGGGGCAGTCCCGCCGGGGCGGCGCTGCGGAAGGTCACCGCGAGGGCGTCCACGAGGAGTCCGACCGCCGCCACGCCGCAGACCAGCAGCAGTCGGATGCCGGCGGTGTCGGGCGCGGGGATCGCGTACGTCCCGACGTCGTCCACGCCCTGCTGGAAGAGGGTGCCGAGGGAGGCGAAGGCCTCGGGTCCCGGCAGCACGCCGAGGACCGCCTGCTCGCGGACGAAGACCACGGTGAGCACGAGCAGGGTGACCAGCGCCTGGGCGGCGATCGTCAGCGGCCTGGCCAGCGGCACCCGCCGGGTCAGGGTGCCGACCCCGCTCTGCAGGCCCAGCAGGATGGCCGCGGTGAAGATCCAGGTCGCCGGCTTCACCAGCGGCAGCATCGCGGCCGACGCCAGGAGCGTCGCGCCGAAGGCCGCGAGCGTCAGCCGCGCGCGCCCGCTCATGACCAACCTCCGTACGTGTCGGCCGCGGGGGCCTGGTCCTGTGTTCCGCCGGCCTGCTGCCAGAGCTGGGCGAGGCGGGTGCCCGGGGGCACGGCGACGGCGTTCCAGCCGGCCTCCCGAAGGCGCCGCACCCGGTCGTCGACCGCCCCGGTGACGGTGCCGCCGGTGAGCCAGGTGCCGGAGTCGAGCACGAAGGCGACCGCGGCGCCGCCGCGCTGCCGCATCCGCCCGGCGAGTGCCGCCTGCTCCTCGTCGAGATCGCCGACGAAGGCGACCAGGAGGCCCTCGTGGCCGCCGCGCAGCACGTCGTACGCGCGGGAGAGACCGGCTCCGTCGGAGTGGTCGACGACCGCGAGGGTGTCCATCAGCAGTCCGGCGGCCTCCGCCGCGTTCTGCCCGGAGGAGGCGAAGCCGTCGGTGCCGTCACCGGGCACGACGCTCCCGGTGTCGGTGAGCAGCCGCACCGAATAGCCACGCTCCAGCATGTGGGTGAGGACGGAGGCGGCTCCGGAGACGGCCCATTCGAAGGCCGAGTCGGGTCCGCCGCCCTCGTAGGCGATCCGGCGGGTGTCGAGGAGCACGGTGCAGCGGGCGCGCTGCGGCTGCTCCTCGCGGCGGACCATCAGCTCGCCGTAGCGCGCGGTGGAGCGCCAGTGCACCCGGCGCAGGTCGTCGCCGTGCCGGTAGGCGCGCGGGATGATGTCGTCGTCCCCGGCGAGCGCGAGCGCACGCTGCCGGCCCTCCCCGTACCCCGAGGACTCGCCGGCCAGCTTCACCGGCGGCAGCGGTTCGGTGCGGGGGATGACGGTGAGCGTGTCGTACGCGCTGAAGGAGCGGGTCAGCTCGCACATGCCGAAGGGGTCGGTGAGCCGCAGCTGCAGCGGGCCGAGCGGAAAGCGGCCGCGCAGGTCGGAGCGGACCCGGTAGGACACCTCGCGGCGGCCGCCGGCCTCGACGCGGTCGAGCACGAAGCGGGGGCGCGGGCCGAGCATGTACGGCACGTGGTCCTGGAGCATCAGCAGCCCGGTGGGCAGCCGGGAGACGTTGTCCATGCGCAGATGGACCCGGGCCTCCATGCCGGTCTCGACCCGGTGCGGGGAGAGCCGGCGGCTGCCCGCGACCCGGTAGCGGGTGCGGTGGAGCACGACGACGCAGACCAGCGGCAGCACGGCGAGCAGCAGGCCGACGCGCAGCAGGTCGCCCTGGCCGAGCACATAGGCGCAGACGCCGGCGGCGATCCCGGCGGCGAGGAAGGACCTGCCGCGGGTGGTGAGCCCGGACAGGGCGGCCCGCAGGCCGCCGCGGTCGTCGCCGTCCCGGGCCGCCGGGGGAGCGTGTCCCTCCTGGGCGGCGGCGGTGGTCATCACAGCCGCGGGGCCCCGGGCTGCTGCCGGCCGTAGAGCGGTCCGGCGGGCGTCGCGGGCGGTGCGGCGGCCGGGACGGGGGTGCGCTGGAGGATGTCGAGCACGACCTGCTCGGCGGTGCGCCGGTTGAGCTGGGCCTGCGCGGTGGGCAGCAGGCGGTGGGCGAGCACCGGGGCGGCGAGCGCCTGGAGGTCGTCGGGCAGCACGTACTCCCGGCCGCTGAGCGCGGCGGAGGCCTTGGCGGCCCGCAGCAGATGGAGCGTGGCGCGCGGGGACGCGCCGAGTCTGAGGTCCGGGTGGGTGCGGGTGGCCGCCACGATGTCCACCGCGTACCGGCGGACGGCGTCGGCGACGTGCACCCCGCGCACGGCGTCGATCAGCTTGGTCACGTCATGGGCGTGGGCCACGGGCTGGAGGTCGTCCAGCGGGGAGACCGAGCCGTGCACGTCGAGCATCTGGAACTCGGCCTCGGCGCTCGGGTACCCGATGGAGACCCGGGCCATGAAGCGGTCGCGCTGGGCCTCGGGCAGCGGGTAGGTGCCCTCCATCTCGACCGGGTTCTGGGTGGCGACGACCATGAACGGGCTGGGCAGCTCGTAGGTCTGGCCGTCGACCGTGACCTGGCGCTCCTCCATGGACTCCAGGAGCGCGGACTGGGTCTTGGGGGAGGCCCGGTTGATCTCGTCGCCGATCACGATCTGGGCGAAGATCGCGCCTGGCTTGAACTCGAACTCGCGTCGCTGCTGGTCGAAGATCGACACGCCGGTGATGTCCGACGGCAGCAGGTCGGGCGTGAACTGGATACGGCGGACCGAGCAGTCGATGGACCGCGCCAGCGTCTTGGCGAGCATCGTCTTGCCCACGCCGGGCACGTCCTCGATGAGGAGGTGTCCCTCGGCGAGCAGCACGGTCAGCGCAAGCCGTACGACCTCGGGCTTGCCCTCGATCACGCCTTCCACCGACCTGCGCACCCGCTCCGCTGTGGTGGTCAGATCAGTGAGGCTCGCTCGATCGTCATAGGTCGTCACCCGGCCCTCCTCGGCCCTTTCGGCAGCACCGACACCTGCCCCCGGAGCAGGTCCGGGGGGTGTCACCCGTGCATTGTTGTTGCCGTGACCGGGTCGTGTCACTTGCCGACGGCCGCCCTGTGGATAACTGCGGGCGAATTGCCGGGATTTGCCGTGTTACGCCGAGGTGATCTCCCGCCTCAGGCGGGGCTGATCTCCCGCAGCAGACCGGTCGTCACATCGAAGACGAAGCCCCGCACGTCATCGGTGTGCAGCAGGAACGGGGAGGTGCGCACCCGCTGCATCGACTGACGCACGTCCTGGTCGACGTCGCGGAAGGCCTCCACGGCCCAGGCCGGACGCTGGCCGACCTCGTCCTCCAGCTCGTGCCGGAAGTCCTCGGTCAGCGACTCGAGACCGCAGTTGGTGTGGTGCACCAGCATCACGCTGCGGGTGCCGAGCGCCCGCTGGCTGATGGTGAGGGAACGGATCACGTCGTCCGTGACCACACCGCCCGCGTTGCGGATGGTGTGGCAGTCGCCCAGCTGGAGGCCGAGCGCGGCGTGCAGGTCGAGTCGGGCGTCCATGCAGGCGACCACGGCGACGTGCAGCACGGGGCGCGCGTCCATTCCGGGGTCGGTGAAGTCGGCGGCGTAACGCGCGTTGGCCTCGACGAGGCGGTCGGTGACCGCACCGTCGGCGGATATGGCTTCGGCGGAGGGGTGCGCAGAGGTCGACATGTCTCCGACGTTAACGGTCACCGACTGTCCGGGCCCGCTGTGAGAGCGGACAAAGAGCGTCAATGAACCTTGTTGTGAGGCAACCCACAGGCCGTGCGGCGCCGAGGGCCGTTCGGGTGAGCCGACCCGGGGTACGGGGAGCGGCGTCCGGGGCGCGCGACGCGCCAGCCGGTTGGTTGACCGACCGGTCCAGTGGACTAAAGTGACGCGAAGTTCACGGAGACATCGAGCGATTTTCGCCGTTTCTCCCCTGTATGTGCGGCGGTACCTGCGGCTCGGCCTCCTCCCGCTCGCCGGTGGTACCTGTCTCCGCCGGATCTGAGAGGGCGCATTGAGCAACGACCGACACGTCCCGGTGATGCTCCAGCGGTGCCTGGACATGTTGGCCCCTGCCCTGGAGCGCCCCGGCGCGGTCGTCGTCGACTGCACCCTCGGCCTCGGCGGCCACAGCGAGGCCCTGCTGCGACGCTTCCCCGAAGCACGCCTGGTCGCCCTCGACCGCGACAAGGAGGCGCTGCGCCTCTCCGGCGAGCGGCTCGCCCCCTACGGGGAGCGCACGACCCTCGTCCACGCCGTCTACGACGAGCTGCCCGAGGTCCTGGAGCGGCTCGGCATCCCCAAGGTCGACGGCATCCTGTTCGACCTGGGCGTCTCCTCCATGCAGCTGGACGAGGCCGACCGCGGCTTCGCCTACGCGCAGGACGCCCCGCTCGACATGCGCATGGACCAGACGACCGGCATCAGCGCGGCCGAGGTCCTCAACACCTACCCGGCCGGCGAGCTGGTTCGCATCCTGCGCGCGTACGGCGAGGAGAAGCAGGCCAAGCGGATCGTCTCCGCGATCGTGCGCGAGCGCGAGAAGGAGCCCTTCAGCAACAGCGCCCGGCTGGTCGAGCTGATCCGCGACGCCCTGCCGCAGGCCGCCAAGCGCACCGGCGGCAACCCCGCCAAGCGCACCTTCCAGGCCCTGCGCATCGAGGTCAACGGGGAGCTCTCGGTCCTGGAGCGGGCGATCCCGGCGGCCGTGAAGGCCCTCGCCGTCGGCGGCCGGATCGCCGTCCTGTCGTACCACTCGCTGGAGGACCGGCTGGTCAAGCAGGTGTTCGCGGCGGGCGCCGCCAACACCGCCCCGCCCGGCCTCCCGGTCGTCCCGGAGCAGTACCAGCCCCGCCTCAAGCTCCTCACCCGGGGCGCCGAGCTCCCCACCGAGGAGGAGATCGCGGAGAACCGCCGCGCGGCGCCGGCCCGGCTGCGGGCCGCGCAGCGGATCAGGGAGGACGAGCCCTCGTGAGCCGGGGAAACCTCCCGGCGGCAGCCGGGGGAGCGCGCGAGGCCACCGGGCCGCGGCCGGCGACGACGCCCGCGGGGGCGCACCCCGCGGGCGGAGAAGCGGACAAGGCGGCACGATGACGAAACCGGGGCCCCTCAAAGGGCGGGCCGCACGGCTCGGACGGCTGATGCCCTCCGGGCCGAGCAGCGCGGCCCGCACCCCCTTCGTCCTGCTCGTGGTGCTGCTCCTCGGCGGCGGTCTGATCACCCTGCTGCTGCTCAACTCCGCCCTCAACCAGGGCTCCTTCGAGCTGAGCGAGCTCAAGAAGAAGACCACCGAGCTCACCGACGAGGAACAGGCCCTCCAGCGGGACGTGGACGACAGCTCCGCGCCCGACGCGCTGGAGCGGCGCGCCCGGGAGCTCGGCATGGTGCCCGGCGGCAGCCCCGTCTTCCTCGACCCCGACGGCAAGGTCCGCGGCGTGCCCTCCGAGGCCGCCTCCCCGAAGCCCACCCCGAAACCGACGCCGACCACCGCCCCGCCCGCGGGGAGCACGCCCGGCGCGCCGCCGCCCGGGGGCCGGACCGCGACGACCGGCGAGCCCTCGAAGCCGGGCGAAACGCCGAAGCCGCCCGCGACGAAGACCCCCGACACGCCGAAGACCACCGCGACCGCCCCCACGACCTCCGGCAGGTGACCCCGTGCCCTCCAAGGAGCCCCCGCGCCGCCGTGTCCCCGGCCCCGCGCGGCCCGCTCGCCCCCGCCCCGCCGCCTCCGGCCGCCCCGCACCGCGGCCCGCGCAGGCCCGGCGCCCCGCGGCCCGGCCCCCGGCCAGGCCGCGCACGATCCGACTGGGCAGCCCCAAGCCGCGCCTGCGCCTGGTCTCCCTGGGCCTGACCCTGGTCATGCTGGTCTTCGTGGTGCGGCTGCTCCAGGTCCAGGCCGTGGACGCCAGCGCGTACGCGGCCAAGGCCGAGAAGCACCGCTACCAGGAGTACACGCTCTCCGCGGACCGCGGCGAGATCACCGACCGCTCCGGCGTCGCCCTGGCCGCGAGCGTCGACGCGTACGACATCACCGCCGACCCCAAGCTCTTCACGCCCGAGGAGTCCAAGGTCCAGGACGCCCCCGAGCAGGCCGCCGCCCTCCTCGCCCCGATCCTCGGCAAGGAGCCCGCGGAGCTGGCGAAGAAGCTGCGCACCCCCAGGTCCCGCTACACCCTGCTCGCCCGCAAGCAGACCCCGCAGGTCTGGAACCAGATCAAGGACCTCAAGAAGGTCTACGAGCAGAAGGCGAAGCCGGCCGAGGGCGGCAACGGGATCAACCTGCTCGGCGGCATCCTCAGCGAGCCCAGCACCAAGCGCGTGTACCCCAACGGCGAACTCGCCGCCGGGATACTGGGCTACGTCAACGCCGAGGGCCGCGGCGCCGGCGGCGTGGAGTCCATGCTCGACAAGGACCTGGCCGGCAAGGACGGCAAGATCAGGTACGCCCAGTCCGGCGGGCGCCGGGTGCCCACCGCGGGCTCCCAGGGCACCCCGGCCGTGCCCGGCTCGGACATCGAGCTGACCATCGACCGGGACATCCAGTGGGCCGCCCAGCAGGCCATCACCGACCAGGTCAGGAAGTCCAAGGCAGACCGCGGCTACGTCGTCGTGCAGGACACCAGGACCGGCGAGGTCCTCGCCATGGCCAACGCCCCCGGCTTCGACCCCAACGACCTCTCCCAGGCCAACGCCACCGCCATGGGCAACGCGGCCCTCCAGGACGCCTACGAGCCCGGCTCGACCGCCAAGGTGATGTCCATGGCCGCCGTCCTGGAGGAGGGCGTCGCCACCCCCGGGACCCGGGTCACCGTGCCCAACCGGCTGCACCGCGGCGACCGGCTCTTCGGCGACGACATCGACCACGAGACCTGGTACCTGACCCTCAACGGCGTCCTGGCCAAGTCCAGCAACATCGGCACCATCCTCGCCACCGGCCAACTCGGCAAGGACCAGGCCGAGGCCAACCGGGTGCTGTACGGCTATCTGCGCAAGTTCGGCGTCGGCAGCCCCACCGGACTCGACTTCCCCGGCGAGACCCCCGGCATCCTCGCCAAGCCGGAGGACTGGTCGACCTCGCAGCAGTACACGATCCCCTTCGGCCAGGGCCTCTCGCTCAGCGCCATGCAGGCCAGCTCCGTCTACCAGACCATCGCCAACGGAGGCGTGCGGATCGAGCCGACCCTGGTACGCGGCACCAAGGGCCCCGACGGACGCTTCACCCCGGCGCCCGCGCCCAAGGAGAGCCGGGTGGTCAGCGAGAAGACCGCCAAGACCCTCGCGCAGATGCTGGAGTCCGTCGTCGACGACGAAGAGGGCACCGGCAACAAGGCGGCCATCCCCGGCTACCGGGTCGCGGGCAAGACCGGCACCGCCAACCGCGTCGACCCCGAACTCGGCCGCTACAAGGGCTACACCGCCTCCTTCGCCGGCTTCGCCCCCGCCGACGAGCCCCGGATCGCCGTCTACTGCGCGATCCAGAACCCCACCAAGGGCAGCTACTTCGGCGGCCAGATCTGCGGACCCATCTACAAGAAGGTCATGGAGTTCGCCCTCAAGACCCTCCATGTCGCCCCCACCGGCAGCGGGCCCGCCCGACTGCCCGTGACGTTCAAACCGACCCCGTGACACTCCGGGAGCACCAGTGACCACGATCACCCCCCGTTCCGGGAACCGGAAATCGAACTCCGGCGACGCCATGGCCTCATTTAGCCCCTCGGCCGGTGCGCCCGGTACGCTCACCGCCGTGCCACACGCTGATCAGTACCGAACCACCCCGCCCCGTCCGGAGCGGCTGCGCCCGACACCCCTGGGCGAGCTCGCCGCACGGCTGGGCACCGGGACCCCCGCCGCCACCGGCGCCACGGAGGTCTCGGGCATCACGCACGACTCCCGGGCGGTGCGCCCCGGTGACGTGTACGCGGCCCTGCCCGGCGCCCGGATGCACGGGGCCGACTTCGTCGCCCAGGCCGCCGAGCTCGGCGCCGCCGCGATCCTGACCGACCCGTCCGGCGCCGAACGGGCCGCCGCGACCGGCCTGCCGGTCCTGGTCGCCGAGGACCCGCGCGGCCGGATGGGCGAGCTCGCCGCCGAGATCTACGGGCGGCCCGGCGCGGACCTGCTGCAGATCGGCATCACCGGCACCTCCGGCAAGACCACCACCGCCTACCTCGTCGAGGGCGGACTGCGCGGCGCGGGCAAGGCCACCGGCCTGGTCGGCACGGTCGAGATGCGCATCGGCGACGAGCGCATCAAGTCCGAGCGCACCACCCCCGAGGCCACCGACCTCCAGGCCCTCTTCGCGGTCATGCGCGAGCGCGGGGTCGAGGCGGTCGCCATGGAGGTCTCCAGCCACGCCCTCGTGCTCGGCCGGGTCGACGGCTGCGTCTTCGACGTCGCCGTCTTCAACAACCTGAGCCCGGAGCACATGGAGTTCCACTCCGACATGGAGGACTACTTCCAGGCCAAGGCGCGGCTCTTCACCCCCGAGCGCAGCAAACGCGGCGTGGTGAACCTCGACGACGCCTACGGCCGCCGGCTCTCCAAGGAGGCGGGCGTCCCGGTCGTCACCTTCTCCGCCGCCGGCGACCCGGACGCCGACTGGCGCGCCCAGGACGTCGTCACCGGCCCCGCCGACTCGACCTTCACCGTCCTCGGCCCGGACGGGCAGCGCGTTTCGGCCACCGCCCCGCTGCCCGGCCCGTTCAACGTCGCCAACACCCTCGCCGCGATCGTCACCCTCGCCACCGCCGGGATCGACCCGCAGACCGCCGCCGACGGCGTCGCCGCCGTCCCCGGCGTCCCCGGGCGCCTGGAGCGGGTCGACGCCGGCCAGCCGTACCTCGCGGTCGTCGACTACGCGCACAAGACCGACGCCGTCGAATCGGTCCTGCGCTCGCTGCGCGAGGTGACCCGGGGCAAGCTGCACGTCGTCATCGGCTGCGGCGGCGACCGCGACACCACCAAGCGCGGCCCGATGGGCGCCGCCGCGGCCCGGCTCGCCGACACCGCCGTCCTCACCTCCGACAACCCGCGCTCCGAGGACCCGCTCGCGATCCTCACCGCGATGCTCGCGGGCGCCGCCGAGGTCCCCGCCGCCGAGCGCGGCGAGGTCCTCGTGGACGCCGACCGGGCGGCCGCCATCGCGGCCGCGGTGGCCCGGGCCCAGCCCGGCGACACCGTCCTGGTCGCGGGCAAGGGCCACGAGCAGGGCCAGGAGGCCGCCGGAGTGGTCCGCCCCTTCGACGACCGCCAGGTGCTGCGCGAAGCGGTCCTGGCGCGCAGCAGCCAGCAGGCCGAACACCGTCACGAGAACAGTCAGGGATGAAGCAGTGATCGCCCTCTCCCTCGCCGAGATCGCCGCAATCGTCGGCGGGCAGCCGCACGACATACCGGATCAGTCCGTCCAGGTCACCGGTCCCGTCGTCATCGACTCCCGCGAGGTGACTCCCGGCAGCCTCTTCGCCGCCTTCGCCGGCGAGCGCGTCGACGGCCACGACTACGCGGAGCGCGCCGTCCAGGCGGGCGCGGCGGCGGTGCTCGCCGCCCGGCCCGTCGGCGTGCCCACGATCGTCGTCGCCGATGTCCAGGCCGCGCTCGGCGCGTTGGCCCGCGCGGTCGTCGAGCGCCTCGGCACCGATGTCGTCGCGCTCACCGGCTCGGCCGGCAAGACCTCCACCAAGGACCTGATCGCCCAGGTCCTGGAGCGTCATGCGCCGACCGTGTGGACGCCGGGCTCCCTCAACAACGAGATCGGCCTGCCGCTGACCGCGCTGAAGGCCGACGCCGCCACCCGGCACCTCGTCCTGGAGATGGGAGCGCGCGGAATCGGCCACATCCGCTACCTCACGGGCCTCACCCCGCCGCGGATCGGTCTGGTCCTCAACGTCGGAACCGCGCACATCGGCGAGTTCGGCGGCCGCGAGCAGATCGCCCAGGCCAAGGGCGAGCTCGTGGAGTCCCTGCCGGCCGCCGAGGACGGCGGCGTCGCCGTCCTCAACGCCGACGACCCTCTCGTACGGGCCATGGCGAGCCGCACCAAGGCGCGCGTGGTCCTCTTCGGCGAGGCCGAGGAAGCGGCCGTACGCGCCGAGAATGTCCGGCTCACAGAGAACGGACAGCCCTCTTTCAGGCTTCACACACCCACCGGGTGCAGCGACGTGACCTTGCGCCTGTACGGTGAGCACCACGTGTCGAACGCGCTCGCCGCGGCCGCCGTCGCCCATGAGGTCGGCATGCCCGTCGAGGAGATCGCCACCGCGCTCTCCGAGGCAGGCACCCTGTCCCGCTGGCGCATGGAGGTCACCGAGCGTCCGGACGGCGTGACGATCGTCAACGACGCCTACAACGCGAACCCCGAGTCCATGCGAGCCGCTCTGCGCGCGCTCGCGGCCATGGGCAGGCCCGCACAGGCCAGGGGGTGCCGTACGTGGGCGGTGCTCGGCAAGATGGCCGAGCTCGGCGACGACTCGCTCGCCGAGCACGACGCGGTCGGGCGGCTCGCCGTCCGACTCAACGTCAGCAAGCTCGTGGCGGTCGGTGACAGGGAAGCGTCCTGGCTGCAACTGGGCGCCTATAACGAGGGTTCGTGGGGTGAGGAGTCGGTGCACGTGTCCGACGCGCAGGCGGCGGTCGACCTGTTGCGCAGTGAGCTGCGACCGGGGGACATCGTCCTGGTGAAGGCGTCCAGGTCGGTCGGTCTGGAGCGGGTCGCCCTGGCACTGCTCGAGAACACCGCCGAGGGTGAGGTCGCCGGCCGATGAGGCAGATCCTCTTCGCGGGGGCCATCGGCCTCTTCCTGACCCTGATCGGCACCCCGCTGCTCATCAAGCTGCTGGCCCGCAAGGGATACGGGCAGTTCATCCGCGACGACGGCCCGCGCGGCCACGCCGGGAAGAAGGGCACGCCCACCATGGGCGGCATCTCCTTCATCCTGGCGACGCTCATCGCGTACGCCCTGGCCAAGGTCATCACCGGCGAGGACCCGACGTACTCGGGCGTCCTGGTGCTGTTCCTGATGGCCGGTATGGGTCTGGTCGGCTTCCTCGACGACTACATCAAGATCGTCAAGCAGCGTTCGCTGGGTCTGCGGGCCAAGGCGAAGATGGCCGGCCAGCTCATCGTCGGCATCGCCTTCGCCGTGCTCTCGCTGCAGTTCGCGGACCTGCGCGGGCAGACCCCGGCCTCCACGAAGCTCTCCTTCATCACCGACTTCGGCTGGTCCATCGGACCGGTGCTGTTCGTGGTCTGGGCGCTCTTCATGATCCTGGCCATGTCCAACGGCGTGAACCTGACGGACGGTCTGGACGGCCTGGCCACCGGCGCGTCGGTGATGGTCTTCGGCGCGTACACCTTCATCGGGCTGTGGCAGTTCCAGGAGTCCTGCGCCAACGCGATGGACCTCACCAACCCGAACGCCTGCTTCGAGGTGCGCGACCCGCTCGACCTCGCGGTCGTGGCCTCCGCGCTGATGGGCGCCTGCTTCGGCTTCCTGTGGTGGAACACCTCGCCCGCCAAGATCTTCATGGGTGACACCGGCTCGCTGGCCCTCGGCGGCGCGCTGGCCGGTCTCGCCATCTGCTCCCGTACGGAGCTGCTGCTGGCCCTGCTCGGCGGCCTCTTCGTGATGATCACCATGTCCGTGGTCATCCAGGTCGGCTCGTTCAAGATGACCGGCAAGCGCGTCTTCCGGATGGCACCGCTCCAGCACCACTTCGAACTCAAGGGGTGGTCGGAAGTCCTGGTCGTCGTCCGCTTCTGGATCATCCAGGGCATGTGCGTGATCGTGGGCCTGGGCCTCTTCTACGCGGGATGGGCATCCGAAAAGTGAGCGAGCTGGACTGGCAGGGCAAGCACGTCACCGTCGCCGGGCTCGGCGTGAGCGGCATCCCCGCCGCCCGCGTCCTGCACGGCCTGGGCGCGGTCGTCACGGTCGTCAACGACGGCGACGACGAGCGCTCCCGGGCGCAGGCCGCGGAGCTGGAGGCGGAGGGGATCACCGTCCGCCTCGGCGACGGGGCGACCCTGCCGCCCGGCACCGAGCTCATCGTCACCGCCCCGGGCTGGAAGCCCGACAAGCCGCTGTTCCTGGCCGCCGCCGAGGCGGGCGTGGAGATCTGGGGCGACGTCGAGCTGGCCTGGCGGCTGCGCGGCGAGGACGCAGCGCCCTGGCTCGCCGTCACCGGCACCAACGGCAAGACCACGACCGTGCGGATGCTCGCCTCCATCCTGGAGGCGGCCGGCCTGCGAACCGCCGCCGTCGGCAACATCGGCGTCTCGCTCCTCGACGCCGTCCTCGGCGACGAGGAGTACGACGTGCTCGCCGTGGAGCTCTCCAGCTACCAGCTGCACTGGGCGCCCTCGCTGCGCGCCCACTCGGCCGCCGTGCTCAACCTGGCGCCCGACCACCTGGACTGGCACGGCTCGATGGAGGCGTACACCGCCGACAAGGGCCGGATCTACGAGGGCAACCAGGTCGCCTGCGTCTACAACGTGGCGGACAAGGCGACCGAGGACCTGGTCGTCGAGGCCGACGTCGAGGAGGGCTGCCGGGCCATCGGCTTCACCCTCGGCACCCCCGGCCCCTCCCAGCTCGGCGTCGTCGAGGACCTCCTCGTCGACCGGGCCTTCGTGGAGAACCGGCACAAGAACGCCCAGGAGCTGGCGGAGGTCTCCGACGTCCAGCCGCCGGCCCCGCACAACATCGCCAACGCCCTGGCGGCAGCCGCCCTGGCCCGTGCCTTCGGCGTCGAGCCGAAGGCCGTACGGGACGGACTGCGGGCCTTCCGGCCCGACCCGCACCGCATCGAACTGGTCGAGGAGATCGACGGCGTCGTCTACGTCGACGACTCCAAGGCGACCAACACGCACGCCGCGGAAGCCTCGTTGGCGGCCTACGACCCGATCGTCTGGATCGCCGGCGGCCTCGCCAAGGGCGCCGAGTTCGACGAGCTCGTGCGCGACGCGGCGAAGCGGCTGCGCGGGGTGGTGCTGATCGGCCAGGACCGGGCGCTGATCCGGGAAGCGCTGGCACGACACGCCCCCGAGGTCCCGGTGGTGGACCTCGACCGGACCGACACTGGGGCGATGTCCGCGGCGGTCCGGGAGGCGGCCTCGCTCGCCCGGCCGGGGGACACGGTCCTGCTGGCCCCGGCGTGTGCCTCGATGGACATGTTCACCAACTACAACAAGCGGGGCGAGGCCTTCGCGGACGCCGTCCGCGCCCTCGCCTCGACCGGGCGCGCCTGACCTGACCAGCAAGGGGGTCCGGCCGAGCCGGGCACGACTGGAGGGGACAGCGACCATGCCGAGCAGAACCGCCGGGCCGCGCAGGCCGTCCGCCGTACGCGGCGGCGGCCGCGCCCCCGCGGCGCCGAGGAAGCCACGCCGGGGCGGGCTGCGCGGGCTGCCCGAGCGGGCCCGCAGGGCCTGGGACCGGCCGCTCACGGCGTACTACGTGATCGTCGGCGCCGGACTGCTCATCACCGCCCTCGGCCTGGTGATGGTCTACTCGGCCTCGATGATCACGGCGCTGCGCTACGACCTGGCGCCCTCGTACTTCTTCCGCAAGCAGTTCTTCGCGGCGCTGCTGGGCGCCGGGCTGCTCCTGGCGGCCTCCCGGATGCCGGTGAAGCTGCACCGGGCGCTCGCCTATCCGATCCTGGTCGGGGCGATCTTCCTGATGGTGCTCGTCCAGGTGCCCGGGATAGGGGTCTCGGTCGGCGGCAACCAGAACTGGATCTCGCTGGGCGGACCGTTCATGCTCCAGCCCAGCGAGTTCGGCAAGCTGGCGCTGATCCTGTGGGGAGCCGATCTGCTCGCCCGCAAACAGGACATGAAGCTGCTGACGCAGTGGAAGCACATGCTGGTGCCGCTGGTCCCCGGAACGTTCCTGCTGCTCGGTCTCATCATGCTGGGCGGTGACATGGGCACGGCGATCATTCTCACGGCGATCCTCTTCGGACTGCTGTGGACCGCCGGCGCCCCCACCCGGCTCTTCGTCGGGGTGCTCACCGTCGCCGCCCTCATCGGGGCGCTGCTCATCAAGACCAGCCCGCACCGCATGGAGCGCTTCGGCTGCCTCGGCGCCAGCGACCCGGGCGGAGCGGGAGACCCCTGCTGGCAGGCCGCGCACGGAATCTACGCCCTGGCCTCGGGCGGATGGTTCGGTTCCGGTCTCGGGGCGAGTGTGGAAAAATGGGGTCAACTCCCCGAAGCGCACACCGACTTCATCTTCGCCGTCACCGGGGAGGAACTGGGTCTGGCGGGGACGCTGTCGGTGCTGGCCCTGTTCGCGGCTCTAGGCTATGCGGGTATCCGCGTGGCCGGACGCACGGAGGACCCCTTCGTCAGGTTTGCCGCGGGAGGCGTGACCACCTGGATCACGGCGCAGGCCGTGATCAACATCGGTGCGGTGCTCGGTCTGCTGCCGATCGCCGGAGTCCCCCTCCCGCTGTTCTCCTACGGGGGGTCGGCCCTGCTGCCGACCATGTTCGCCGTCGGGCTCCTGATCGCCTTCGCGCGTCAGGAACCCGCCGCGAAAGCGGCCCTGGCCCTGCGCCGCCCCGGCTGGGGCAAGCGGGCCGGGGGGAGATGGAAGTCGATGCGACGGCGCGTCAAGAAGCGACCGTCCGGAGAGCGGTGAATTTCGGTGCATGTCGTACTCGCCGGCGGAGGTACCGCCGGTCACATCGAGCCCGCGCTCGCCCTCGCGGACGCCCTGCGCAGGCAGGACCCCTCCGTGGGGATCACGGCGCTGGGCACGGAGAAGGGCCTGGAGACCCGGCTGGTCCCCGAGCGGGGCTACGAGCTGGCCCTCATCCCGGCCGTGCCGCTGCCCCGTAAGCCCACCCCCGAGCTGATCACCGTCCCCGGGCGGCTGCGCGGCACCATCAAGGCCGCCGAGCAGGTCCTGGAGCGCACCAAGGCGGACTGTGTGGTCGGCTTCGGCGGCTATGTGGCGCTGCCCGGCTATCTCGCGGCCAAGCGGCTCGGCGTGCCGATCGTGGTCCACGAGGCCAACGCCCGGCCCGGCCTGGCCAACAAGATCGGCTCGCGCTACGCGGCCGGGGTCGCCGTCGCCACCCCGGACTCCAAGCTGCGCAACGCCCGTTACATCGGCATCCCGCTGCGGCACACCATCGCGACCCTCGACCGCGCCCGCGTGCGCCCCGAGGCCCGCGCCGCCTTCGGGCTCGACCCGAACCTGCCGACCCTGCTGGTCTCCGGCGGCTCCCAGGGCGCCCGCCGGCTCAACGAGGTCGTCCAGCAGATCGCCCCGGTGCTCCAGCGCTCCGGCATCCAGATCCTGCACGCGGTCGGCCCGAAGAACGAGCTGCCGCGTGTCGACAACATGCCCGGAATGCCGCCGTACGTGCCGGTACCGTACGTGGACCGGATGGATCTCGCGTACGCCGCCGCCGACATGATGCTCTGCCGCGCGGGCGCGATGACCGTCGCCGAGCTCTCCGCCGTCGGGCTGCCGGCCGCCTACGTCCCGCTGCCCATCGGCAACGGCGAACAGCGGCTGAACGCCCAGCCGGTGGTCAAGGCCGGCGGTGGGCTCCTCGTCGACGACGCGGAGCTCTCGCCGCAGTGGGTGCAGGCCAACGTCCTGCCCGTACTCGCCGATCCGCACCGGCTGTACGAGATGTCCCGCGCCGCCGCCGAGTTCGGCCGCCGGGACGCCGACGACCTGCTCGTCGGCATGGTGTACGAGGCGATCGCCGCCCGCCGTCAGGCGTAGCGGCGGCGGAAGAGGAGACGCCCTGTGGCAGCCGGACCGGCGACCGAGCAGAAGAGCGCGAGCGGCAGGTCCAAGGGCTCCGCACGGCCGCCGTCCCGGCCCGGCACCCGGCGGTCGCGGGTGCCCGGCCCACGGGTGCTCCTGACCGCGCTGGCCGCCGTGGCCCTCGCGGCCGGCGGCCTCTGGGCGCTCTACGGCTCGACCTGGCTGCGGGTGGAACGGGTGAGCATCTCCGGTACGGAGGTGCTCACCCGGGACGAGGTCGCGCGGGTCGCGGCCGTGCCGGTCGGCGCGCCGATGGTCTCCGTCGACACCGACGCCATCGAGGCGCGGCTGCGCGAGCGGCTGCCCCGGATCGGCACCGTGGACGTCGTGCGGTCCTGGCCGCACGGAATCGGTCTGAAAGTGACGGAACGGAAGCCCGTCCTGCTGTGGGAAAAGGGCGGAAAGTTCATCGAAGTGGACTCCGGCGGCGCACGGTTCGCCACCGTGGCCAAGGCGCCCGGCGGCATCCCCCGACTGGTCCTTTCCGCGGCCTCCTCGCCGAGCCTGCGCCGCTTCGACGAGGACCGGCTGCTCGCCGAGGCGGTAGGCGTGACGGGCGAACTCCCGGAGAAAATCGCCCAGGACGCCCGTGTCGTCCGGATCACGTCGTACGACTCCATCACCCTGGAGCTCGGCGGGGGCCGCACGGTCTTCTGGGGCAGCGGTGAGGACGGGCCCGTCAAGGCCCGTGTTCTGACGGCCCTGATGAAGGCGACTCCCAAAGTGGGGCACTTCGATGTAAGTGCCCCCACGGCGCCCGCCTCGTCGGGAAGTTGACGCTCATCAGCCCTGGCCAGCACCCTGGTTGGCCAGCGCTACGGGTGATCACATAGGGTGAAAAGAAAAACGGGAGGTTCGGCGTGTTCGTTGAACGTGCGCCACTTGTCGACTTAGTGTCCTGTTCGGAAGAGTCCAGCGAACAGAGACACTGGTAACCCTAAACTTCAACGTTAGGGTTTGGGTCGGCGTTTCGGACCGTCCCAATCGGCATCCGTCGTCGCGGCGCGCTTACCACCGCGAAGCGGCGACACGTAACTCGAGGCGAGAGGCCTTCGACGTGGCAGCACCGCAGAACTACCTCGCAGTCATCAAGGTCATCGGTGTCGGCGGCGGTGGTGTCAATGCCATCAACCGAATGATCGAGGTCGGTCTCAAGGGCGTCGAGTTCATCGCCATCAACACCGACGCACAGGCGCTGTTGATGAGCGACGCCGACGTCAAGCTCGACGTCGGCCGTGAACTCACCCGTGGCCTCGGCGCCGGGGCGAACCCGGCAGTCGGCCGCAAGGCGGCAGAGGACCACCGCGAGGAGATCGAGGAGGTCCTCAAGGGGGCCGACATGGTCTTCGTCACCGCCGGCGAAGGCGGCGGCACCGGCACCGGCGGCGCGCCCGTCGTCGCCAACATCGCGCGCTCGCTCGGCGCCCTGACGATCGGTGTGGTCACCCGGCCGTTCACCTTCGAGGGCCGCCGTCGCGCCAACCAGGCGGAGGACGGCATCGCCGAGCTCCGCGAAGAGGTCGACACCCTCATCGTCATCCCGAACGACCGACTGCTCTCGATCTCGGACCGCCAGGTCTCCGTGCTCGACGCCTTCAAGTCGGCCGACCAGGTGCTGCTGAGCGGCGTCCAGGGCATCACCGACCTCATCACCACCCCGGGTCTGATCAACCTCGACTTCGCCGACGTCAAGTCGGTCATGTCCGAGGCCGGTTCCGCCCTCATGGGCATCGGCTCCGCCCGCGGCGACGACCGCGCGGTGGCCGCGGCCGAGATGGCGATCTCCTCGCCGCTCCTGGAGGCGTCCATCGACGGCGCCCGCGGTGTGCTGCTCTCCATCTCCGGCGGCAGCGACCTCGGTCTCTTCGAGATCAACGAGGCCGCCCAGCTGGTGAGCGAGGCCGCCCACCCCGAGGCGAACATCATCTTCGGTGCCGTCATCGACGACGCCCTCGGCGACGAGGTCCGGGTCACCGTGATCGCCGCCGGCTTCGACGGCGGCCAGCCGCCGGCCCGCCGGGACAACATCATCGGCTCGGTCTCCGCCAAGCGCGAGGAGCCGGCCCCGGCCCCGCGCATCACCGAGACCTCCCGCCCGCTGGGCGGTCTGGGCACGGTGACCCCGCGCGAGGAGCCCGCGGCGCCGGTCGACCCGGCGCCGGCCGTCAGCGAGACCCCGCTGCCGCCCGTCACCCCGCCGGTGGTCCCGCCGGCCCGCCCGTACCCGGACACCCAGGCCGAAGAGCTGGATGTCCCGGACTTCTTGAAGTGATAGGGCAGCGTTACGACACGAGCGGCGCCCACTTCGCCTTCACCGACCGGTGGGGCGGGGTGAGCGCCGTTCCGTACGAGGAGCTCAACCTCGGCGGAGCCGTGGGCGACGACCCCGCGGCCGTACGGGCCAACCGCGAGCGGGCGGCCGGCGCACTCGGGCTCGACCCGGCCCTGGTGGTCTGGATGAACCAGGTGCACGGCGCCGACGTCGCCGTGGTGGAGGGCCCCTGGCGGCAGGACGCCGTCCCGTCGGTGGACGCGATCGTCACCGACCGGCCCGGACTGGCCCTCGCGGTGCTCACCGCGGACTGCGTGCCCGTGCTCCTCGCCGACCCCGTCGCCGGGGTCGTCGCGGCCGCCCACGCCGGGCGGCCCGGGATGGTCGCCGGGGTCGTCCCGGCCACCGTCTCCCGGATGGCCGAACTCGGCGCCCGCCCCGAGCGGATCGTCGCCCGCACCGGCCCCGCCGTCTGCGGGCGCTGCTACGAGGTCCCGGAGACCATGCGCGCCGAGGTCGCCGCCGTCGAACCGGCCGCCCACGCCGAGACCTCCTGGGGAACCCCCGCCGTCGACGTCACCGCGGGAGTGCTCGACCAGCTCGCGCGGCTGGGCGTCACCGACGTGACCGCGAGCGGGGTCTGCACCCTGGAGTCCCCGGACCACTACTCGTACCGCCGCGACCGCACCACCGGGCGACTCGCGGGATATGTCTGGCTGAACCGAGAAGAGACATGACGGACCGCAAGGCGGAACTCGCCGCGAACCTGGCCCGGGTGGAGGCGCGCATCGCCGCCGCCTGCGCCGCCGCCGGAAGAGCGCGGGAGGAGGTGACCCTCATCGTGGTCACCAAGACCTACCCCGCGAGCGATGTGAGGATCCTGCACGGACTCGGGGTGCGGCACGTGGCCGAGAACCGGGACCAGGACGCCGCCCCCAAGGCGGCGGCGTGTGCGGACCTCGACCTGAACTGGCACTTCGTCGGCCAGCTGCAGACCAACAAGGTCCGTTCCGTGGTGGGTTATGCCGATGTGGTGCAGTCCGTCGACCGCTTGAAGCTCGTTTCCTCTCTCTCCGCGGCCGCGGAGAAGGCGGAGCGGGAGCTGGGCTGTCTGATCCAGGTCGCGCTCGACGCCGAGTCCGGCGCCCGGGGCGACCGGGGCGGGGTGGCCCCCGACGGCATCGAGGAGTTGGCGGCGGCGGTGGACGCCGCGCCCGGACTGCGGCTCGACGGACTGATGACCGTCGCACCGCTGGCCGGTCCGTTCGCGGGCAGGCAACGGGCCGCCTTCGACCGGCTGATGGATTTGTCGACTGCCCTGCGCGCGACCCGTCCGGCTGCGAACATGGTGTCAGCAGGGATGAGTGCGGACCTCGAGGAGGCCGTGGCGGCCGGAGCGACACACGTACGCATCGGTACGGCGGTACTCGGAGTCCGCCCGAAGCTCGGGTAACGTCGCGAAGCAAGTCGGACCACAGCAGAAAATATGGTCATTCCGCCAGGGAGGCGGGGGGACCTCGTGGATCGCGGGCACTTGGTGACACTGCGACATTCGGTAAGGGCGATCCACCACAGAGCGGAGGATTCAGAGAATGGCCGGCGCGATGCGCAAGATGGCGGTCTACCTCGGCCTCGTGGAGGACGATGGCTACGACGGCCGGGGCTTCGACCCCGACGACGACTTCGAACCCGAGCTGGAGCCGGAGCCCGAGCGCGACCGGCGCCATCACCAGCCCCCGCGCCAGGTGGAGCGGGAGGAGCCGGTGCGCGTGGTGAGCCCGCCCGCACCCCGGGAGCCCGTGTCCCATTCTGTCCCGGTACCCGCCGAGAGCGGGCGTCCGGCCCGAATTGCCCCCGTGGCATCCATCACACCAGAACGCCCGAACCTGGAGAAGAACGCACCGGTGATCATGCCCAAGGTCGTGTCCGAGCGGGAGCCGTACCGCATCACCACGCTGCACCCGCGGACGTACAACGAGGCCCGTACCATCGGGGAACACTTCCGCGAGGGCACCCCGGTGATCATGAACCTCACGGAGATGGACGACACCGACGCGAAGCGACTTGTCGACTTTGCCGCCGGACTCGTCTTCGGGCTCCATGGCAGCATTGAGCGCGTGACGCAGAAGGTGTTCCTGTTGTCGCCTGCTAACGTCGATGTCACGGCGGAGGACAAGGCCCGCATCGCAGAGGGCGGATTCTTCAACCAGAGCTGAGAACACGAGACCGAGAACGACCCGGCCGCGAGGCCGGACAAGCGAGAGCCAGGGGAGAGGGAAGCGCGGGATGGGCGTCGCACTGCAGGTGGTCTACATCGCGCTGATGTGCTTCCTTGTCCTCCTGATCTTCCGGCTGGTCATGGACTACGTCTTCCAGTTCGCCCGTTCATGGCAACCCGGTAAGGCGATGGTGGTCGTTCTGGAGGCCACCTACACTGTCACCGATCCACCGCTCAAGCTTCTGCGGCGGCTCATCCCGCCGCTGCGTCTCGGGGGCGTGGCACTCGACCTGTCCTTCTTCGTTCTGATGATCATCGTCTACATCCTGATCTCCGTCGTGAGCAGCTTCGCGAGGTGATGGTGGAGGTAAATGTGGACGATACGGTCTTGCCGACTGCCGACGACTACGTAGAGGTGAAGAAGAGATGCCGCTGACCCCCGAGGACGTGCGGAACAAGCAGTTCACGACCGTCCGCCTTCGAGAAGGCTATGACGAGGACGAGGTCGATGCCTTTCTCGACGAGGTCGAGGCCGAGCTGACCCGTCTGCTCCGCGAGAACGAGGACCTGCGCGCCAAGCTGGCCGCCGCGACCCGTGCCGCCGCGCAGAACCAGCAGCAGCAGGGCATGCGCAAGCCGCCGGAGCCGCAGGACCGTCCCGTCGGTCCCGGCGCCCCCGTGCCCGCCGCCATATCCGGTCCGCCGGCCCAGCAGCAGCCCCCGCAGATGGGCCCGCCGCAGCTGCCGTCCGGTGCGCCCGCGCTTCCCGCCGGCCCCATGCAGGGCGGTCCGATGCAGGGCGGCCCGATGGGCCCCGGCCCGATGCAGGGCGGCCCCATGCAGGGCGGTCCCATGGGTCACCCGCAGCAGCAGCCGATGCAGCCCATGCAGCCGATGCAGCCCATGCAGCCGGCCCAGGGTCCGGGTGGCGACAGCGCCGCGCGTGTCCTCTCGCTGGCCCAGCAGACCGCGGACCAGGCGATCGCGGAGGCCCGTTCCGAGGCCAACAAGATCGTCGGCGAGGCGCGTTCGCGCGCCGAGGGCCTGGAGCGGGACGCCCGCGCCAAGGCCGACGCGCTGGAGCGGGACGCGCAGGAGAAGCACCGCGTCGCGATGGGCTCCCTGGAGTCCGCCCGTGCGACCCTCGAGCGCAAGGTCGAGGACCTGCGGGGCTTCGAGCGTGAGTACCGGACCCGCCTGAAGTCGTACCTGGAGTCGCAGCTGCGTCAGCTGGAGACCCAGGCCGACGACTCGCTGGCCCCGGCGCGCACCCCCGCGACCGCGTCCCTGCCGCCGTCCCCCTCGATGGCCTCGGCGGGTGCCCCCGCCCCGTCCTTCGGCGGCAACGGCACGATGGGCGGCGCCCCGTCGTACGGCGGTCAGCAGCAGATGTCCCCGGCGATGACCCAGCCGATGGCTCCGGTCCGTCCGCAGGCTCCGCAGCCGATGCAGCAGGCGCCGGCGCCGATGCGCGGCTTCCTCATCGACGAGGACGACAACTGACGGCCCGCGCATAGCGCCGTCGTCGGCAGTCTCAAGGGCCGGGCCCTGGGTTGATTCCCAGGGCCCGGCCCTTTTGCGTGCGTGTGCGTCGGGGGAGGGCGGCCTCGACCGGGCCCTCGCCTCCCGGGGTACGGCGAAGGGCCCGGCCCCGGGAGGGGGCCGGGCCCTTCGGCCGCGGGCTGTTATGCCTTGCGGAGGCGGAAGGTGAGGGCCAGGCCCTCG
Source organism: Streptomyces sp. NPDC020422 (assembly GCF_044386705.1). Classification (NCBI taxonomy): domain Bacteria; kingdom Bacillati; phylum Actinomycetota; class Actinomycetes; order Kitasatosporales; family Streptomycetaceae; genus Streptomyces; species Streptomyces sp. NPDC020422. Next base: position 296,491 of record NZ_JBIRVJ010000008.1, on the reverse strand, counting down.
TCTTCGAAGGGGGCGCCGTACGTGTCGTCGGCGGGGCCCTCCGCGTGGTCCGTGGCCAGGACCTCGTCCGCGATCAGGGCGGCGTGGGCCGTCAGGGCCTCCGTCGTCTCGGGGGACGTGGAGGTCCAGCGCAGGGCGATGCGGTCGGCGACGTCCAGGCCGCTGTTCTTGCGGGCCTCCTGGATCAGGCGGATCGCGTCACGGGCCAGGCCCGCCCTGCGCAGCTCCGGGGTGATCTCCAGGTCGAGGGCGACCGTGGCGCCGGAGTCCGAGGCCACCGACCAGCCCTCGCGGGGGGTCTCGGTGATGATGACCTCCTCGGGGGTCAGCGTCACCTCCTCGCCGTTCACCGTCACCACGGCCTGGCCGTCGCGCAGCGCCAGCGACAGCGCCGCCGCGTCCGCCGCCGCCACCGCCTTCGCCACGTCCTGGACGCCCTTGCCGAAACGCTTGCCCAGCGCGCGGAAGTTCGCCTTGGCCGTCGTGTCGACGAGGGAGCCGCCGACCTCCGAGAGGGAGGCGAGCGAGGAGACGTTCAGCTCCTCCGTGATCTGCGCCTGGAGCTCGGGGGACAGGGCCGCGAAGCCCGTCGCCGCGACCAGCGCCCGGGAGAGCGGCTGGCGGGTCTTCACACCCGACTCGGCGCGGGTCGCACGGCCCAGCTCGACCAGGCGGCGCACCAGCAGCATCTGCTCCGAGAGGGCCGGGTCGACCAGCGACGGGTCCACCTCGGGCCACGTCGCCAGGTGGACCGACTCCGGGGCGTCCGGGGTGACCGGGACGACCAGGTCCTGCCACACCCGCTCGGTGATGAAGGGGGTCAGCGGGGCCATCAGGCGGGTGACCGTCTCCACGACCTCGTGCAGGGTGCGCAGCGCGCCCTTGTCGCCCTGCCAGAAGCGCCGGCGCGAGCGCCGCACGTACCAGTTGGAGAGGTCGTCGACGAACGCCGAGAGCAGCTTGCCGGTGCGCTGGGTGTCGTACGCCTCCATCGCCTCGGTGGCCTCGGCCACCAGCGTGTTCAGCTCGGACAGCAGCCAGCGGTCGAGGACCGTGCGGTCGGCCGGCGCCGGGTCGGCCGCGGACGGGGCCCAGCCGGAGGTGCGGGCGTACAGGGCCTGGAAGGCGACCGTGTTCCAGTAGGTGAGGAGCGTCTTGCGGACGACCTCCTGGATCGTGCCGTGACCCACGCGCCGCGCCGCCCACGGCGAGCCGCCGGCCGCCATGAACCAGCGGACCGCGTCGGCGCCGTGCTGGTCCATCAGCGGGATCGGCTGCAGGATGTTGCCCAGGTGCTTGGACATCTTGCGGCCGTCCTCGGCGAGGATGTGGCCGAGGCAGACGACGTTCTCGTACGAGGACTTGTCGAAGACCAGGGTGCCGACCGCCATCAGCGTGTAGAACCAGCCGCGGGTCTGGTCGATCGCCTCCGAGATGAACTGCGCCGGGTAGCGCGACTCGAAGAGCTCCTTGTTCTGGTACGGGTAGCCGTACTGCGCGAACGGCATCGAGCCCGAGTCGTACCAGGCGTCGATGACCTCCGGCACCCGGACCGACTCCAGGCCGCAGCCCTCCGTCGGGCACGGGAAGGTCACCGCGTCGATGAACGGGCGGTGCGGGTCGAGCTCGGACTGGTCCGTGCCGGTCAGCTCGGACAGCTCCGCGCGCGAGCCCACGCACGTGAGGTGGTCCTCCGCGCAGCGCCAGATCGGCAGCGGGGTGCCCCAGTAGCGGTTGCGGGAGAGCGCCCAGTCGATGTTGTTGTTCAGCCAGTCGCCGAAGCGCCCGTGCTTGACCGAGTCCGGGAACCAGTTGGTCTTCTCGTTCTCCTGGAGGAGACGGTCCTTGACCGCGGTCGTACGGATGTACCAGGACGGCTGCGCGTAGTACAGCAGCGCCGTGTGGCAGCGCCAGCAGTGCGGGTAGCTGTGCTCGTACGCGATGTGCCGGTAGAGCAGGCCGCGCGCGTCCAGGTCGGCGGTCAGCCGCTCGTCGGCCTTCTTGAAGAAGACGCCGCCGACCAGCGGCACGTCCTCCTCGAAGGTGCCGTCGGGGCGGACCGGGTTCACGACCGGAAGGCCGTACGCCTTGCAGACCTTGAGGTCGTCCTCGCCGAAGGCGGGCGACTGGTGGACCAGCCCCGTACCGTCCTCGGTCGTCACGTACTCGGCGTTGACGACGTAGTGGGCCTCGTCGGGGAACTCCACCAGCTCGAAGGGGCGCTGGTAGGTCCAGCGCTCCATCTCGGCGCCGGTGAAGGACTCGCCGGTGGTCACCCAGCCCTCGCCGAGCGCCTTCTCCAGGAGCGGCTCGGCGACGACCAGGCGCTCGTCGCCGTCCGTGGCGACCACGTAGGTCACCTCGGGGTGGGCGGCGACGGCCGTGTTGGACACCAGGGTCCAGGGGGTCGTCGTCCAGACCACCAGCGCCGCCTTGCCGGCGAGCGGGCCGGAGGTCAGCGGGAAGCGCACGTACACCGAGGGGTCGACGACCGTCTCGTAGCCCTGGGCCAGCTCGTGGTCGGACAGGCCGGTGCCGCAGCGGGGGCACCAGGGGGCGACCCGGTGGTCCTGGACGAGCAGGTCCTTGTCGAAGATCTGCTTCAGCGACCACCAGACCGACTCGATGTACGAGGGGTCCATGGTCCGGTACGCGTCGTCGAGGTCGACCCAGTAGCCCATGCGGGTCGTCAGCTCGGCGAAGGCGTCGGTGTGCCGGGTCACGGACTCGCGGCACTTGGCGTTGAACTCGGCGATGCCGTACGCCTCGATGTCCTTCTTGCCGGAGAAGCCGAGCTCCTTCTCGACGGCGAGCTCGACCGGCAGGCCGTGGCAGTCCCAGCCGGCCTTGCGGGCCACGTGGTAGCCCCGCATGGTGCGGAAGCGGGGGAAGACGTCCTTGAAGACGCGGGCCTCGATGTGGTGGGCGCCGGGCATGCCGTTGGCGGTGGGCGGGCCCTCGTAGAACACCCACTCGGGGCGTCCCTCGGACTGCTCCAGGGTCTTGGCGAAGACCTTGTTGTCCTGCCAGAAGTCGAGCACCGCGTGCTCGAGCGCGGGCAGGTCGACCTGGGCGGGCACCTGGCGGTATTGCGGCGGCGTCATGCTTGCGAGCTCCTCCGGCGGGCTGTTGCGCTTCCGTCCGGAGGGACGAGAGCACGGCTCCCGCGGTACCACCCTCCTTGGCCCCGGCCGGCCGCTGCCGTCCTGGGCCCCCTCATTGGGGTCGCGACGCCGGGTCTACTCGCCGCGTTCGACCGCGGTTTTCTTCCGGCAGCTCCGGGGTGATGCTTCACATCGGGCTCGCCCCCGGGCTCTCACCGTCCCCGGGTCGCTCATGGCTGCGTACGACGCTACTCGTCCCCATCCAAGCCTTTCGCTCAGGCCAGTGTACGGGGCCCGGGCGGCACCGGCCGACCGGTTTTCGGGTGTTTCCCCGTGACCCGAATGGGCACACGGGCCCGCGCGGAGTCGGACTTCGGCCAAGTGGGGGAGGGCGGGGACGGATAACCCGCCAGGGAGCTGGGCACAACCGAGGCAGGCTCGTCCCGAAGGGCGCCGGGGCGGGCGTGCAGGGCGGCGTGCCCCGTTGCCGCGGGCCTTGGGCCGATTTATCGTCCCAGCACGATTCGCGAGCAAGATCACAAAATGTGAAGGGGCCGCGACATGACGGCGAAGAAGACCGCCGCGAAGAAGGCGACCACCGCGAAGAACGCGACGGCCGTCAAGAAGTCCGCGCCCGCGAAGACCACGGCGAAGGCCGCGAGCAAAGCGCCTGCCAAGAAGGCGCCTGCCAAGAAGGCGGCTGCCAAGAAGGCGCCTGCCAAGAAGGCGCCTGCCAAGAAGGCGGCCGCCAAGAAGACGCCTGCGAAGAAGGCGGCACCCGCGAAGACCGCGGCGGCGAGGAAGACGGCGACGGCCGACAAGGCGGCCGGGCCGGAGAAGGCGACGAAGAAGACCGCCAGGACGGCGAAGACCGCGACCGAGAAGACAGGAGCCAGGACGGTGGCAGCGAAGAAGACCGCGGGCGGTGTCACGACGGCCGCGAGCGACGCCGCGGTGCCCCACTCCCGTACCGGCGAGCTCGCCGTACGGCCGGGGGAGGACCCGTGGACCCCGGAGGAGGTCGCCGAGGCCCGCAGCGTGCTGCAGGCGGAGGTGCTGCGGCTGCGGAGCGAGCTGGTCCACTCGCAGGAGGAGCTGACCGGCCTGATGCGCGACTCCGGCGACGGCGCCGGCGACGACCAGGCCGACACCGGCACGAAGAACATCACGCGCGAGCACGAGCTCGCCCTGGCGGCCAACGCGCGCGAGATGCTGGAACAGACCGAGCACGCCCTGGAGCGGCTCGACGCGGGCACGTACGGCCTGTGCGAGGTCTGCGGCAAGCCCATCGGCAAGGCCAGGATGCAGGCCTTTCCCCGGGCCACGCTCTGTGTGGAGGACAAGCAGAAGCAGGAGCGCCGCGGCTGACGTGGCGCGGGGAGTGTGCCGTACCCTCGTGCACATGGCAGAGGCGGAGAGCGTCATCGGTACGCCGGATTCAGGTACGCCGGATTCAGCAGGGGCCGACGAGACGGCCGTCCCCGAGCAGCGGCCCACGGGGAGGCGACGGATCGTCGCCCTGTTCGTCGTGGCCGTGCTGGCCTATCTGCTCGACCTCGGCAGCAAGATGCTGGTGGTCGAGAAGCTGGAGGGGCACGCGCCGGTCAAGGTCGTCGGCGACCTGCTGCGCTTCGAGGCCATCCGCAACCCGGGCGCCGCCTTCGGCATGGGCGAGGCCTTCACGATCATCTTCACGGTGATCGCGGCCGTGGTCATCGCGGTGATCATCCGTCTCGCGCGCAAGCTCTACAGCCTGCCCTGGGCGATCGCGCTCGGGCTGCTGCTCGGCGGTGCGCTCGGCAATCTGACCGACCGGATCTTCCGCTCCCCGGGCGTCTTCGAGGGTGCGGTCGTGGACTTCATCGCCCCGGCCCACTTCGCCGTCTTCAACCTGGCCGACTCGGCGATCGTCTGCGGCGGCATCCTGATCGTCCTGCTGTCCTTCCGGGGCCTGGACCCCGACGGCACCGTCCACAAGGACTGACAAGGCATACTCGACGGGTGAGCACGAGTCCCGAGATCCGCACCCTGCCCGTTCCCGATGGCCTTGAGGGCGAGCGCGTCGACGCCGCCATCGCCCGTATGTTCGGGTTCTCCCGTACGAAGGCGGCCGAGCTGGCCGCCGCAGGCAAGGTCCAGGTCGACGGCGCCGTCGTCGGCAAGTCCGAGCGGGTCAGCGGCGGCGCGTGGCTCGAGGTCGAGATGCCCGGCGCGCCCGCCCCGGTGCAGGTCGTCGCGGAGCCCGTCGAGGGCATGGAGATCGTCCACGACGACGACGACATCGTCGTGATCATGAAGCCGGTCGGCGTCGCCGCCCACCCCAGCCCCGGCTGGACCGGCACCACCGTGATCGGCGGCCTCGCCGCCGCCGGCTACCGGATCTCCACCTCCGGCGCCGCCGAGCGCCAGGGCATCGTGCACCGCCTCGACGTCGGCACCTCCGGCCTGATGGTGGTGGCGAAGTCGGAGTACGCGTACACCTCGCTGAAGCGCCAGTTCAAGGAGCGCGTGGTCGACAAGCGCTACCACGCCCTGGTGCAGGGCCACCCGGACCCGCTGAGCGGCACCATCGACGCCCCCATCGGCCGGCACCCGAACCACGACTACAAGTGGGCCGTCACCGCCGACGGCAAGGCGTCCGTGACCCACTACGACCTCATCGAGGCCTACCGCGCGGCCTCGCTGCTCGACATCAAGCTGGAGACGGGCCGCACCCACCAGATCCGGGTGCACATGTCCGCCCACCGCCACCCCTGCGTCGGCGACCTCACCTACGGCGCCGACCCCACGATGGCGAAGCGCCTCGGCCTCACCCGCCAGTGGCTGCACGCGGTGCGGCTCGGCTTCGAGCACCCCGGCGACGGCCAGTGGGTCGAGTTCGCCAGCACCTACCCGGCGGACCTGCAGACCGCGCTCGACCGGATCGCGTCGGAGAGCCGGTGACCGGGCCCGCGTACACCGTCCGGGAGGCCGCGGCCGCCGAGGACCGCGAGGCCTGCTTCGCGGTCCGCCGCGAGGTCTTCGTCGAGGAGCAGGGCGTCCCGCAGGAGCTGGAGTACGACTCGTACGACGCGACCGCCGTGCATGTCCTCGCGATCCGGCAGGACGGGGTGCCGCTGGGCACCGGCCGGCTCCTGACCGGGGCGGACGCGACCGCCAAGACCGGCGCCGACGCCTCGGTGGGCTCGCTCGGCCGGCTCGCCGTGAACAAGGCCGCGCGCGGCCTCGGGGTGGGCGCGGCCCTGGTCCGGGCCATCGAGGACGCGGCCCGCGGGCGCGGCCTCGCCGCCGTCGACCTGCACGCCCAGACCCATGCGCTCGGCTTCTACGAGCGGCTGGGCTACGAGGCGTACGGCCCGGAGTTCCCGGACGCCGGGATGCCGCACCGCGCGATGCGAAGGGCGCTGTGATCCGGCAGGGGTAATACCTGCCAAAGCGGACGTACGTGACAGGGTGGGGCCGTGGATCAATTGGCCCTGCTGTTCCTGCTGCTCCTCGGCGCCGTGCTGACCGTGCCCCTCGGGGACCGGCTCGGGCTGCCCGCACCCGTCCTGATGACCCTCGTCGGGATCGTGCTGGCCTTCCTGCCCTTCGTGCCCGACGTCGACATCCCGCCCGAGTACATCCTGCCGCTGGTGCTGCCACCCCTGCTGTACGCCTCCGTTCAGCGCACCTCCTGGCGCCAGTTCGCGGCGAACAGGCGCCCGATCTTCCTGCTCGCGGTGGCCCTGGTCTTCGTCACCACGGCTGCCGTCGGCGCGGTCGCCGACCTGCTCGTGCCCGCGATCCCGCTGGCCGCCGCGCTCGCGCTCGGCGCCCTGGTGGCCCCGCCCGACCCGGTCGCGGCGACCGCGGTGGCGGGCTCGCTGGGGCTGCCGAGGCGGCTCGTGTCGATCCTGGAGGGCGAGGGGCTCTTCAACGACGTCACCGCGATCGTGCTCTACAACGTGGCGATCACGGCCGTGGTCAGCGGCTCCTTCTCGTGGCCCGAGGCGCTCGGCGCGCTGGTCCTGTCGGCCGTCGTCGCGATCGGCGTCGGACTCGCGCTCGGCTGGCTCACCAACAAGCTGATGGGCTTCCTCGGCGACGTCACCCTGCAGACCGGCCTCACCCTGCTGGTGCCCTTCGTCTCCTACGTGCTCGCCGAGGAGCTGCACGGCTCCGGAGTGCTCGCCGTGCTGGTCACCGCGCTCTTCCTCGCCGAGCACGCGGTCGACGCCGACGACGTGATGGGCCGGCTCGCCGCGCAGAGCTTCTGGGAGGTGGTCGACATGCTGGTCACCGGCATCGCGTTCGGGCTGATCGGCCTGGAGCTCGTGAACGTCTTCGGGGTCGTCGAGGACCACGGGCGGCAGGTGCTCGGCTGGGGCGCTGCCGTCGTGGGCGTGGTGGTCGGCGTCCGGCTGCTGTGGCTGCTGCCCGCCACCTGGCTGGCGAAGCGGCTGCACACCGGGCGGGACTACGCCGAGGAGATCCCGATGAGCTGGCGGGAGACCGTCGTCATGTGGTGGTCGGGGATGCGCGGGGTGGCCTCGGTGGCGCTCGCCCTCGCCATCCCGCTGCGCACGGACGACGGCGCGCCCTTCCCCGGCCGGGACGAGATCGTCTTCATCGCCTTCTGTGTGATCATCGCCACCCTCGTCGTCCAGGGGCTCACCCTGCCCTGGCTCGTGAGGCGGCTCGGCGTGCGGGCCGACGCCGACGCGGAGCGGGCCTTCGAGCGGGATCTCGCCGTCCGCGCGGCGAAGGCGGCCAAGCGGCGCCTGAAGGAGATCGAGGAGGCCGAGGAGCTGCCCGAGGAGCTCGCGGAGCGGCTGCAGCGGGGGGCCTACGACATCGGGGCGCGGATCAGTCCGGACATGGTCGACGACGAGCGGCGGGCGGCGTTCACCGAGCGGGTGGAGCGGGTGAAGAAGATGCAGCGGATCCAGAAGGAGCTGATGTCGGCGGCCCGCCACGCGGTGCTCTCGGCGCGCAGCGAGCCGGGCGCCGACCCGGAGGTGGTGGACCGGGTGCTGCGCCAGCTGGACGTGCGCAGCATGCGTTAGGGCAGGTCCGGCGGGTGGCAGGATGGGCCGCATGGACATCATGCTTTTCCACTCGGTCTACGGGATGCGCCCCGCGGTTCAGGCCGCGGCCGAGCGGCTGCGGGCCGCCGGGCACCAGGTCTGGACGCCGGACCTCTTCGAGGGCCGGACGGCCGGCACGGTCGAGGAGGGCATGGCGCTCAGGGACGAGATCGGCAAGGACGAGCTGCTCCGGCGCGCGGTCCTCGCCGCCGCCCCGTACTCGGAGCGGGGGCTCGTCTACATGGGCCTGTCCTTCGGGGCATCGGTGGCGCAGACGCTGGCGCTCGGCGACGAGAAGGCGCGGGGGCTGCTGCTGCTCCACGGCACCTCGGACATCGCCGAGTCGGCGTCGGTGGACGAGCTGCCCGTGCAGCTGCACGTGGCGGAGCCCGACCCGTTCGAGACGGACGACTGGCTGTCGGCCTGGTACCTGCAGATGCGCAGGGCCGGCGCGGACGTGGAGGTCTACCGCTACCGGGGCGCCGGGCACGTCTACACCGACCCGGAGCTGCCGGACTGGGACGCGCAGGCGGCGGAGGAGACCTGGTCGGTCGCGCTGTCCTTCCTGGACAGCCTGTAGCTCCCGGGCCGACGGGACCGAAAGGGCGTGGCCCCCGGGGGAGTTCCCCGGGGGCCACGCCCGTGTGTCCGGACGGTGCGTCAGGCGCGGTACGCGACCCAGGAGTCGTTCATGCGGGTCACCTGGCCCGAGGTGAACTGGTACATGCAGGAGTCGTACGTGTAGTCCATGAAGTTGTGGATCGGGTCCACACCCGCCTTGGAGGTGCAGGTGTCACGGCCAGTCGGGCACTCGAAGGCGGCGCTCTTCTCGGCCGGGGTGTCGGCGACGTAGTCGCCGTTGCCGGTGCAGCCGCCCTGGAAGGTGTGGTACAGGCCCATCCAGTGGCCGACCTCGTGGGTCGCGGTGTCGCCCTCGTTGTAGTTGGTGGCGGAGCCGCCCGGGAGGGAGGTGTCGAGGATGACGACACCGTCCATCTTCGGGCTGGAGTTGTACGAGGACGGGAAGGTCGCCCAGCCGAGGAGGCCGCCGCCGAGGTTGGCGGTGTAGATGTTCAGCGCGTTGGCGCCGCCCTTGCGGAGGGTGTTCTTCATGTCCTTCTCGGCCTGCGAGCCGGAGGACACGTTGTACCAGGTGGCGTTGTCCGTGTAGTCGGTCGCGGCGAGGGAGAACTGGAAGCCCGAGTTCACGTTGCCGCTGCCCTGGCCGGCGTACGCGGCGTTGAGGACGGCGATCTGGTTGTTGACGGCGGTGCTGCTGAGCTTGCCCGTCGTGCCGCTGTGGATGACGTGGAAGTAGACGGGGATCGTCACCGTGGCGGCGGCGTCTGCTCCGGCGGTCGCGGAGAGCCGGCCGGCGGCGCGGGCGGCGGAGACCTTCTTCTTCAGGTCGTCGTCCATGGCCTTGGCCTGGGCGGCGGTGATGTCGTTGGGCTCGGCCTTGGTGGCGCCGGACTTGGCCTTGCGGGCGCCCGACAGGGTGGCGGAGCCGTCCGCGCACTTCTCGGCGGAGGCCAGCGTCGTCGTGGTCGGGGTCGCCGCCGGGGCGGAGAGGGGCGCCAGGGCCAGGGTTCCGGCCATCACGGCGGTGCCGAGCACACGGCGTGACATACGCGGCGATATGCGGACGAAAGCGCGCACGGTGACTCCTCGCGGGGGGTGTGGGGAGGCACTTCCTCGCCACTGGCCGGGAGATTACGCGTCCATGTCAGACATCGTTGAGGATTGATCAAGCCCAATCATTCGTGCCGCAAATCGGGTCATGGGGAAGAAAAACTTGCGCCGATTCCAGGGTTTGAGACGTCGACGTAACAGAAGTGACGACAAAGGCGGGTGGTGTGTCCGGTTTCGATCTCCCGGACTCGCCACCCGCCGTAGCCATGTGATCTGCCGTTAACAAAGGCGATCATGGCTGAAAATGATCGGCCGGTCTGCCTCAGCGCACCGGCTGGTACACGCGCTCGACACGCTGCGTTCCGCTGAGCGTGCGGTACGAGCGGGCCCAGGCCGCCGTGGCGTTCACGTCCGCCCGGTCGGAGAGCGTGTAGTAGTCCATCTGCGAACGCTCGGCATTCACGTCGAGGACGCCGTAGCCGTGGTGGTCCATGTCCACCCACTTCACATGGCGGTTGGCGGCCTTGATCGCGCCCGCCGCCACCAGCGAGACCGTGCCCGGCGCCACGTGCAGCGTGTCGTCCAGGTTGTCCGAGGTCACCGAGGTCACCACGAACTCGGTCGCCGCGGAGGCCGAGAGCGGGTACGTCGCCGCCGTCACCGGCACGTCGTTGGCCCAGGCCATGTGGATGTCACCGGTCAGGAAGACCGTGTTGCGGATGCCCCGGTCCGTCAGGTGCCGCAGGAGCTCCCTGCGGTCGTCCGTGTAGCCGTCCCACTGGTCGACGTTGACCGCGATGCCCTCCTTGGGCAGCCCGAGCAGCTCGGCCAGCGGTTCGAGCAGATGGGCCGGCAGGGAGCCGAAGGCCACCGGCGAGATCATCACCGAGGTGCCCACCAGCTGCCAGGTCGCGTCCGAGGACGAGAGCCCCGACTTCAGCCAGTCCAGCTGCGCCCGGCCGGTGATGGAGCGCTCCGGGTCGTCGACCTTGCCGCTGCCCACGCCCGCCTGCTGGGAGCGGAAGGAGCGCAGGTCGAGCAGGTGCAGATCGGCCAGCCTGCCGAAGCGCAGCCGCCGGAAGACGGTGCCCTCGGTCGAGGTGCGCACCGGCATCCACTCGAAGTACGCGCGCTTGGCCGCCGCCACCCGGTCCGCCCACGCCCCCTCGGCGCCCGGCGTGTGGTTCTCGGCGCCGCCCGACCAGGCGTCGTTGGCGAACTCGTGGTCGTCCCAGATCGCGACCACCGGGTGCGCCGCGTGCAGCGCCTGGAGGTCGGGGTCCGTCTTGTACTTCCCGTGCCGGACGCGGTAGTCGGCGAGCGAGACGATCTCGTGGGCCGGCTCGTGCCGCCGTACGACGTACTTGGCGTCCGGGTAGGCGCCGGTGGCGTACTCGTAGACGTAGTCGCCGAGGTGGAGCACCGCGTCCAGGTCGGTGCGGGCGGCCAGGTGGCGGTAGGCGGAGAAGTAGCCAGCCTCCCAGTTGGCGCAGGAGACCACGCCGAAGCGGACGCCGGGCGCGGCCGAGTCGGCGGCGGGCGCCGTGCGGGTGCGGCCGGTGGGGGAGGCGACCCCGCCGGCGGTGAAGCGGAACCAGTAGGAGGTCGCCGGGCGCAGGCCGCGGACGTCCGCCTTGACGGTGTGGTCGCCGGCCGCGGTGGCCAGGGCCGTGCCGGCGGCCACCGGCCTGGTGAAGGCGCGGTCCTCGGCGAGCTCCCAGGAGACGTCGAGGTCGGGGCCCTTGCCGGAACCGGGTACGGCGTCGGGGGAGGGGGTGACGCGCGTCCAGAGCAGGACGCCGTCGGGCAGCGGGTCGCCCGAGGCGACGCCGTGCAGGAAGGCGGGCGCCGTGGCCTCGGCGAGCGCGGGCGAGGCGGCGGCCACCAGGGCCGGGGTCGCGACGGCCGTCACGGCGGCGGCCTTCACGACGGTGCGGCGGCTGGGGGAGGATATGAGGTTACGACTGGTCACGGGCCGTCAGATTACCGACCGGTAAGGCGAATGGGCAGAGCCGTGCGCAAAGTTCGCCGACTCTTCCGCGGGACGTCGCCTGGCGCCCCGTACCGACACCGCGGCCCCCGGACCACCGCGCTGCGGCGGGGCCGGGGGCCGGCGGAGGGTGCCGAGGAGGGCGTCAGCCCTTCATCACCTTGGCGAGCGCCGCGTTGAACTGGTCCACCGTCAGCGGCGGGTTCTCGCTGCCCTCGGCGGTCAGGGCCTTGCCGTCCATCTTCAGCGTCGGCGTGCCCTTGACCCCGCTCGCGTCGAAGGCCTGCGACATCTTCATCGCCCAGGCGTCGAAGGTGCCGTCCTCGACGTTCTTCTTGAACTCGGCGTTGCCCTTCAGGGCCGGCACCGAGTCCGCCACCTCCAGGAGGTAGGAGTCCTTGGCGAACTTGTCCTGGCTCTCCTCCGGGTGGAACTTCGTCGAGTACAGCGCCTCCTTGTACGTGAGGAAGGCCTCCGGGCTCACGTTCAGCGCCGCGCCCAGGGCCGACAGGGCGTTCTTCGAGCCCTCGCCCTGGTCGGAGTTGTCGATGAAGGTGGCACCCACGTACTTGATCTTGTACTTGCCGTCGGCGACGTCCTTAGCCACCGTGGCGCCCACGCCCTGCTCGAAGGTCGCGCAGACGGGGCAGCGGGAGTCCTCGTACAGCTCCAGGGTCTTCTTGGCCTCGGCCTTGCCGATGACGACGGTCGTGCCGTTCGCGCCCTCGGTGTTCTTCGGGGCCGTGACGTTCTTCGCGTCCGCGGCGGCCTCCCACGCGGAGGGCTTGTTGGCCTGGACGATGGCGTAGCTGATGCCGCCGACGACCGCGAGGGCGGCGACCGCCGAGACCGCGACGACGACCTGGCGGCGCGCCTTGTCCTTCTTGGCCTGGCGCTCGCGCTCCTCGCGGAGCCGCTCGCGGGCGGCTGCCTTGCTGGCCTGGCTGTTGCGCTTGCTCATGATCGTGAACTCCGTGACATGAAGGAGGAAGGGAATCGGGCGAAAGGACCGCGTGCTTGCTCAGACGAGTGCGAGCGCCGGCGCCGAGGCGCGCCGGAAGCCCGCGGAGCACGGCGGTCCACGCCGTCCCACGGAGTGCACGAGCAGCCGGGCCCGCGACCGGCGCGGCCGGTCCACGGGACGCCCGGCGCGCCGCGGGGCCGTCCCCACGACGCGGAAGAAGGCCGCCACCAGGAGCAGCGGCCGGAAGGCGAGGGCCATGGCCGCCCGCAGCAGCCGGGCGAGCGCCCGCTCCCCGCCGCGCAGCCAGCAGGCCGCCGAGAGCCCGACCGCCACATGGGCGGCGAGCAGCAGCCAGGGCACCGCCGGATCGGGGGAGCTCAGCAGGGCCGCCGCCGTCCCGCTCCCGGGGACCGCCACACCGGGCAGCGGGGAGCCGAGGGCGCCGCCGCAGAGCGCGTCCACGTCGAAGCCCACCGCGCGCAGCGAACCGGCGACCGGTCCGCCGGCGGGGCCGTAGCAGGCGGCCTGCCCGCTGGTGAAGAGCGTGTCGGCGGCCAGCTCCAGCGGGACGAGGAGCCCCGCGATGGGGCCGAAGCCGCGCTCGCGGCCGGCCAGGGCGTAGGCCACGGCGAAGACGCCGGCCCCGACCGGGACGACCGTCCCCAGCGGCAGCGGCACCCCGGACAGGAGCACATGCGAGGCCACGGACAGCGCCACGACCAGGGTCGTGAAGATCGCCGCCCGTAGGGCTCTCAGCTGAGTGCTTGCCATGTCCATCGCCGTGGAAGTGTGCCATGCCCGGCCGTAAGCCGCCCCTAAGGCCGACCTGTGAACGGCGGCGGGCCGGCCCGCCCGTCCCTACAGCCCCGGGATGCGCCCGTTGCGGAAGAGGTCCACGAAGATCTGGTGGTCGGCCCGCGCCCGCGCACCGTAGTCGTGCGCGAAGTCCACCAGGAGCTCGCCGAAGCCCTCCTCGTCGGCCGCGATCGCCGCGTCGATGGCCCGCTCGGTGGAGAACGGCACCAGCGACTGGCCGCTGGAGTCGTCCGCCGCCGCGTGCATGGCCGCGGTCGCCCGCCCGAGGTCGGCCACGGTCGCCGCGATCTCCTCGGGGTCGTCGATGTCCGACCAGTCCAGGTCCACCGCGTACGGCGAGACCTCGGCGACCAGCTGCCCGGCGCCGTCCAGCTCCGCCCAGCCGAGCCACGGGTCGGCGTTCGCCTGCAGGGCCCGCTGCGAGATCACCGTGCGGTGGCCCTCGTGCCGGAAGTAGTCCCGCACCGCCGAGTCCGTCACGTGACGCGAGACCGCGGGGGTCTGCGCCTGCTTCATGTAGATCACGACGTCGTTCTCCAGGGCGTCGCTGTGCCCCTCCAGGAGGATGTTGTACGAGGGGAGGCCGGCCGAGCCGATGCCGATGCCGCGGCGCCCGACGACGTCCTTCACCCGGTACGAGTCCGGGCGCGCCAGGCTCGACTCCGGCAGGGTCTCCAGATAGCCGTCGAAGGCGGCGAGGACCTTGTAGCGGGTGGCCGCGTCGAGCTCGATGGCGCCGCCGCCGGGGGCGAAGCGGCGCTCGAACTCGCGGATCTCGGTCATCGAGTCCAGCAGGCCGAACCGCGTCATCCCGCGCGCGTCGCGCAGGGCGCCGAGGAGGGCGCCGCTCGCCGTGTCCAGCGTGAAGGGCGGGATCTCGTCGTCCTTCACGCCGGTCGCCAGCGCGTGGATGCGCTCGCGGTAGGCCGCGGCGTAGATCCGCACCAGCTCGGTGATCTGGTCGTCACCGAGCGCCTTGGTGTAGCCGAGCAGCGCCAGGGAGGCGGCGAGCCGCTTGAGGTCCCAGGTGAAGGGGCCGACGTAGGCCTCGTCGAAGTCGTTGACGTTGAAGATCAGGCGTCCGTTGGCGTCCATGTAGGTGCCGAAGTTCTCGGCGTGCAGATCGCCGTGGATCCACACCCGGCCGGTCCGCTCGTCCAGGTACGGGCCGCCGTGCGCCTCGCGCTCCAGGTCCTTGTAGAAGAGGCAGGCCGTGCCCCGGTAGAAGGCGAAGGCGGAGCCGGCCATCTTGCGGAACTTGACCTTGAAGGCAGCCGGGTCGGCGGCGAGCAGCTCGCCGAAGGCGGTGTCGAAGACGGCGAGGATCTGCTCACCGCGCTCGGCGGCGGTGGGCTGGGGGACCGACATCGAGAGTGCCTCCTGGCTGAAAACTGTGCATGACAAATGGGACAGGTGTTCTCTGTCTCCCAACGCGCGACGGTACCCGCGAGTGCCCGCGGGTTGTCAGTCGGGCGACGTAGACTTCCACGCTGTCCCCCCAGGAATTCATTGGAGGCATCCCTCGTGACCCGGCCGCCCTTCACGCACCTCCACGTCCACACCCAGTACTCCCTGCTGGACGGTGCCGCGCGGCTGAAGGACATGTTCAACGCGTGCAACGAGATGGGCATGACCCACATCGCGATGTCCGACCACGGCAACCTGCACGGGGCCTACGACTTCTTCCACAGCGCCAAGAAGGCCGGTGTGACGCCGATCATCGGCATCGAGGCCTATGTCGCCCCGGAGTCCCGGCGCAACAAGCGCAAGATCCAGTGGGGCCAGCCGCACCAGAAGCGGGACGACGTCTCCGGCTCCGGCGGTTACACCCACAAGACCATCTGGGCGGCGAACTCCACCGGTCTGCACAACCTCTTCCGGCTGTCCTCCGACGCCTACGCCGAGGGCTGGCTGCAGAAGTGGCCGCGGATGGACAAGGAGACCATCTCCCAGTGGTCGGAGGGGCTCATCGCCTCCACCGGCTGCCCCTCCGGCGAGCTCCAGACGAGGCTGCGTCTCGGCCAGTTCGACGAGGCCCTGAAGTCCGCCTCCGAGTACCAGGACATCTTCGGCAAGGACCGCTACTTCCTGGAGCTGATGGACCACGGCATCGAGATCGAGCGCCGGGTCCGCGACGGGCTCCTGGAGATCGGCAAGAAGCTCGGCATCCCGCCGCTGGTCACCAACGACTCGCACTACACCTACGCGCACGAGGCCAGCGCCCACGACGCCCTGCTGTGCATCCAGACCGGCAAGAACCTCTCCGACCCGGACCGCTTCAAGTTCGACGGCACCGGCTACTACCTGAAGTCCACGGACGAGATGTACGCGATCGACTCCTCGGACGCCTGGCAGGAGGGCTGCCGCAACACCCTGCTGGTGGCCGAGCAGATCGACACCACCGGCATGTTCGAGCCGCGCGACCTGATGCCGAAGTTCGACATCCCGGAAGAGGGCTACACCAACGTCACCTGGTTCAAGGAGGAGGTGCGGCGCGGCCTGGCCCGCCGCTACCCCGACGGCGTCCCCGAGGACCGGCAGAAGCAGGCCGAGTACGAGATGGACGTCATCATCCAGATGGGGTTCCCGGGCTACTTCCTCGTCGTCGCCGACTTCATCATGTGGGCCAAGAAGCAGGGCATCGCGGTCGGCCCCGGCCGAGGCTCCGCGGCCGGCTCGATCGTCGCGTACGCCATGGGCATCACCGACCTCGACCCCATCCCGCACGGACTGATCTTCGAGCGCTTCCTCAACCCCGAGCGCGTCTCCATGCCCGATGTCGACATCGACTTCGACGAGCGCCGGCGCGTCGAGGTGATCCGGTACGTGACCGAGAAGTACGGCGCCGACAAGGTCGCCATGATCGGCACGTACGGAAAGATCAAGGCGAAGAACGCCATCAAGGACTCGGCCCGCGTCCTGGGCTACCCGTACGCGATGGGCGACCGCCTCACCAAGGCCATGCCCGCCGACGTCCTCGGCAAGGGCATCGACCTCGACGGCATCACCAACCCCTCGCACCCGCGCTACAGCGAGGCCGGCGAGATCCGGGCGATGTACGAGAACGAGCCCGACGTGAAGAAGGTCATCGACACCGCCAAGGGCGTCGAGGGCCTGGTCCGGCAGATGGGCGTGCACGCGGCCGGCGTGATCATGTCCAGCGAGCCGATCGTCGACCACGCCCCGATCTGGGTGCGGCACACCGACGGCGTGACCATCACGCAGTGGGACTACCCCCAGTGCGAGTCGCTCGGCCTGATCAAGATGGACTTCCTGGGCCTCAGGAACCTCACGATCATGGACGACGCCGTCAAGATGGTGAAGGCCAACAAGGGCATCGACCTCGACCTGCTCGCCCTGCCGCTGGACGACCCGAAGACCTTCGAACTGCTCCAGCGCGGTGACACCCTCGGCGTCTTCCAGTTCGACGGCGGCCCCATGCGGTCCCTGCTGCGGCTGATGAAGCCCGACAACTTCGAAGACATCTCCGCCGTGTCCGCGCTCTACCGCCCGGGCCCGATGGGCATGAACTCGCACACGAACTACGCCCTGCGCAAGAACAAGCAGCAGGAGATCACCCCGATCCACCCGGAGCTGGAGGAACCGCTCCGGGAGGTCCTGGACGTCACCTACGGCCTGATCGTCTACCAGGAGCAGGTCCAGAAGGCCGCCCAGATCATCGCCGGCTACTCGCTCGGCGAGGCCGACATCCTCCGCCGCGTCATGGGCAAGAAGAAGCCCGACGAGCTGGCGAAGAACTTCACCATCTTCCAGGCCGGCGCCAAGAAGAAGGGCTACAGCGACGAGGCCATCCAGGCCCTGTGGGACGTCCTGGTCCCCTTCGCCGGCTACGCGTTCAACAAGGCGCACTCCGCCGCGTACGGCCTCGTCTCCTACTGGACCGCGTACCTCAAGGCGAACTACCCCGCCGAGTACATGGCCGGACTGCTCACCTCGGTCAAGGACGACAAGGACAAGTCGGCCGTCTATCTGAACGAGTGCCGCCGCATGGGCATCAAGGTGCTCCCGCCGAACGTCAACGAGTCCGAGGCGAACTTCGCCGCCCAGGGCGACGACGTGATCCTCTTCGGCCTCACCGCCGTCCGCAACGTCGGCTCCAACGTCGTCGAGTCGATCATCAAGACCCGCAAGAGCAAGGGGAAGTACAGCTCCTTCCCCGACTTCCTCGACAAGGTCGAGGCCGTGGTCTGCAACAAGCGCACGATCGAGTCGCTGATCAAGGCCGGCGCCTTCGACACCATGGGCCACACCCGCAAGGGCCTCGTCGCCCAGCACGAGCCGATGATCGACACCGTGGTCGCGGTCAAGCGCAAGGAGGCCGAGGGCCAGTTCGACCTCTTCGGCGGCATGGGCGAGGAGGACAGCGACGAGCCCGGCTTCGGCCTCGACGTCGAGTTCTCCGACGTCGAGTGGGAGAAGTCCTACCTGCTCGCCCAGGAGCGGGAGATGCTCGGCCTCTACGTCTCCGACCACCCGCTCTTCGGCCTCGAACACGTCCTGTCCGACAAGACCGACGCCGGCATCTCCCAGCTCACCGGCGGGGAGCACGCCGACGGCGCGGTCGTCACCATCGGCGGCATCATCTCCGGTCTCCAGCGGAAGATGACCAAGCAGGGCAACGCCTGGGCCATCGCCACCGTCGAGGACCTGGCCGGCTCCATCGAGTGCATGTTCTTCCCGGCCACCTACCAGCTGGTCTCCACCCAGCTGGTCGAGGACGCGGTCGTCTTCGTCAAGGGCCGGCTCGACAAGCGCGAGGACGTCCCCCGTCTGGTCGCCATGGAGCTGATGGTCCCCGACCTCTCCAACGCCGGGACCAACGCGCCGGTGATCCTCACCATCCCCACGGTCAAGGTCACCCCGCCGATGATCAGCAGGCTCGGCGAGATCCTCCAGCACCACAAGGGCAACACCGAGGTCCGCATCAAGCTCCAGGGGCCGCGCTCGACCACCGTGCTGCGGCTCGACCGGCACCGGGTCCAGCCCGATCCGGCGCTCTTCGGCGATCTGAAGGTGCTGCTCGGCCCCTCCTGCCTGGCCGGCTGACCGTCCCACCCCACTGCACGCGCAAGGGGCGCGCCCGTCGTCACGGGCGCGCCCCTTTGCCGTCGGCCGTCAGTTGTGGCCGAAACGCTTCTGCCGACCCTTGCGGGCCATGTCGCCCGGGGTGACCTGGCTCATGCGCTGCTCGGCCTGGGACTCCATCGAAGACTGCTGTGCCTGCTGCTGGCCGCGCTCGGCCTGCGAGCCTCGCTGCTGACTGCGGTCCTGCTTTCGGTTCTTGGCCATGGGGATGATGCCTCCTCAAAGGGGTGTGGGGGCCAGGGCCGCTGTCAGACTCACACACGGCAGGAAGTGCCGCATTTTGGATCATTACGGACGGTAAGCGCGGTCCGGGCGTGAGATCCGCCACGCCGATGATCCAGTTCCGGACCTCTACACGAGCGCGGTCGGGCAGACTCGGAGCAACCTGGAGCACTTCCGATCCCGAGGTTCCCGAAAGAGGGTGGAACACGTGGACCGCTGCGTCGTCCTGGTGGACGCCGGCTATCTGCTGGGCGCCGCCGCAAGCCTCCTCGCCGGGGAACCGGCCCGGTCGCGGATCACCGTCGACCACTCCGCGCTCATCCAGCAACTGCGTGAACGGGCCGAGGCCGACACCCAGCAGCCGCTGCTGCGGATCTACTGGTTCGACGGCGCACCCGACCGGGTGCCCCAGCCCGAGCACCGCAGGCTGCGCGTGATGCCCAGGGTCACCGTCCGGCTCGGCGCCCTCACCCGTACCGACGGACGCTGGGCACAGAAGGGCGTCGACGCGGCCATGCACACCGAGCTCACCGAGCTCGCCAGGAACCGCGCCTGCTCCGACATCGTCCTCGTCACCGGCGACGGCGACCTGCTGCCCGGTCTGATGTCCGCCAAGGAACACGGCGTCGCCGTCCACCTCTGGGCCGTCCAGGCCGCCGACGGCGACTACAACCAGTCGGAGGACCTGGTCGCCGAGGCCGACGAACGCCGGGTGCTGGACCGGGCCTGGATCACCCGGGCGGTCCGCGCCAAGGACCTCAGCGGCCTGTGCGCCACGCCGCCGGTGCCCCGCCCCGAGATCGCCGCCATCCTCTCCGCGCCGCTGCCCGAGTCCGCGCTCGCCGCCTCCGCCGAGCGCGCCGCCGCGGCCGCCGCCCACAACGGGTCCCGCGCGGAGTCGGTCGCCCCCACCGCGGCCCGGCCGGGCACCGCCGCCGATCCGGAGACCGTCCACGGCTCCGCCATCCCCGCACCCTCCGCCAAGGCCGTCCCCACCCCCAAGGACCTCGCCGCGCTGCGCGGCCCGGCCGCCCCCGCGGCCCCGCACCCGGCCGGCGCCACCCTGCGCTGGTCCTCCGACAAGGGCTGGATCGACCGGCCCGCCGCCCCCCTCGGCGAGCCCGCGGAGACCGCCTTCCTGCCCACCCTCGCCCAGCTCACCAGCGCCGAGCAGCGCTGGGCCGACCGCGAGGAGGACATCACCACCGTCGGCGGCGACCCCTTCGAGGTCGGCCAGGTGTTCGCCCGCCGCTGGCTCGACCGGCTTCCCGAGCAAGGCCACGAGCAGGGCCACGTCCACAAGCTCGCCGCCATGTACCCGCGCATCCCGCACCGCATCGACGGCGAACTCCTCCGCTACGCCGCCCGCTTCGGCCTCCTCGCCCACAAGGACGACCAGATCGACGAGCACGACCGCTATGCGATCCGGGCCGGTTTCTGGCGCGAGATCGACATGCACGCCGCCGCGCAACACGCCCCCGCGCCCGAGGAGAGCCGGGGGACCCCGTAGGCTCATCCCTCGTGAGTACGGTGTGCGTGGTGCGGGATCTGGTCAAGACGTACCCCGCCACACGCGGCAGACGCGGAGCACCCGCGACCCCCGAGATCCGGGCCACGGACGGGATCAGCCTCGATGTGCGCGGCGGCGAGATCTTCGGCCTGCTCGGCCCCAACGGCGCCGGCAAGTCCACCCTCGTGCGCCAGCTGACCGGTCTGATGCGCCCCGACTCCGGCACGGTCCGGATGCTCGGCCACGACCTGGTGCGCCACCCCGAGCGCGCCGCCCGGCTGCTCGCCCACCTCGGCCAGGAGTCCACCGCCCTCGACGAGCTGACCGTCGCCCTGGCCGCCGAGACCACCGGCCGGCTGCGCGGGCTCGACGCCCGCGCAGCCCGCGCCGAGCGGGACGCCGTCCTCGACGAGCTCGGCCTCGGCGAGATCGCCGGGCGCCCCCTGAAGAAGCTCTCCGGCGGCCAGCGCCGGCTCGCCTGTGTCGCCGCCGCCCTCGTCGGCGAGCGGCCGGTCCTCGTCCTCGACGAGCCCACCACCGGCATGGACCCCGTCGCCCGGCGCGCCGTGTGGGCCGCCGTCGACCGGCGGCGCGCCGAGCGGGGCGCCACCGTGCTGCTCGTCACCCACAACGTCATCGAGGCCGAGACCGTCCTGGACCGGGTCGCCGTCATCGACCGCGGCCGGGTCATCGCCTGCGACACGCCGGCCGGACTCAAGGAGCGGGTCGCGGGAGAGGTGCGGGTCGAGCTCGTCTGGCGCGAACACGCCCCCCTGGAGATCCCCGAGGTGGCCGCGCTGCGGCCGTCCGCCCAGGAGTCGGGGCGCCGCTGGACGCTCCGGCTGGCCCCGGACGAGGCGCGGGCCGCGGTCGCCGCGGTGACCGGCGGAGCCGCGTTCGCCGCGCTGGACGACTTCACGCTGGCGACGCCGAGCCTGGAGGACGTGTACCTGGCGCTCGGCGGCACGAACCGGGGACTGGTGAAGGCGTGACCCCTTGCATGACGTACCTGTCCGTCCTGTCCGTCAGGAGCCGTACGAGTTGAGCACCCTGCCCGCCGAGGCCCTGCCGGCCACCGCAGTCGCCGCCCCGACCCGGGACGCGGAGGACCACGCCGCCGCGCCCCTCGCCCCGCGCGCCCGGCTGCTGCCCGCGCTCGGCGCCGTGTACCGCGCCCAGCTCTCGCGGGCCCGGGTCTCCCGGATCCCGCTGCTCTTCGTGGCGACCTTCCAGTCCGTCGGGATCATGGTCCTGATGCGGGGGGTCGTGGACGGCGGCGCGGAGGCGCGGGCCGTCGTGGCCGGCTCGGCCGTCCTCGTGGTCGCCTTCGTCGCGCTCAACCTGCTCGCCCAGTACTTCGGGCAGCTGCGGGCCGGCGGCGGGCTCGACCACTACGCGACGCTGCCCGTGCCGCCCGCCGCAGTCGTGCTCGGCGCGGCCGGGGCGTACGCCTCCTTCACCGTGCCCGGGACGGTGGTCACCGCGGTCGCCGGCTCCGTGCTGTTCGGTCTGCCGCTGGGGCACCTGTGGATCCTGGCCGCGGTCGTGCCCCTGTCGGGTGCCGCCCTCGCCGGGCTCGGCGCGGCCCTGGGGCTGCTCGCCCCGCGACCGGAGCTCGCCACCCTGCTCGGCCAGCTGGGCATGTCGGCGGCGCTGCTGCTCGGCGTGCTGCCGGCCGAGCGGCTGCCCGGCCCCATCGGCTGGGCGCGTGACCTGCTGCCCTCCACGTACGGGGTGGAGGCCCTGGCCCGCACCTTCGACGCGCACCCGGACTGGACGGCGGTCTGCCTGGACCTCGCCGTGTGCGGGGCGGTGGGCGTCCTCTCGCTCGCCGTCGCCACCTGGGCGTACCGGAGGGCCGCGGTCCGCTGACCGCCGCCGGGCCCTCGGGGCTGATCACGGCCGGGGCCCCGGGCCCGGGGCCGGTCCGCTGAGGCGGTGCACAGGTGTACCTGGCACGATGGCGTGGTGACCGCACCTCTGACTCCGCCGCACCAGCCGCCGAACGACTCCGCCTGGCCCGCGCCCCATCCGGCGCAGCCCGAACCGGACGGTGCCCCGAGCACCGGCACCGAGCTTCGGCAGGCCGCCGTGGTGGCCGCCGTCTCCGGCGTGGCCGGCGTCCTGCTCGGACTGCTGTGGCTGTGGCTCGCGCCGCGGGTCACCCTGATCTCCGACGGCAAGGCGGTCTTCCTGCGCAACAGCGAGGGGGAGGCGGCGATCGGCATGGACGGAACGTTCGTCCTGCTCGCCCTGGGCTTCGGCGCGGTGGCCGCCGCGCTGGTCTTCCTGATCCACCGGCACGGCGGCATCGCCCTCGTCCTCGGGCTGGCGCTCGGCGGTGTGCTCGGCTCGCTGCTCGCCTGGCGCGTGGGCGTCTGGCTCGGGCCGGACCGCGACGTCGTCGCCCATGCCAAGGCGGTCGGGCCGAACGTCGACTTCCAGGCGCCCCTGGAGCTCAACATGGCGGCCGCGGCGATGCTGGCCTGGCCGATCGCCGCGATGATCGTGCACCTCGCCCTGACGGCGCTCTTCGGCCCCCGCGACCCGGAGCCGGAGGACGGCCCCTGGCCGCCCCTGCCCCTCGACAAGGCCTGAGCCGGCGGGGGCCCAGGCCCCCGCGGCCCGCCATCCGCCCCCCGTCGCTCAGCCGCGGCCGATCGGGGCCAGGGTCGCGTCGGTGAGGGCCGCCAGGTCCTGCGGGGACAGTTCGACCTCCAGGCCTCTGCGGCCCGCCGAGATGCAGATCGTGGCGTGCGCGGAGGCCGAGCTGTCCAGCACCGTGCGCAGGCGCTTGCGCTGGCCCAGCGGGGAGATGCCGCCGCGGACGTAGCCCGTGGTGCGCTCGGCCGCCGCCGGGTCCGCCATGGCCGCCCGCTTTCCGCCCACCGCGGAGGCCAGCGCCTTCAGGTCGAGCTGACCCGCGACCGGGACCACCGCGACCGTCAGCTCGCCGTCCACGTCCGCGACCAGGGTCTTGAACACCCGGTCGGGGGAGACGCCCAGCGCCTCCGCGGCCTCCTCCCCGTAGGAGGGACTCGCCGGGTCGTGGTCGTAGGCGTGCAGGGTGTAGGCCGTGCCGGCCGTGGTCAGCGCCACCGTCGCCGGGGTGCCGCCGCCGTTCTTCTTCTGCTTCTTCGCCATGCCGTCCTCTAGTTCGGGCTGGTCGGTGCGCGGGTGAGGTCCACCGCCGGCAGCGACGGCAGATGGCGCAGCACCGCCGTCTCCGCGCGCAGCAGCGACAGCTCCTCACGCAGCCGCGTCGCCGTGTCCGGGGCCTGCAGCAGGCGCTGCTTGGACGGGGTGTCGAGCACCGCGGCCGCCGCGACCAGGTACGACACCACCGACGGGTCGTCCGGCAGCTCGCTCGTCGTCAGGGAACGCTCCCGCGCCCCGGCCAGCCGCTTCTGGTAGTTCCTGAAGGCGCGCAGCACGCCCTCGGCCAGGGTGCCCGCCTCGTCGCCCTGCTCCTCGGGGATCTCCTCCAGCTCGGCCGTCAGATACGGGCCGCTCGCGTCGACGGAGAGCAGCTTCACCCGGGTCGTGCCGGTGGCCATCACCTCGAAGCCGCCGTCCGGGCGCTCCAGGATCTGGGCCGCGTCGGCGATGCAGCCGACCCGGTGGAAGGCCTGGATCGGGTCGGGACCGAAACCGGCCGCGGGCCCCTTCTCCGGCAGCGCGGTCTGGTCCGGCAGGCCAGGAGCCGTCGGCGCGACCTCCCGGCCGTCCCGGATCGCCACGACCGCGAAGCGCCGGGGCTCGGACTCGTCGGTCTTCAGCAGATCGCGCATCATGGCGCGATAACGCTGTTCGAAGACGTTCAGGGGCAGCACGAGGCCCGGGAACAGCACCGCGTTGAGCGGAAACAGAGGCAGTCGAGCGGTGGTCACAGCGGTCAAGCGTAATGGCCGCCGGGGCCGCCACTACCGGCCCGTCCCCCCGCGTCCTCGACGCCCTGCTCAGGGCGGCCCGCGCGCAGCGGCGTCCGACGTGCCACCGCGCGCACGGTGTCGGCCCTGGCCTCCAGGAATCCGCGCAGCGGGTCCTCGCCGAGCAGGGCCCAGGGGAAGGAGGTCGCCCGGGTGCCGATCCGGCGGAACTCGGCCAGCGCGTCCTCGTGACGGCCCCGCGCCATCAGCACGTGGACCAGCAGATTGCGCACCTCCGCCGGCCACAGGTCGTCCGCCGGGTACTCCGCGGACAGCGCCAGCGCACGGTCCGCCGCCGCGTCGACCCGGTCGCCCGTCACGGCGTGTCCCGCCACCGCGTGCCCCGGGCCCGCGAGCAGCTGGGCGAAGGCCGCCCGCACCGGCAGCGCCTGGACCAGGGAGCCGGGCAGGGCGTCCTCCGCGGCCTGCTCGGCGAAGTCGAAACACTCGCGGTGCGAGCCGTACCACTGCGCCGACAGGTACTTCAGGGCGGCGACATGGCAGCCGTAGTGGTGCGGGGCGCGGCGCACGGCCTGCTCCCACAGCGCCTCGAAGCCGGTGTGCCGCGCGTGCGTGCCCCGGGCGTGGTCCAGGGCGAGCCGCCACGGCACCGGGTCGCGGGGCGCGGCCTCGGTCGCCGCGTCGATCAGCGGCCCGAGCTCGCGCAGCCGCTCGGCCCTGGCCGGCGACTCCCAGGCCCGGCGCACCGCGAGCTGCGCCTTCACGAGCAGGGCGTCCGGGTCGTGCGGGGCGGCGGCGAGCCAGTGCCGCAGCCACTCGTCCCTGCTGTACGCGAAGGTGCTCAACCGGACGACATAGCGGTCGCGGTCCTCCCACTCGGCGGCGTCCCGGGTGGTGGCGAGGAGCTTGGCGGCCGGCTCGGGGTCGGCGAGGGCGGCGGCGACCAGGGCCGGCGCCAGCCTCCCGTCCGGGACGTCGAGCAGCACCTCGTCGTCCGGCGGCAGCCCGCCGGTCAGGCGCGGGGTGTGCCGGACCGTGCGGGCGGTGCCCATCAGGGCGCGGAGCAGTGACATGGTGCGAAACATTGAAAACCGCAGGTGAGGGCCGCGCCAGTGGGGGACTGTGAAGAGTTGGTGGCGGCGTGAAGGTTGTTCTGACGGGGGTCAAGACAGCGTAAAGAAAGGGGCGGGTCCGTGCCCGTCCGCCCCCCTCTCCCCACGCCTCACCCCCGCCGCAGCGCCCCTCGGTCCGCCGCCTCGCCCCTCAGCCCCGGCGCAGCAGCCGCGACGCGCCCGCCGCCACCGTCGTCGCCAGCACCCAGCCGAGCAGGATCAGCACCGTCGACGCCCACTGCCAGAACCCCTCCATGCGCCAGTAGCCGGCCTGGCCGAGGTCGATCACCGGCAGCAGCACGTCCAGGGCGTACAGCGTGGCGCTCCAGTGCGGCGCCTCGCCCGGCTTCAGCGGCACCGGGTCGTAGTGCGCGAAGGCGTAGGCGCCCGCGGCCCACAGGACCGCCATCCACAGGGCGGCCCGCCCCGGCCGGTAGCCGTAGGCCACCGCCAGGTCCTGGACGTAGCCCCAGAGCTTCCCGGCCAGCGGCAGGGTCTCCCGGCGCCGCCGCTGCTTGGCGAGCAGCACCACCCGCGCGTCGGCGTCCTCGCCGCTGTTGCGCAGCACGGTCGCCAGCCGCTCGTACGGCTCCGGCGCGTACTCCGGGGTCGCCGCCGCCACCCACTCCAGACGCCGGGCCAGCGGGAAGTGCCCGTACGGCACCAGCGTCTCGTAGACGAAGCCGCTCATCGCCAGGCCGCCGGGCCCCGGCCAACTGGTGGACAGGTCGATGAGGGTCACCACCTTGGCGCCGTTCAGCACCACCCGGCCCTCCTCCGGGCGCTCCGCGTTGAAGCGCAGCTCCGGTGTCACTATCCGGCGCAGCGACACCTCCTCCCGCCGCGAGCCGTCCAGCAGGAAGCGCGCGTAGTGCAGGTCCACCGAGTCCCCGAAGCGGCCGTCGTCGAGCCGCACCCCGCCGTGGCACTCCACCGGCTTGCGCCGCGCGCCCTGGGCCGGCGTCACGCCGTAGGGCGGGGTGGCCGTCGCGTTGCCCGAGGAGTCGTACACCCAGGCCGCGTTCAGATAGAGCGTGCGCTCCACGGTCAGCTGCGGCGCGTTCAGCGCGCGGCGCTGCTGGGCCCCGCGCAGCACGCTGCCCCGCAGGCTCATCGACACGCCGACCTTCGCCCCGCGCAGGCTCAGCTCCCCGTAGGTCTCGATCAGCTCGGCCTGCAGGTCCTGCGCGACCACCATGCCGTCCGCCGTGATCGCCCGGCCGCGCCGGTCCGGCCACACCCGGATCTGGTTGATCAGCAGGTCCGTGCCGATCTGCGCGTCGGCGAGCCGGATGCCCCGCTCCACCCGGCAGCGCGGCAGGTGCAGATCGCCCTCCGTGTGCAGCCGCGCCGCCTCCAGGCGGGGTATCGCGCACTCGACCATCCGCAGCGTCCCGAAGCGCGCCTCGGGCAGCACCACCTCGCCGTCGAAACGGCAGCCGTTCAGCTCCACGTACGGCGCTATCGTGCCGCCCGCCAGGTTCAACACGCCGGTGATGCGCGCCCCGCGCAGCTTCAGCGCCGCGACCCGCCCGGCCCGCGCCGGCGGCCCCGCGAGCAGCAGCAGCGCCACCACCTCGGCCCGCACGCTGCGCTCCTCGCCCCACACCACCTGCCGGTCGAACGGATCGTCCCGCTCCGCGACCCCCTCCCTGAGATCACACGCCCTGCCGATCCGGAACGCCCTCCACATGACCCGCTCCGGCCCGGTCAGGCCTTCCGGCATTCCGTCGTCCTCGCGCGGCTCGGTCACTGCCGCCCCCTCGCTTTCCACGACTCCGCTTCACCGGATTCGTACAGCCGTTCTTCCCGCTGAGTGACGGACTGAACGCTAACGGTCAGGAGTGGCGACAAGACGCCAGAGTGGCCCGTATCAGCCAGTGATACGGGCGTCCGGGGCTGTGGGCCGTCTGAGAGAATTGACCCGTGATCTCTCGAATCGATCTGCGCGGCGCGGCCCTCCCCGAGGGTGCCGCCCTGCGTGACCTGCTGCCCCGTGCCGAGTTCGACGTGGAAGCCGCCCTGGAGAGGGTGCGGCCGATCTGCGAGGACGTCCGGCATCATGGCGCCGCAGCGGTGATCGACTACGGGGAGAAATTCGACGGCGTCCGCGTCGAGAGCCTGCGGGTGCCCGCCGAGGCCGTCGCCCGCGCCCTCGACGAGCTCGACCCGGCCGTCCGCGCCGCCCTCGAGGAGTCCATCCGCCGCGCCCGCCTCGTCCACCGCGAGCAGCGCCGCACCACCCACACCACCCAGGTCGTGCCCGGCGGCACGGTCACCGAGAAGTGGATCCCCGTCGAGCGCGTCGGCCTCTACGTGCCGGGCGGCCGCTCCGTCTATCCGTCCTCCGTCGTGATGAACGTCGTCCCGGCCCAGGAGGCCGGCGTCGAGGGCATCGCCGTGTCCTCGCCCCCGCAGAAGGAGTTCGGCGGACTGCCGCACCCGACCATCCTCGCCGCCTGCGCCCTGCTCGGCGTCGACGAGGTCTACGCGGCCGGCGGCGCCCAGGCGGTCGCCATGTTCGCGTACGGCACCGAAGGCACCGGCGACACGCCCGGCTGCGCCCCCGTCAACCTGGTCACCGGTCCCGGCAACATCTACGTCGCCGCCGCCAAGCGCCTCCTCAAGGGCCGCATCGGCATCGACGCCGAGGCCGGCCCCACCGAGATCGCGGTCCTCGCGGACTCCACGGCCGACCCGGTGCACGTCGCCGCCGACCTCATCAGCCAGGCCGAGCACGACCCGATGGCCGCCTCCGTCCTCGTCACCGACTCCGCCGAGCTGGCCGAGGCGGTCGAGGCCGAGCTGAAGACCCAGGTCGCCGCCTCCAAGCACGTCGACGACCGGATCGTCCCCGCCCTGGCCGGCAAGCAGTCCGCGATCGTCCTCGTCACCGGCCTGGACGACGGTCTGAGGGTCGTCGACGCCTACGGCGCCGAGCACCTGGAGATCCAGACCGCCGACGCCTCCGCCGTCGCCGACCGGGTCCGCAACGCGGGCGCGATCTTCGTCGGCCCCTGGGCCCCGGTCTCGCTCGGTGACTACTGCGCCGGCTCCAACCACGTGCTGCCCACCGGCGGCTGCGCCTGCCACTCCTCGGGCCTGTCCGTGCAGTCCTTCCTGCGCGGCGTCCACATCGTGGACTACACGCGCGACGCGCTCGCCGAGGTCGCCCACCACGTGGTGACCCTCGCCGAGGCGGAGGACCTGCCCGCGCACGGCGCCGCCATCAAGGCACGGTTCGGATGGAAGGTGCCCGAGAGCAAGTGACCTCGTACGACAAGGTCGGCATCGACGACCTCCCCATCCGCGACGAACTGAAGGGCAAGTCGCCCTACGGCGCGCCCCAGCTCGACGTGCCCGTCCAGCTGAACACCAACGAGAACCCCTACCCGCTGCCCGAGCCCCTGGTGGCCCGGATCGCGGAGCGGGTCGCCGAGGCCGCCCGCGGCCTCAACCGCTATCCCGACCGTGACGCGGTCGAGCTGCGCACCGAGCTGGCCCGCTATCTCACCCGCACCGGCAAGCACCCGGTCGCCCTGGAGAACGTGTGGGCCGCCAACGGCTCCAACGAGGTCCTCCAGCAGCTGCTGCAGACCTTCGGCGGACCCGGCCGCACCGCGATCGGCTTCGAGCCCTCGTACTCGATGCACGCCCTGATCGCCCGCGGCACCGGCACCGGCTGGATCTCCGGCCCCCGCAACGAGGACTTCACCATCGACCTCGCGGCGGCCGAGCAGTCCATCGCCGAGAACGCGCCGGACGTCGTCTTCGTCACCTCGCCCAACAACCCCACGGGGACGGCGGTCGACGCGGACACCGTGCGCGCGTTGTACGCGGCCGCCCAGGCCGCCAAGCCCTCGCTGGTGGTCGTCGACGAGGCGTACGTGGAGTTCAGCCACCGCGACTCGCTGCTGCCCCTCCTCCAGGGCCGGCCGCACCTGGTGGTCTCCCGGACCATGTCCAAGGCCTTCGGCGCCGCCGGACTGCGCCTGGGCTATCTCGCCGCCCACCCCGCCGTGGTCGACGCCGTCCAGCTGGTGCGCCTGCCGTACCACCTGTCCGCCGTCACCCAGGCGACCGCGCTCGCCGCCCTGGAGCACACCGACACCCTCCTCGGGTACGTCGAGCAGCTCAAGGCCGAGCGCGACCGCCTCGTCACCGAGCTGCGGGCCATCGGCTACGAGGTCACCGAGTCCGACGCCAACTTCGTCCAGTTCGGCCGCTTCGACGGAGCCGAGGGCTCCCACGCGGCCTGGCAGAAGATCCTCGACCGGGGCGTCCTGGTCAGGGACAACGGTGTACCGGGCTGGCTGCGGGTCACCGCGGGCACCCCCGAAGAGAACGACGCGTTCCTCGACGCGGTTCGTGAGTTGAAGAAGGAGCAGGACGCATGAGCCGCGTAGGCCGCGTGGAGCGCACCACCAAGGAGACGTCCGTCGTCGTCGAGATCGACCTCGACGGCACCGGAAAGGTCGACGTGTCGACCGGGGTCGGCTTCTACGACCACATGCTCGACCAGCTCGGCCGGCACGGTCTGTTCGACCTGACCGTGAAGACCGACGGCGACCTCCACATCGACTCGCACCACACCATCGAGGACACCGCCCTCGCGCTGGGCGCCGCCTTCAAGCAGGCCCTCGGGGACAAGGTCGGCATCTACCGCTTCGGCAACTGCACCGTCCCGCTGGACGAGTCGCTCGCCCAGGTGACCGTCGACCTTTCTGGCCGCCCCTACCTGGTGCACACCGAGCCCGAGAACATGGCGCCGATGATCGGCTCCTACGACACGACGATGACCCGGCACATACTGGAGTCGTTCGTCGCCCAGGCGCAGATCGCCCTGCACGTCCACGTGCCGTACGGGCGCAACGCGCACCACATCGTCGAGTGCCAGTTCAAGGCGCTCGCCCGCGCCCTGCGGTACGCCTCCGAGCGCGACCCGCGCGCCGCCGGAATCCTCCCCTCCACGAAGGGCGCGCTGTAACCGTGAACGGCCTCTCCACCATCCTGATCGTCGTCGGCCTGTTCCTGCTCGGCGGCATCTACTCCTTCGTCAAGCAGAAGATGCCCATGGGTCTCATCGTGCTGCTCTCCATCGGCGCGGCGATGTGCCTCGCGGCCGGTGTCCTGCGTCTGGACGTGTGGTCATGACGGCGGCCGCCTCGAAGAAGGTCGTCGTCTTCGACTACGGCTTCGGCAACGTGCGCTCCGCCGAGCGCGCCCTCGCCCGGGTCGGCGCGGACGTCGAGATCACCCGCGACTACGAGCGCGCCATGAACGCCGACGGGCTCCTCGTCCCCGGCGTGGGCGCCTTCTCCGCCTGCATGAAGGGCATCAAAGAGGCCCGCGGCGACTGGATCATCGGCCGGCGGCTCTCCGGCGGCCGGCCCGTCATGGGCATCTGCGTCGGCATGCAGATCCTCTTCGCCCGCGGCATCGAGCACGGCGTGGAGACCGAGGGCCTCGACGAGTGGCCCGGCTCGGTCGAGCCGCTGAAGGCGCCCGTCGTGCCCCACATGGGGTGGAACACCGTCGACGCGCCGGCGGACAGCCGGCTGTTCGAGGGCCTCGACGCCGACACCCGCTACTACTTCGTGCACTCCTACGGCGTGCGCGAGTGGGAGCTGGAGGTCGGCAACCCCAACATCCGCGCCCCCAAGGTGACCTGGTCCACCCACGGCGAGCCGTTCGTCGCCGCGGTGGAGAACGGCGCCCTGTGGGCGACCCAGTTCCACCCCGAGAAGTCCGGCGACGCCGGCGCCCAGCTCCTCACCAACTGGATCGGAACCCTGTGACCAGCGTGCTCGAACTCCTCCCCGCCGTCGACGTCCGCGACGGCCAGGCCGTCCGTCTGGTGCACGGCGAGTCCGGCACCGAGACCTCCTACGGCTCCCCGCTGGAGGCGGCCCTCGCCTGGCAGCGCTCCGGCGCCGAGTGGCTGCACCTGGTCGACCTGGACGCCGCCTTCGGCACCGGCGACAACCGGCAGCTGGTCCGCGAGGTCACCGAGGCGATGGACATCAAGGTCGAGCTGTCCGGCGGCATCCGCGACGACGCCACGCTCGCCGCCGCCCTCGCCACCGGCTGCACCCGGGTGAACCTGGGCACCGCCGCCCTGGAGACCCCCGAATGGGTCGCCAAGGTCATCGCCGAGCACGGCGACAAGATCGCGGTCGGCCTGGACGTGCGGGGCACCACCCTGCGCGGCCGCGGCTGGACCCGTGACGGCGGCGACCTGTACGAGACGCTGGCCCGTCTCGACTCCGAGGGCTGCGCCCGTTACGTGGTCACCGACATCGCCAAGGACGGCACCCTGCAGGGCCCCAACCTGGAGCTCCTGCGCAACGTCTGCGAGGCCACCGACAAGCCCGTCGTCGCCTCCGGCGGCGTCTCCTCGCTGGACGACCTGCGGGCCCTGTCCGGCCTCGTCCCGCTGGGCGTCGAGGGCGCGATCGTCGGCAAGGCGCTGTACGCGAAGGCCTTCACCCTGGAAGAGGCCCTCCAGGCGGTGGCGGCCGGATGAGCGACTCCGTACGCAAGGTGGTGACCGGCGCGCCCTGGGAGGAGCAGTTCGGCTACTCCCGCGCGGTGGAGCTGCCGAACGGGACCGTCCTGGTCGCCGGCTGCACCTCCGTGATCGGCGGCGCCATCGCCGACGGCGGTCCGTACGAGCAGACCGTCAACGCCTTCAACGTGGCCTTCGGCGCCCTGAAGCAGCTGGACCTGGGCGCGGAGCACGTGGTCCGCACCCGGATGTACCTCACCCACGCGCGGGACGTGGACGAGGTCGGGCGCGCCCACAAGGAGCTGTTCGACGCCGTCCGCCCCGCCGCGTCCATGATCATCGTCTCCGGCTTCGTCGACCCGCGTCTGGTCGTCGAGGTCGAGGTGGAGGCGTACCGCCCGGAGCGCACCGAGGAAGGCGCCGCATGAGTCTCGCCGTACGCGTGATCCCCTGCCTGGACGTGGACAACGGCCGGGTCGTCAAGGGCGTCAACTTCCGGAACCTGCGGGACGCGGGCGACCCCGTCGAGATGGCCAAGCTGTACGACGCCGAGGGCGCCGACGAGCTGACCTTCCTCGACATCACCGCCTCCTCCGGCAACCGGGAGACCACCTACGACGTGGTGCGCCGCACCGCCGAGCAGGTCTTCATCCCGCTCACCGTCGGCGGCGGGGTCCGCTCCGCCGAGGACGTCGACAAGCTGCTGCGGGCCGGTGCGGACAAGGTGGGCGTCAACACCGCCGCCATCGCCCGCCCCGAGCTGATCCGCGAGATCGCCGAGCGCTTCGGGCGCCAGGTCCTGGTCCTGTCGGTCGACGCCCGCCGCACCGAGACGGGCTCCTTCGAGGTCACCACGCACGGCGGGCGCCGGGGCACCGGCCTCGACGCCGTCGAGTGGGCGCACCGGGCCGCCGAGCTCGGCGCGGGGGAGATCCTGCTGAACTCGATGGACGCGGACGGCACGAAGGACGGCTACGACACCGAGATGATCGCGGCGGTGCGCAAGCACGTGACCGTGCCGGTGATCGCCTCCGGCGGGGCCGGCAAGCTGTCCGACTTCCCGCCGGCCATCGAGGCCGGGGCGGACGCGGTGCTCGCCGCCTCGGTCTTCCACTTCGGCGATCTGCGGATCGGTGAGGTCAAGCAGACGCTGCGGGAGGCGGGCCACCAGGTTCGCTGATCGGGATTCCGGATGAAGAAG
The DNA here is from genome assembly GCF_044386705.1 of Streptomyces sp. NPDC020422. NCBI lineage: Bacteria > Bacillati > Actinomycetota > Actinomycetes > Kitasatosporales > Streptomycetaceae > Streptomyces > Streptomyces sp. NPDC020422. The sequence goes on along the minus strand of NZ_JBIRVJ010000008.1, from coordinate 263,367 downwards.
GGCCCCCGCGGGGGCCCTTCTTCATCCCCGGATGCGCAGGATTATTTGTGCAATTTTCATTGCGCAAGTTTTCCTTCCTGTCTAGGGTTCCTGACATGACCTCGTCGGAGAACCGCCGGATCACCGATCTCGGCACCCTCAAAGCCATCTCCCACCCGCTGCGGATGCGCCTCTACCGCGCCCTCTTCGTGGCCCGCACCGCCACCGCCTCCCAGCTCGCCGACCAGGTCGACGAGGCCGTCTCGCTCGTCAGCTACCACCTGCGCAAGCTCGCCGACCACGGCCTCATCGAGGAGGCCGAGGCACAGTCCGCGGACGGGCGCGAGCGATGGTGGCAGCCCAGCTCGTACGGCTTCAGCATCCGCGAGGAGGACGTCCAGGGCGCCCCCGAACTCGCCGCCGCGAGCACCGCGTTCGGGCACACCGTCCACGCCCAGCGCGCCGAGATGCACCGCCGCTTCCTCGCCGAGCGGCACACCTGGTCCGAGGAATGGCGGACCGCCGCCGTGAGCTCCGAGTGGCTGCCGCGGCTCACCGCCGCCGAGCTCGCCGCACTCGGCGAGGAGCTCGACGCGGTCCTCAGGAAGTACGACGAGCGGGCCCGCGCCGCCGAGGCCGCCGGCGACACCGAGGGCCGCGAGAACGTCGCCGTCCACCTCCACGGCTTCCCCTACCGGGGCTGAGCGGGATGACCACGACCACCGTCGCCGCCCCCGCGCGCGCCGCCCACCGCGACCCGAACGTGCTGCGCTGGGTCGGCGCCTACACCGCCTCCACGCTCGGCGACAGCATCTACTACCTCGCCCTGTCCTGGACCGTCGTCAGCACCGGCACCCCCGCCCAGGCCGGACTCGTCATGGCCGTCAGCGCCGTGCCCCGCGCCCTGCTCATGCTCGGCGGGGGAGTGGTCGCCGACCGGCTCGGACCGCGCCGGGTGGTCATCGGCTCCGACGCCGTCCGGAGCCTCGTCGTCCTCGGCCTCGCCGCCGCCCTCCTCCTCACCTCGCCCGGCCTGTGGGCGCTCGCCGCCGTCGCACTCGTCTTCGGCGTCGTCGACGCCCTGTTCCTGCCCGCCGTCGGCGCCCTGCCGCCGCGGATCGCCCCGCACGACCAGCTCGCCCGGATCCAGGGCCTGCGCGGCCTGGCGTACCGCTGCGGTGCCGTGCTCGGCGCACCGCTCGGCGGCCTCATGGTCGCCCTGGGCGGCCCCACCGCCGCCTTCGGGGCCGCGGGACTGCTCTTCGCGCTCTCCGTCCCGCTGCTGTCCGCGCTCCGGCTCGGCCCGCTGCCCGCCACCGGCGAGGCGCGCGACGGCACCGCCCTGAGCGATCTCGTCGACGGGCTGCGCTATCTGCGCGGCCACCGCCTCCTCGGGCCGCTGATGATCATCGTGCTCCTCAGCGACCTCGGCTTCGTCGGCCCCCTCAACGTCGGCCTCGCCGTCCTGGCCGAGCAGCGCGACTGGGGCGCCTCCGGCATCGGCTGGATCCTCGCCGGCTTCGGTACGGGCGCGGGCGCCGCCTCCCTGCTGCTGACCGTCCGGGGGCGCGTCCCGCGCGCCGGAGCCGTCAGCGGCCTCACCATGACGGTGGGCGCCCTCGCGATCGGCGCCCTCGCCTCCACCACGCTCCTGCCCGCCGCGGTCGCCGTCGCCGTGGCCATCGGACTGCTCGCCGGACTCTCCGGGGCGCTGTGCAACGCCCTCGTCCAGACCCACTGCGACCCCGCCTACCTCGGCCGCGTCACCGCCGTCTCCGGCCTCTGCTCCCTCGGCCTCGCCCCGCTCAGCTTCCCGGTCACGGGCGCCGCGATCGGACTCTGGGGCCTCGGCCCGGTGTACGCGGTGAGCGCGGCGGTCTGCGCCCTCTCCGGGATCTACGGACTCGTCGTCCCGGCCGTACGGCGGGCCGAACTGCCCCGCTGACGCTCAGATCCCCAGCTGCTTCGTCTCGTGCAGCCGCTCGATCGCCTCCGGCTCGCCCTCCAGCGCCACCTTCGCCGCGTCCTGCCGCCCGAACAGGAACATCGTCAGCTCGCCCGGCTCCCCGGACACCGTCACCACCGGGGTGCCGCGGTGCGCCACGGTCGTCTGGCCGTTCGGGCGGCGCAGCACCAGGCCCACCGGCGCCTTGCGGCCGAGCAGCCGGGCCGACCGCTCCAGGCGCGACCACAGGGCGTCGGAGAACACCGGATCGAGCTCCCGCGCCGACCAGTCCGGCTGCGCCCGGCGCACGTCCTCGGCGTGGACGTAGAACTCGACGATGTTCGCGCCCTCGTCCACCTGCTTGATCGTGAACGGCGACAGCTTCGGCGGACCCGTTCGGATGAGCTGGACCAGCTCGGCGTACGGCTTCTCGGCGTACTCCGCCTGCACCCGCTCCAGCCTGCCCTTCAGCGCCGGCACGGGCACCACCGCGCCGGCCGCCGCGTCCGGGCGGCGCTCGCGCACCACCACATGGGCCGCGAGGTCACGGGTCCGCCACCCCTCGCAGAGCGTCGGCGCGTCGGGGCCGGCCGCCTCCAACAGGTCGGCGAGCAGAAGTCGTTCACGCTTGGCATGGGTCGACATGGGCGCCAGCGTAAGGCCGCGGCCCCCGGTCCGCCCAGTGGACGCCCGCCGACCGGACCCGCCGGTCCGCCCACTGGACGCACCCCGGACGAGCCCGCCGGTCACGGCAGAATGGCGGCATGAGCAGCACGTCCCGCACCCCCAGCGACCTCGACCCGGCCATCGCCGCCCGCCTCAAGCGGAGTGAGGACGGCCTAGTCCCCGCCATCGCCCAGCAGTACGACACCGGCGAGGTGCTGATGCTCGGCTGGATGGACGACGAGGCCCTGCACCGCACCCTCACCACCGGCCGCTGCACCTACTGGTCCCGCAGCCGCCAGGAGTACTGGGTCAAGGGCGACACCTCCGGCCACGTCCAGCACGTCAAGTCCGTCGCCCTCGACTGCGACGCCGACACCCTGCTCGTCAAGGTCGACCAGGTCGGCGCCGCCTGCCACACCGGGGCCCGCACCTGCTTCGACGCCGACGTGCTCCTCGCGGCCGAGTAGGGTCTGGCGCCATGGATCTCGAGACCTTCCGCAAGCTGGCGGCCGACCGCCGCGTCATCCCCGTCAGCCGCAGGCTCCTCGCGGACGGCGACACCCCGGTCGGGCTCTACCGCAAGCTCGCCGCCGAACGCCCCGGCACCTTCCTCCTCGAATCCGCGGAGAACGGGCGCAGCTGGTCCCGCTACTCCTTCATCGGAGTCCGCAGCGACGCCACCCTCACCGTCCGGGACGGCCAGGCGCACTGGCTCGGCACCCCTCCGGTCGGCGTCCCCGTCGACGGCGACCCGCTCGCCGCCCTGCGCGCCACCGTCGAGACCCTGCACACCCCCCGCGACCTCGCCGGCCGGATGCCCCCGTTCACCGGCGGCATGGTCGGCTACCTCGGCTACGACATCGTCCGCCGCCTGGAGCGCATCGGCGAGCACGGCGCCGACGACCTGCGGCTGCCCGAGCTGACCATGCTGCTCACCAGCGACCTCGCCGTCCTCGACCACTGGGACGGCACGGTCCTGCTGATCGCCAACGCGATCAACCACAACGACCTGGAGACCGGCGTCGACGAGGCGTACGCGGGAGCCGTCGCCCGGCTCGACGCGATGGAGGCCGACCTGGCCCGCCCCGTCGCCTCCACCCCGGCCGCCCTGCCGGAGTCCGAGCTCCCCGAGTTCTCCGCGCTCTGGGGCGGTCCCGCCTACCAGGACGCCGTCGAGGACATCAAGGAGCGCATCCGGGCCGGCGAGGCCTTCCAGGTCGTGCCCTCGCAGCGCTTCGAGACCCCCTGCACCGCCTCCGCCCTCGACGTGTACCGGGTCCTGCGGGCCACCAACCCCTCCCCGTACATGTACCTCTTCCGCTTCGAGAACGGCTTCGACGTCGTCGGCTCCTCGCCCGAGGCGCTGGTCAAGGTCGAGGACGGGCGGGCGATGGTCCACCCCATCGCCGGCACCCGGCACCGCGGCGCCACCCCGCAGGAGGACCACGACCTCGCCGAGGAGCTGCTCGCCGACCCCAAGGAGCGCGCCGAGCACCTCATGCTCGTCGACCTCGGCCGCAACGACCTCGGCCGGGTCTGCGAGCCGGGCTCCGTCGAGGTCGTCGACTTCATGTCGATCGAGCGCTACTCCCACGTCATGCACATCGTCTCCACCGTGACCGGCCGGGTCGCCCGCGGGAAGACCGCCTTCGACGTGCTCACCGCCTGCTTCCCGGCCGGCACCCTCTCCGGCGCGCCCAAGCCCCGGGCGATGCAGATCATCGAGGAGCTCGAACCCTCCCGGCGCGGTCTGTACGGCGGGTGTGTCGGGTATCTCGATTTCGCCGGGGACTCCGACACGGCCATCGCCATCCGCACCGCGCTGCTGCGCGACGGCACCGCGTACGTGCAGGCCGGAGCGGGTGTGGTCGCCGACTCCGACCCGGTCGCCGAGGACAACGAGTGCCGCAACAAGGCCGCCGCGGTGCTCCGCGCCGTCCACACGGCCAACCGGATGACCACGACCGGATGAACGCCCGCCGAGCCGGTAGGGGATAGTGGGGTACGTGAGTGCCGTACCCGTACCCCAGCCCCGAGCCGCCCGCCCGGGCGGCGCCGTCTCGTCGGGCGCCCGCCGCAGCCTGGCCGCCGCCCTCCTGCTCGGCGCCCTCGGAGCCACCGTCGTGCTGCTCTCCGCGGGCCAGATCTGGGCCCAGGGCACCGCTGCCGTCGGGGGCGGCACCGTGCCCGTCGAGGCCGACGGCGGCGCCGTCACCGGCGTGCCGACGGCCCTCGCGATCGTCGGCCTCGCCGCGCTCGTCGCCGTCTTCGCGGTCCGCCGCACCGGTCGCACCCTGGTCGCCGCGCTGCTCGCCCTCAGCGGGGCCGGAGCGGCCCTCGCCGCCGTCCTCGGCGCCTCCGACCGCGCCGCACTGAACGCCGAGGCCGCCAGGATCAGCGGCAACACCGCCGCCGTCGTCGGCGGCCTCAGCCACACCGTCTGGCCGTACGTCACCGCCGCCGGCGCCGTCCTGATCCTGGCCGCCGGCCTCTGCGCGCTCCTCTACGGAAAGACCTGGCCGGCCATGGGCGGACGCTACGAGCGCTCCGGCGCCCCGCGCGCGGCGCGCCGGGCCGCCACCACCGATCCGGACCGGCCCGAGGACCTGTGGAAGGCCCTCGACCGCGGCGAGGACCCCACCCGCGGCGACTGACCGGCGAGACCGCGAGCGCGACGCGTGATCGTTCGGGCACCCCGATTCATCGCCGCGCCCCCATGTGCGGAAGAATGAGACGTCACCACCGCGCAACATCAACGAGGAGCAACTCATGGCGGGCAGCGCCCACGGACACACCCCGGCCGCCTGGACCGGTGTCATCATCTCCTTCATCGGCTTCTGCATCGCCGGAGTCTTCATGGTGGCGGCCAACGTGCCCGGTTTCTGGGCCGGCATCGGCGTCATCGTCCTCGGCGGCATCGTCGGTGGCGCGATGAAGGTCGCGGGCCTCGGCATGCCGAAGCAGTCGGCCGCCGTCGTCGCCGCCCGCGAGGCCGCCACCGAGCGCGTCAAGGCCCGCGCCTGACGCCCCCAGGTCACCCCGAAGGCGCAGTCCCGCGAGACGGGGCTGCGCCTTCGCGCGTCCCGGGCGAGAATCACCGGGTGGACGCGAAGCCGACGGCGGGAGCCGAGACCGAAGCCGTACGGGCCCCCGGGGGGCCGCCGCCCGGCCCCCACCCCCCGCACCCCGCCCCCGCGCCGCCCAGGCCGCTCGCCCGGCGGCTGCTCGCCCCGCTCGGCGCCCTCGCCGGCGTCGCCGCCGCCTTCGCGTACGTCGGCACGGTCGACCCCAACGAACCCGGGCACTACCCCGTCTGCCCGCTCCTGCGCTTCACCGGCATCTACTGCCCCGGCTGCGGCGGGCTGCGCAGCGCCCACGCCTTCGTCCACGGCGACCTCGGCGCCGCGTTCGGCGCCAACGCGCTCGCCGTGATCGGCTACGGCGTCTTCGCCGTCCTGATGGCCGTCTGGCTGGTTCGCGCCCTCCGCGGCATCCCGATGCGGCTCGCCGTCTCCCCGGTCCTGTGGTGGGGGATCGGGGGCGTTCTGGCCGTTTTCACCCTGGTGCGGAACCTCCCGTTCGGCTCCGCGCTGGCCCCCTGAAGTCCCAGCAGATGGGACGCGACCGCGACCGATGCGGGTCCGGGGCCCACCTGCGGATACCATCGACATGGCTGAACCCTGTTCCCCAGGGATCATCAACACCGTCACCGTCCCGGAAGGGGGCCTCTCGCGTGAGTGTGCTCGACGAGATCATCGAAGGCGTGCGCGCCGACCTCGCAGAGCGGCAGGCGCGGGTCTCCCTCGACGAGCTCAAGGAGCGCGCCGCCAAGGCGCCGCAGGCCAAGGACGGCGTCGCCGCACTGCGCGGGGACGGCGTCAAGGTGATCTGCGAGGTCAAGCGCTCCAGCCCGTCCAAGGGCGCCCTCGCCGCCATCGCCGACCCGGCCGCGCTCGCCGCGGACTACGAGGCGGGCGGCGCAGCCGTCATCTCCGTCCTCACCGAGCAGCGCCGCTTCGGCGGCTCGCTCGCCGACCTGGAGGCCGTCCGCGCCCGGGTCGACATCCCGGTGCTGCGCAAGGACTTCATCGTCACCGCGTACCAGCTCTGGGAGGCGCGGGCGTACGGAGCGGACCTCGCGCTCCTCATCGTCGCCGCCCTGGAGCAGGAGGCCCTGGTCTCCCTCATCGAGCGGGCCCAGTCCATCGGCCTGACCCCGCTGGTCGAGGTCCACGACGAGGAAGAGGTCGAGCGGGCCGTCGACGCGGGGGCCCGGATCATCGGCGTCAACGCGCGCAACCTGAAGACCCTCCAGGTCGACCGCTCCACCTTCGAGCGCGTCGCCCCCGAGATCCCGGCCGGCATCGTCAAGGTCGCCGAGTCCGGCGTCCGCGGGCCGCACGACCTGATCGCGTACGCCAACGCCGGCGCCGACGCGGTCCTGGTCGGCGAGTCGCTGGTCACCGGCCGCGACCCGAAGGCCGCCGTCGCCGACCTGGTCGCCGCCGGCGCGCACCCCGCGCTGCGTCACGGGCGGAGCTGACCCACCCATGAGCCCCCGTCGCGCCACGACCACCTCGCCAGAGGTGTCGTCGGCGCGCCGTACGCGGCTCCGCACCGCCGCCGCGCCCGCCCACGCCCCGCTGGCCCGGGGCTGCCGGCCGCGCGGCTGCCGCGCACCCGCCCGCCGTGTCCACGGCCGCCGGGTCCGCTACGTGATCGGCTCCGAGCCGGGCCAGGTCAACGGCATGCGATGGCGCCCGCGCCGAGCGCGCACCATCACACACACGACCTCAGCCTGAGCCTCTTCCCGCCGCGGGCGGCCTCCGCCTCGCCCACCCCTCCGCTCCCCGTGCCTCGACCCGCACCACGAGTGCGCCGCACTCGGGGCTGGCGTACAGGCGCGGAAGCCTGGGCCCGGCAAGGGGCGCCGTCCGTTGTGCCCACCCGTTCCGCCCCAGCGGAACGAATGCCCCCAACGGGCGGGGCGAGGTTGGTGTATGTGGGGGTGCCGCGCGCATACCGTGACCCCATCCACACGCCCCGCAAGGAGCAACCGCATGTCCAGCGAGTTCTTCATCCCGGACCCGGAGGGCCAGGTCCCCTCCCCCGAGGGCTACTTCGGCGCCTACGGCGGCAAGTTCATCCCCGAGGCCCTCGTCGCCGCCGTCGACGAGGTCGCCGTCGAGTACGACAAGGCCAAGGCCGACCCCGAGTTCGCCCGCGAGCTCAACGACCTCATGGTCAACTACACCGGCCGCCCCAGCGCCCTCACCGAGGTCCCCCGCTTCGCCGAACACGCCGGCGGCGCCCGCGTCTTCCTCAAGCGCGAGGACCTCAACCACACCGGCTCGCACAAGATCAACAACGTGCTCGGCCAGGCCCTGCTCACCAAGCGCATGGGCAAGACCCGGGTCATCGCGGAGACCGGTGCCGGCCAGCACGGCGTGGCGACGGCGACGGCCTGTGCACTCTTCGGCCTCGACTGCACCATCTACATGGGCGAGGTCGACACCCAGCGCCAGGCCCTCAACGTGGCCCGCATGCGCATGCTCGGCGCCGAGGTCATCGCCGTGAAGTCCGGCAGCCGCACCCTCAAGGACGCCATCAACGAGGCGTTCCGCGACTGGGTCGCCAACGTCGACAACACGCACTACCTCTTCGGCACGGTCGCCGGACCGCACCCCTTCCCCGCCATGGTCCGCGACTTCCACCGCGTCATCGGCGTCGAGGCCCGCCGCCAGATCCTGGAGCGGGCCGGCCGACTGCCCGACGCGGCCGTCGCCTGCGTCGGCGGCGGCTCCAACGCCATCGGCCTCTTCCACGCCTTCGTCCCGGACGCCTCCGTCCGCCTGATCGGCTGCGAGCCCGCCGGCCACGGCGTCGAGACCGGCGAGCACGCGGCCACCCTCACCGCGGGCGAGCCCGGCATCCTGCACGGCTCCCGCTCCTACGTCCTGCAGGACGACGAGGGCCAGATCACCGAGCCGTACTCGATCTCCGCCGGGCTCGACTACCCCGGCATCGGCCCGGAGCACGCCTACCTCAAGGACAGCGGCCGCGGCGAGTACCGCGCCGTCACCGACGACGCCGCCATGCAGGCCCTGCGCCTGCTCTCCCGCACCGAGGGCATCATCCCGGCCATCGAGTCGGCGCACGCCCTGGCCGGCGCCCTCGAGGTCGGCAAGGAGCTCGGCAAGGACGGGCTGCTGGTCGTCAACCTCTCCGGACGCGGCGACAAGGACATGGACACCGCGGCCCGCTACTTCGGGCTGTACGACAACGGGGCCGAGGGGGGCGCCAAGTGACCGGGAACATCCAACTGCTCAGCGACACCCTGGCCAAGGCCAAGGGGGAGAACCGGGCCGCGCTCATCGCCTACCTCCCGGCCGGTTTCCCGACCGTCGACGGCGGCATCGCCGCCATCAAGGCGGCCTTCGACGGCGGCGCCGACGTCGTCGAGGTCGGCCTGCCGCACAGCGACCCGGTCCTCGACGGCCCGGTCATCCAGACCGCCGACGACATCGCCCTGCGCGGCGGCGTCAAGATCGCCGACGTCATGCGCACGGTGAAGGAGGCCCACGAGGCCACCGGGAAGCCGGTCCTCGTGATGACGTACTGGAACCCCATCGACCGGTACGGCGTCGAGCGCTTCACCGAGGAGCTCGCCGCGGCCGGCGGCGCGGGCTGCATCCTGCCCGACCTGCCGGTCCAGGAGTCCGCGCTCTGGCGGGAGCACGCCGACAAGCACGGTCTCGCCACCGTGTTCGTCGTCGCGCCCAGCAGCAAGGACGAGCGCCTCGCCACCATCACCGCGGCCGGCTCCGGCTTCGTCTACGCCGCCTCCCTCATGGGCGTCACCGGCACCCGCGAGTCGGTCGGCGAGCAGGCGGCCGACCTGGTCCGCCGCACCCGGGCCACCTCCGCGCTGCCCGTCTGCGTCGGCCTCGGCGTCTCCAACGCCAAGCAGGCGAAGGAGGTCGCCGGCTTCGCCGACGGCGTCATCGTCGGCTCCGCCTTCGTCAAGCGGATCCTCGACGCCGAAGGCGACGAGAGCGCCGCGCTCGACGCCGTAAGGGAACTGGCGGCCGAACTCGCCGAGGGCGTGCGCCGCACCGCGTAACCCATACGGGTGGATTCCGGACCGGGGAGGCACGGTGGTGCCTCCCCGGTTCGTTGCTGTGGCGTGAGCGAGAAGAACCGTGACGGTAACCAGAGCGCGCGGGAGCGCCTCCAGCAGCAGCGGCAGCGCGAGAAGGCCCGGGAGAAGCAGCGGCGCGTCCTCATCGTGTCGGCCGCGGTCGTCGGCGTCCTCGGCCTGGCCGCGGTCGTCGGCGTGATCGCCGCCAACAGCGGCGACAAGAGCAGCTCCGACAAGGCCGGCCCGGTCGTCGCCCCCGCCGGGGCCATCGGCGGAGACAAGCCCGCCATCCCGCAGGGCCGGCCGGACGCCCCGTCCACCCTGGCGATCTGGGAGGACTTCCGCTGCCCCGCGTGCGCCCAGTTCGAGAACTTCTTCCGGGACACCATCCACGAGCTGGAGGCGTCGGGCGCCGTCAAGGCCGAGTACCACCTGGCCACGCTCATCGACGGCAACATGGGCGGCAGCGGCTCCCTGCGCGCCGCGAACGCCGCGGGCTGCGCCCAGGACGCCGGGAAGTTCACGAAGTACCACGATGTGCTCTACATCAACCAGCCGCAGGAGACCGACGACGCCTACGCGAAGAACGCGAAGCTCATCGAGCTCGCCGCGAAGGTCCCCGGACTCGACACCCCCGCCTTCCGCAGCTGTGTCGAGGACGGCACCCACGACGCCTGGGTGAAGAAGTCGAACGACGCCTTCAAGGCCAGCGAGTTCACGGGCACGCCGTCCGTCCTGCTCAACGGAGAATCGATCTTCCCCTCGAAGAACGGCGAGCAGATCTCCGTGGAGAACCTGAAGAAGTGGGTCGCCGAGGCCAACAAGGGCAAGAAGGCCGGCACGGCCTCCCCGGCCGCCGGATCCGCCACCCGCTGACCTCCGGGGCCTCGTCCGTCGCGGTAGTTACGGATAAGTTGCCGGGCTGGCTGCCGCACGGCCCGCCCGGCAGGGTAGCGTCGGACCTGCCATGGACCTTGCCTACATTCCCAGCCCGTCGACCGGCGTGATCCACCTCGGACCGATCCCGCTGCGCGGCTATGCCTTCTGCATCATCATCGGTGTCTTCGTCGCCGTCTGGCTCGGCAACAAGCGCTGGATCGCCCGGGGCGGCACCGCCGGCACCGTCGCCGACATCGCCGTCTGGGCGGTGCCCTTCGGCCTCGTCGGCGGCCGGCTCTACCACGTGATCACCGACTACCAGCTGTACTTCAGCGAGGGTGAGAACTGGGTCGACGCCTTCAAGATCTGGGAGGGCGGCCTCGGTATCTGGGGCGCCATCGCGCTCGGCGCCGTCGGCGCCTGGATCGGCTGCCGCCGCCGCGGCATCCCGCTCCCGGCGTACGCGGACGCCATCGCGCCCGGCATCGCCCTCGCCCAGGCCATCGGCCGCTGGGGCAACTGGTTCAACCAGGAGCTGTACGGCAAGCCGACCGACCTGCCCTGGGCGCTGAAGATCACGGCCGGCGCCAACCGCGAGGCCGGGCTCTACCACCCGACCTTCCTCTACGAGTCGCTCTGGTGCGTCGGTGTCGCGCTCCTGGTCATCTGGGCCGACCGCCGCTTCAAGCTGGGCCACGGGCGCGCCTTCGCGCTGTACGTCGCCGCGTACTGCGCCGGCCGCGTGTGGACCGAGTACCTGCGCGTCGACGAGGCGCACCACATCCTCGGCCTCCGGCTGAACGTGTGGACGGCGATCATCGTCTTCTTCCTCGCGGTCGTCTACATGGTCGTCTCGTCGAAGGTGCGTCCGGGCCGCGAGGAGATCGTGGAGCCGAAGGCCGAGAAGGCCGAGAAGGCGGAGAACGACGAGAAGGCGGAAGAGGCCGACGGGGGCGAGGCGGCTGCCGACGAGAAGGCCGGCGACGCCGACAAGACCGCCGCGGACACCGCCGCCGCGGGCGAGGCCACGCAGAGCGAAGCGGCCGGGACGCCGGCCGACGACGCCCCCGCGAAGGACGGCGTGGACAACGGAGCGGGCGCGGGCGGGCGCTGACCGCCGTGGCACGGATACGGCGAAGGGCCGTCGGGACCATCCGGTCCCGGCGGCCCTTCCGCTCTTCCCGGCGGCCGGTTCAGGGGGTGCGGGCCGCGAGGGCGAGCACCCGGCGGGCCCCGGTGACCACCGCCGCGTCGACGAAGCGCCCGTCGGGGAGGGCGAGCGCGCCCTCCTCGGCCTCCGCGGCCTTGACGACCTCCTCGGCCGCGGCGATCTCGTCGGGCGTGGGGCGGTAGGCCCGGGCGATGACCGGCAGCTGTCGGGGGTGGATCGCGGCCCGGCCCAGGAAGCCCATGGCCCGGCCCCGCGCGCACCCGGCGGCGAGCGCTTCCAGGTCGCGGACGTCGGGGTGGACCGACTGGACCGGCGGCGGGAGGGCGGCCGCGCGGGCGGCGACCACGATCCGGCTGCGCGGCCAGTCGAGGCCGCGGTCCTCCCGTACGCCCAGATCGGCGCGCAGGTCAGCCTCGCCGAGGGCGATGCCGTGGACCGAGGGGTGGGCGGTGGCGATGGCGTAGGCGTGCTCCACGGCCAGGGCGTTCTCCAGGAGCGGGTAGAGCGGGAGGCCTTGGGCGAGGTCGGCGATCCGGTGGATGTCAGTGGGGTGTGTCACCTTGGGAACACGGAGAGCGACGATCCCGGGGAGGGATGCCAGTGCGGGGATGTCACGGGGGGCGTGGATGCGGACGTGGACCGGTACGGGGTGGGGCTCGGCCAGCAGTTCGGCGGTGGCGGCGAGGGCGTAGGCCCTGCGGTCCGGGGCCACCGCGTCCTCCAGGTCGACGATGACGACGTCGGCTCCGGAGACCAGTGCCTTGTGGACCACGGCGGGGCGGTCGCCGGGGGCGTAGAGCCAGGTGAGCGGGGGGTGCGGTGCGGCGGGGGAGGTCATACGGCTCCCTCGGCGCGCAGGGCCTCGATCTCGGCACCGGTGAGGCCGAGCTCGGTGAGGAGCTCGGCGGTGTCGGCGCCGTGCGGGCGGCCCGCCCAGCGGATGTGGCCGGGGGTCTCGGAGAGCCGGAAGAGCACGTTCTGCATGCGGAGCGGTCCCAGTTCGGGGTCGGGGACCTCGGTGACGGTGCCGAGTGCCTGGAACTGCGGGTCGGCGAGCACGTCTCGGACGTCGTAGACGGGGGCGATGGCGGCCTCCGCCTTCTCGAACGCGGACATGGCCTCGTCGCGGGTGTGGCGGGCGATCCAGGAGCCGACCGCCTCGTCGAGGAGGTCGGCGTGCGCGGCCCGGCCGGCGCCGTCGGCGAACCAGGGCTCGCCGATCAGCTCCGGGCGGCCGACCAGGGCCATCACGCGTTCGGCGATGGACTGGGCGGAGGTGGAGACGGCGACCCAGGAGCCGTCGGCGGTCCGGTAGGTGTTGCGCGGGGCGTTGTTGCGGGAGCGGTTGCCGGTGCGGGGCTGGACGTAACCGAGCTGGTCGTACCAGAGGGGGTGGGGTCCGATGACGGAGAGCATCGGTTCGATGATGGCCATGTCGACGACCTGGCCGCGGCCGGTGGTGTTCCTGGCGGTGAGCGCCGTCATCACCGCGTACGCGGTGGCGAGGGCGGCGATCGAGTCGGCGAGGCCGAAGGGAGGCAGGGTCGGCGGGCCGTCCGGCTCGCCGGTGATGGCGGCGAAGCCGCTCATCGCCTCGGCGAGGGTGCCGAAGCCGGGCCGGTGGGCGTACGGGCCGAACTGGCCGAAGCCGGTGACCCGGGCCAGCACCAGCCGCGGGTTGACCGCGGACAGCGCGTCCCAGCCGAGGTCCCAGCGCTCCAGGGTGCCGGGGCGGAAGTTCTCCACGATCACGTCGGCGTCGGCGGCCAGCCGCAGCAGGGTGTCGCGGCCGCCGGGGGTGGACAGATCGAGGGTCATCGTGCGCTTGTTGCGGCCGAGGACCTTCCACCACAGGCCGACCCCGTCCTTGGCCGGGCCGTGGCCGCGGGACGGGTCGGGCCTGCGGGGGTGCTCGACCTTGACGACCTCGGCGCCGAAGTCGCCGAGCATCATCGCCGCGAGCGGCCCCGCGAAGAGGGTGGCGAGGTCGAGGACGCGCAGCCCCTGCAGGGGAGGGGAGGAGGAAGCGGCGGTCATGCGGAGCCGGCCTCCAGACCGGCGGCGGCCGTGTCGATCTCGGAGCGGTACGGCATCGAGGTGGACGCGCCGGGGCGCTGCACGGAGAGCGCGGCGGCGGCCGAGGCCCAGGCGAGGGCCCGCGGCACGGGCCGCCCCTCGGCCAGGGCGACGGCCAGGGCCCCGACGAAGGTGTCGCCGGCGGCGGTGGTGTCCACGGCCTGGACGCGGGGCGCGGGCACGGTGACCGGTTCGGCGCCGCGCGCGGCGTACAGACAGCCGGCGGCACCGAGGGTGACCACCACCTCGGGGACCTCCTTCAGCAGGGCCTGGGCCGCCGCGGCCGGGTCGGTGAGGCCGGTGAGCGCGGCGGCCTCGTGCTCGTTGGGCACCAACAGGTCGGTGGCGGCGAGGAGTTCGGGTGGCAGGGGCCGGGCGGGTGCGGGTGTGAGGACGGTGCGGACGCCGAGGCCGCGGGCGGTGCGCGCGCCCTCGACGACCACGGGGAGGGGGAGTTCGAGCTGGAGGAGCAGGGCGTCGGCGGTGGCGATCAGGGCCTCGTCGCCGTGGTCGAGGGAGGTGACGGTGCCGTTGGCGCCCGGGATGACGACGATCGCGTTGCCGCCCTCGTCGTCGACGACGATGTGCGCGGTGCCGGAGGGACCCTCGGCGGTGCGCAGCAGATCGGTGTCGACGCCGCTGTGCTCCAGCGCGGCCCTGAGCCGGGTGCCGAAGTCGTCGGCGCCGACCGCGCCGATCATCGACACCTCGGCCCCGGCCCGGGCGGCGGCGACGGCCTGGTTGGCGCCCTTGCCGCCGGGGACGGTGCGGAAGTCGCGGCCGGTCACGGTCTCGCCGCGGGCGGGGGCCCGGCCGACATAGGCGACGAGGTCCATGTTCGTGCTGCCGAGCACGACGATGCTGGTCATGGGCGTACTGCCTCCGAGTGCGTCAGTGCGGCCAGGGCGTCGAAGCCGATGCCGTCGAAGGACGGCACCGATGTGGAGAGACGGTTCTTGAGAGGGGAGGTCCAGCGTTCGGGCAGCCGGTCGGGGTGGCCGGCGAGGAGACCGGCGACGGAGCCGGCCGTGGCGCCGTTGGAGTCGGTGTCCCAGCCGCCGGAGACGGCCGCGCAGACCGAGCGCGTGAAGTCGCCGTCGGCATGCGTGAGGGCGGCGGCGAGGAGGGCGGCGTTGGGGACGGCATGGACCCAGTGATACCCGCCGAACGCGGCGTGGAGCCGGTCCACGACCCGGTCGAAGTCACGGGTCTCCCGGGCCGCGGCGATCCCGAAGCGGACCGCCTCGGCCAGCCGTGACCGAGGCGGCACGACGGTCAGTCCGGTCGCCAGGGCCTCGTGCACGTCGGCGGTGCCGGTGGCGGCGGTCGCGAGGGCGGCGGCGACGAACATGGCGCCGTAGACGCCGTTGCCGGTGTGGGTGAGCACCGCGTCCCGGTGGGCCTGGCGGGCGGCGGCGCCCGGGTCCCCGGGGCGGGTCCAGCCGTGCACGTCGGCGCGGATCTGGGCCCCGATCCACTCCCGGAACGGGTTGCGGCGGGAGGCGGTCAGCGGGGGTTCGACGCCGTCGAGCAGATTGCGGTAGGCGATCCGCTCGGCGGTGAAGGTCCGGCCGGCGGGGAGCTCGTCGAGCCACAGCCGGGCGACGTCGGCGGTGCTGAACTCCCGTCCGTGCCGCCGGAGGAGCAGCAGCCCGAGGAGCGGGTAGTTGAGGTCGTCGTCCTCGGGCATCCCGTCGATTTTCTCGGCGAGGGAGGTGCCGGCGGAGCGCCGGTTCCAGGGGTGCGCGGCGAGCAGCGCGGGGGGCACGCCGCGGGCCGTGAACCAGTCGGAGAGCGGCCAGTTGCCGGTGGCCCGGGCGAGGGCCCGGATGCCGTGCAGCGGCAGTTTCTCGACGGGCTTGCCGAGCAGACACCCGACGGCACGGCCGAGCCAGGCGGCGTGCAGGCGGGGGAGGAGGGGGTCGTCTTCCCCGGCTCCCGGCAGCCGCGGGCGCGCCGGGTCAGGGCCACAGGCGCGCCCGTCACCCTGGCCCCGGCCGTCTGGGGCGTGGACGCTCGGCCAGTCCGGGCAGGTCGCCATGAGGGCGGTCAGGTCCGTGGGCTCCTCGGAGGCCAAGGGGGTGGGAAGGGCGGCCAGGGCGTCCAGGAGTTCCTCGGCCAGGGGGCGGAGGCCGGGGCGGGGGACGGGGGAGGCGCCCGCGGCCGACGGGGCCGGGGGGCCGCCGGCCGCGTGCCAGCGGGCGGCCGCCTCCCGGGCGTCGCGGCCGTCCTCCGCGGCCTGGCGCAGTTCGTGGCCCACCAGGTCCTCGGGCTGCACCCAGGTCAGACGGACGGGCGCCGGGGTCGTCATCGTGCCTGGCCCGTCAGGGCCGCGTACGCCCTCTCGTGGGCGCGGCGGCGGGCGGTGTCGGCGGCGAAGACCTCGTGGGCGACCGCGGCCAGGGCGGTCGCCGGGGCGCCCAGGTCGAGGCGGCTGGCCTCCGCAACCCGCTTCGCCCACTCCGCGGGGACCGCGGCCTCGCCGCCGAGGGCGCCGCTGATCGCCCCGGCCATGGTGGCGATCGAGTCGCAGTCCCGGCCGTAGTTGACCGCGCCCAGGACCGTGCGCCGGTAGTCGCCCGCGCCGACGAGCAGCATGCCGAGGGCGATGGGCAGTTCCTCGATCGCGTGGAGGCGGGAGGGGCGGCGGGCGTCCAGGGACGGGGCGCGGTAGTCGGGGCCGACGGAGTCGTACGGGGCGACCGCCCGGCGGAGCGGGACCAGGGCCGACTCGAAGTCCCGGTGGCCGTCGGCCGCTTCGGCCACCGCCTCGATCGCGCTGCGGGTGCCGTCCTTGGCGAGGGCCAGCGCCGCCTCGACGACCGAGCGCGGGGTCGCGCCCGGAACGCAGGCCGCGGCCACGGCCGCCGCGAAGACCCCGGCCGCCTCGCGCCCGTACGAGGACTGGTGGGCGCCGGCGATGTCCACGGCCTCCGCGTAGGCGGCCGCGGGGTTGGCGGCGTTGACCAGCCCGACCGGGGCCATGTACATCGCGGCCCCGCAGTTGACGATGTTCCCCGTGCCGGCCTCGCGCGGGTCGGCGTGGGCGTAGTGGAGCCGGGTGACGATCCACTTCTCGGCGAGGAAGACCCGCTGGAGGGGGAGCGCCTCCGCCTCCAGTTCGGGGATCCACACGGGGCGGCCCATGAGTTCGGGGACCAGGTGCTCGGCGACGGCGTACGCGTCGAGGTGGTCGCGGACCCGCTCGTACACCCTGATCAGCGCATGGGTCATCAAGGTGTCGTCGGTGACGTGCCCGTCGCCCTTGTGGTACGGCGCGATGGGGCGGGCGGTGCGCCAGTCCTCGCCGTTCCAGGGGCCGACGATGCCGGTGACGCGGCCGCCGTGGCGTTCCAGGATCTGGTCGGGCGTATAGCCCTCGACGGGGCCGCCGAGGGCGTCGCCGACGGCGGCACCGATGAGGCTGCCGGTGATCCGGTCATCCAGAGTGGGTGTCATGTCGGAATTGTCCACCCGGGGTGGCCGGTTCCGTGGCTGCGAGCAGACCGGCGAGTTCCACCAGGTCGGTGCCCGCGAGCCGGGGCAGCGCGCAGCCCGCGAGCGTCCGGCAGGCCTCCCGCCAGCTCGCCGGGACCGAACCGCCGCCGCCCAGCGCGCCGGTGAGCGCGCCCACGAGCGCCGGGGCCGAGTCGGCGACCCGGGACAGACAGGCCGCGGCCGGCACCGCGGCGGCCGTCTCGCCGCGCGCGGCGACGGTCAGGGCGAGGGCGACGGGCACGGTCTCGGCGGCGGCGATGCCGTAGCTGTAGACGTGGTCGACGATCCGGTGCTCCAGGAGCGGGACGAGCTCGAAGGCGGAGCCCGCGGTGCGGGCGAGCTCGACGGCGTACCGGCCGTTGCGGCCGATCTCGGTCGCGGGCGGAAGGCGGTGGAGTGCCGCCTCCACCGCCTCCTCGGGCGTCGCCCCGCCGAGCGCCGCCGCCGTGGCCGCCGCCATCGCCCGGGCGCCGTGCACCCCGTCGCCGTCCTGGGTGTACCGGGCGTCGAATCCGGCGAGTTCGGCGGCGGCGTCCGGGTCGCCCGGGTGCGCCAGGGCCAGCACGACGGCGCGGACGCAGGCGGCGTCGTCGAAGTAGTGCGGGTTGTCGTGGCCGGTGGCCGGCGGGCGAAGACCGGCGGCGAGGTTGCCCAGGCCGGCGCGGACCGAGATCCGGGCGCGGAGCGGGAGCACGGCGGACTCGACCTCGGGGGCGCGGTCCGCGGCGGCGGCGATCTGACCGGCGAGCGCGTTCCAGGCGGCGTCGACGGCCGCGCGCAGGCGCCGCTCGGGGGCGAGGGCGGCGAAGAGCGGGCCCGTGGAGGCGAGCAGCGCCTCGGCGGTGAACACCGCCCACTCGGCGTCGTCGGAGGGGCCGAGACGGAGGGGCTCGGGGGGCTGGTTGAGGGCGATCGGGACGGGGAGCGTGGTGGTCGCGTTCTGCTCGGCGAAGGTGTCGAGTTCGCGGGTGAGGCGGCGGGTCCATTCGGGCATGCGGGCGGCGCGGTGCCGCGCGGCGGGCCATCCGGCGGCGTCGCCCGCGGCGAGTCCGAGGAGGAGGCCCTCGATCCTGTCGCGTCTCGCCCGCGCCCGGGCGGATCGGCGGGTGCCGAGGACCGGGGTGCGGCGCCGGGCCGCGGGGCGGTGCTCCGGCGAGCCGTACCGGGGAGCGCTCTCCGTCGCGGTGGGCTCTGCCCGCCCTTCCCCGGACTCCGTCCGGGGGGACCCCCATCGCCCCGTCGAACGACCGCCCACAGCGGTGACGACGGAATGCGCCGTCGTGGGCACCGCCGGATCCGCGGTGAGGCCGGGATCGGCGGTGAGGCCGGGGCCGGCGGGGAGGCCGGGATCCGCGGCGTGGGCGATCGTGGTCTCTCCGCTCATCAGGAGTCTCCGTCCGGGGTCAGCAGGTCCGCGATGTCCAGGATGTGGTAGCCGCGCATCGACGGGAGGCAGCTGCCGGTCACCGGGGCGATGGCCGTGGCCCACTCCTCCGGGATCGCGGCCAGGCCGCCCGAGGCGCCGGCCAGGGCGCCCGCCACCGCGGCCGTCGTGTCGGCGTCGCGGCCCATGTTGACCGCGGTCAGCACGGCGGTGCGGAAGTCCCCGCGGGCGGCGGCGAAGGCGCCGAAGGCGAGGGCGACGGCCTCGGGGGCCAGGTCCGTCCAGGGGTAGCCGCCGATGACGACCGCCGAGCGGACCGTGCGCTCGCGGGTCAGCGGGTCGGGCTGGACGCGCTGCGCCGCGACCACCGCGCGGCGCAGCGAGCGGGCCGTCCAGGAGTCCATCGGGACCACGGAGAGGGCCGCCGCGATGACCGAGGTCACCGAGGCGCCGGCCATCGCCGCCGCGACGCCCGCCGCGACGGCCTGGCCGCCGTAGATGCCCTCGCCCTCGTGGCTGACGCTGCCGTCGACGGCGACGAGGCGGGCCGCCTCGGCGGGGCGGCCCGCGGCGAAGACCCCGAAGGGCGCGGCCCGCATCGCCAGGCCGTCGCTCCAGGCGTGCCGGTGCTGGGCCGAGATGGGTGCGGCGAGGCCCCTGCGCAGGTTCTCCAGGGTGCCGCGCTCGGAGAAGCCGGCGCCGCGGAACGGTCCCTCGTCGAGGTCCGCGATCCAGTGGTGCCAGGCCCGTTCGACGTGCGCGACGGTCAGGGCGGAGCCGTGCCGGGCGAGCAGCAGCCCGGAGAAGATCGCGTACTCGGTGTCGTCCGTGCCCGCCGGACGGTCCGTCACGAAGCCCTCGATCCGGCCCCACCGGCGCCGGATCTCCGAGGGGCGCAGATTCTCGGCGGGCGCGCCGAGCGCGTCGCCGACCGCGAGTCCGAGCAGCGCGCCCCGCGCACGCTCCCGGACATCAGCCACCGTGGAGGCCGGTGGCGCCGTCTCGCCGATCATTTCGCTCCCCTTTCGCGCTCACCCGGATGCCTGCCACGAAAGGGGGTCCGACTCTTCACGGAAACGTTTCTGTCACCCGGGTGACAGCACGTCAGAGAGGGTCGCCTCAGTAACGCGAGCCTTAGTAAGTACGGCCTGCCTTGCTGGCGGACCCCTTACATCGGGCGTATTTTCGATGATGTCGAAGGGGGCGGGCGTGCCGAACCCGCTGGAAAGACAGGGGAGAAGCATGTCCATCATCGAAGCCGTCGCACCGCTCCACGAGGCCCACCGCGACAACCACACCCACCGTGACGTCAACGGCGGCTGGCTGCGCCCCGCGGTCTTCGGTGCGATGGACGGACTCGTCTCCAACCTCGCCCTCATGACCGGTGTCGCCGGCGGCGCGGTCTCCACCCAGACCGTCGTGATCACCGGCCTCGCCGGGCTCGCGGCCGGCGCCTTCTCCATGGCCGCAGGCGAGTACACCTCGGTCGCCTCGCAGCGCGAGCTCGTCCAGGCCGAACTGGACGTCGAGCGCCGCCAGTTGCGCAAGCACCCGGTCGACGAGATGGAGGAGCTCGCCGCCCTCTACGTCTCCCGCGGAGTCGAGCCCGCGCTGGCCCGCGAGGTCGCCATGCAGCTGTCCCGCGACCCGGAGCAGGCGCTGGAGATCCACGCCCGCGAGGAGCTCGGCATCGACCCGGACGACCTGCCGTCGCCGATGGTCGCCGCGGTGTCGTCGTTCGGCTCGTTCGCGCTCGGCGCCCTGCTCCCCGTACTGCCGTATCTGCTCGGCGCGACCGCGCTGTGGCCGGCCGTGCTCCTCGCGCTCCTCGGCCTCTTCGCCTGCGGCGCCCTGGTCGCCCGGGTGACCGCCCGCAGCTGGTGGTTCAGCGGACTGCGCCAGCTCGTCCTCGGCGGCGCCGCCGCGGCCGTCACGTACGGGCTCGGCATGCTCTTCGGGGCCGCCTTGTAGGGCCCGAGTCCCCGAAAGAGCCACGAGAGGCCCCCGGTCGCCCGACCGGGGGCCTCTCGGCTGTCCGAAAGCACGAGCCGCGAGCGCTGTCTCTGTGACGTATATCCCTGGGCGGATCGGCCCTCCTGGTGAGACACTATGCGCAGCGCCACATAACTAGCCGGTTACCTGCCGGTTTCGAAACCTCGGCCACCGGGCATGAGGGACAAGCGCCGTGGGCAATGAAGCCCGCATCTGCGACGGGTCGCCGGACACCCGACATCACCTCGGAAATCCTGCTCCGTCCCCCATGGGAACGCCGTGGTCCCCGTGTCTCACAGCTGAAGCACCCGCCACCGCCCGTATCGGCGGTGTCCGCATGTTGGAATGAGCTATCCACTTCGCGAGAAGCCAGCCATCATGTAACCTGCACGAAATTTCGCGGAGGGCCAACGTCGTCCCTCGGCAGCTCCATATGCCACGACGACGACGGGAGAGCCGATGCGTTCCGACGCCTGGTCGCCCATGGACGGTCGCCCCGCCCCGCAGGGGATGTACGACCCCCGTAACGAACACGACGCCTGTGGTGTCGGGTTCGTGGCCACCCTCACCGGTGTAGCCAGCCACGCGCTGGTCGAGCAGGCGCTGACCGTACTGCGCAACCTCGAGCACCGCGGCGCCACCGGCTCCGAGCCCGACTCCGGAGACGGCGCCGGCATCCTGCTCCAGGTCCCGGACGCGTTCCTGCGCGAGGTCGCCGGATTCGAGCTCCCCGAGGCCGGCGCGTACGCCGTCGGCATCGCCTTCCTCCCCGCCGACGGCTCCGCACAGGCCGTCTCGCGGATCGAGACGATCGCGTCCGAGGAGGGTCTGAACGTCCTCGGCTGGCGCGAGGTCCCCGTCGCCCCCGAGCTGCTCGGCGCCTCCGCCCGCTCCACCATGCCGGTCTTCCGCCAGCTCTTCGTCGCCGACGGCGAGAACAGCGGCCTCGCGCTGGACCGCAAGGCCTTCGTGCTGCGCAAGCGCGCCGAGCGCGAGGCCGGGACCTACTTCCCGTCGCTCTCCGCCCGCACGATCGTCTACAAGGGCATGCTGACCACCGGCCAGCTGGAGCCCTTCTTCCCGGACCTGTCGGACCGCCGCTGCGCCACCGCCGTGGCCCTGGTCCACTCCCGGTTCTCCACCAACACCTTCCCGAGCTGGCCGCTCGCCCACCCGTACCGCTTCGTCGCGCACAACGGCGAGATCAACACGGTCAAGGGCAACCGCAACTGGATGACCGCCCGCGAGGCCCAGCTCGACTCCACCGTCTTCGGCGAGGGCTCCCTGGAGCGGATCTTCCCGGTCTGCACCCCGGACGCCTCCGACTCCGCCTCCTTCGACGAGGTCCTGGAGCTGCTCCACCTCGGCGGCCGTTCGCTGCCGCACGCGGTCCTGATGATGGTCCCCGAGGCGTGGGAGAACCACGACTCCATGGACCCGGCCCGCCGCGCCTTCTACCAGTACCACTCCACCCTGATGGAGCCCTGGGACGGCCCCGCCTGCGTCACCTTCACCGACGGCGTCCAGGTCGGCGCGGTCCTCGACCGCAACGGTCTGCGCCCCGGGCGCTACTGGGTCACCGACGAGGGCCTCGTCGTGCTCTCCTCCGAGGTCGGCGTCCTCGACATCGACCCCGCCAAGGTCGTCCGCAAGGGCCGCCTCCAGCCCGGCAAGATGTTCCTCGTCGACACCGCCGAGCACCGCATCATCGAGGACGACGAGATCAAGGCCGCCCTCGCCGCCGAGCAGCCGTACGCGGAGTGGCTCGAGACCGGCGAGATCGAGCTCTCCGACCTCCCCGAGCGCGAGCACATCGTCCACACCCACGCCTCGGTCACCCGCCGCCAGCAGACCTTCGGCTACACCGAGGAAGAGCTCCGCGTCATCCTCGCCCCGATGGCCCGCACCGGCGCCGAGCCGATCGGCTCCATGGGCACGGACTCGCCGATCGCGGCCCTGTCCGCACGCCCCCGGCTGCTCTTCGACTACTTCACCCAGCTGTTCGCGCAGGTCACCAACCCGCCGCTGGACGCCATCCGCGAGGAGCTCGTCACCTCCCTGCGGTCCTCCCTCGGCCCGGGCAGCAACCTGCTCGACCCGACCGCGGCCTCCTGCCGCTCGGTCACCCTGCCCTTCCCGGTGATCGACAACGACGAGCTGGCCAAGCTCATCCACATCAACGCCGACGGCGACATGCCCGGCATGAAGGCCGTCACCCTGTCCGGCCTGTACCGGGTCTCCGGCGGCGGCGAGGCGCTCGCCGCCCGCATCGAGGAGATCTGCGCCGAGGCCGACACGGCGATCGAGGGCGGCGCCCGTCTGATCGTCCTGTCCGACCGGCACTCCGACGCCGAGCACGCGCCGATCCCGTCGCTGCTGCTCACCGCGGCCGTCCACCACCACCTCATCCGCACCAAGCAGCGCACCAAGGTGGGCCTGCTGGTCGAGGCCGGCGACGTCCGCGAGGTCCACCACGTGGCCCTCCTCATCGGCTACGGCGCCGCCGCGGTCAACCCGTACCTGGCCATGGAGTCCGTCGAGGACCTGGTCCGCGCCGGCACCTTCATCGAGGGCCTGGAGCCCGAGCAGGCCATCCGCAACCTGATCTACGCCCTCGGCAAGGGCGTCC
Source organism: Streptomyces sp. NPDC020422 (assembly GCF_044386705.1). NCBI lineage: Bacteria > Bacillati > Actinomycetota > Actinomycetes > Kitasatosporales > Streptomycetaceae > Streptomyces > Streptomyces sp. NPDC020422. Next base: position 240,007 of record NZ_JBIRVJ010000008.1, on the reverse strand, counting down.
TGAAGGTCATGTCCAAGATGGGCATCTCCACCGTCGCCTCCTACCGCGGCGCCCAGGTCTTCGAGGCCGTCGGCCTCGACACCGCCTTCGTCGAGAAGTACTTCAACGGCACCGCCACCAAGATCGGCGGCGCCGGCCTCGACGTCGTCGCCAAGGAGGTCGCCGCCCGCCACGCCAAGGCGTACCCCGCCACCGGCATCCCCTCGGCGCACCGCGCCCTGGACATCGGCGGCGAGTACCAGTGGCGCCGCGAGGGCGAGCCGCACCTGTTCGACCCGGAGACCGTCTTCCGCCTGCAGCACGCCACGCGCTCCAAGCGGTACGACATCTTCAAGAAGTACACGGACCGGGTGAACGAGCAGTCCGAGCGCCTCATGACGCTCCGCGGCCTGTTCGGCTTCGCCGCCGAGGGCCGGGCGCCGATCTCCGTCGACGAGGTCGAGCCGGTCTCCGAGATCGTCAAGCGCTTCTCCACCGGCGCCATGTCGTACGGCTCGATCTCCCGCGAGGCCCACGAGACCCTCGCCATCGCCATGAACCAGCTGGGCGGCAAGTCCAACACCGGTGAGGGCGGCGAGGACCCGGACCGCCTCTACGACCCGGCGCGCCGCTCCGCGATCAAGCAGGTCGCCTCCGGCCGCTTCGGCGTCACGAGCGAGTACCTGGTCAACGCGGACGACATCCAGATCAAGATGGCCCAGGGCGCCAAGCCCGGCGAGGGCGGCCAGCTGCCCGGCCACAAGGTCTACCCGTGGGTCGCCAAGACGCGTCACTCGACGCCCGGCGTCGGCCTGATCTCCCCGCCGCCGCACCACGACATCTACTCCATCGAGGACCTGGCGCAGCTGATCCACGACCTCAAGAACGCCAACCCGGACGCCCGCATCCACGTGAAGCTGGTCTCCGAGGTCGGCGTCGGCACGGTCGCGGCCGGTGTGTCCAAGGCCCACGCGGACGTCGTGCTCATCTCCGGCCACGACGGCGGCACGGGCGCCTCCCCGCTGACCTCGCTCAAGCACGCGGGCGGCCCCTGGGAGCTCGGCCTCGCCGAGACCCAGCAGACCCTGCTGCTCAACGGCCTGCGCGACCGGATCGTCGTGCAGACCGACGGCCAGCTCAAGACCGGCCGTGACGTCGTCATCGCCGCGCTGCTCGGCGCCGAGGAGTTCGGCTTCGCCACCGCGCCGCTCGTCGTCTCCGGCTGCGTGATGATGCGCGTCTGCCACCTGGACACCTGCCCGGTCGGCATCGCCACCCAGAACCCGGTGCTGCGCGACCGCTTCTCCGGCAAGGCCGAGTACGTCGTCAACTTCTTCGAGTTCATCGCCCAGGAAGTGCGTGAGCTCCTCGCCGAGCTCGGCTTCCGCACCCTGGAGGAGGCCGTCGGCCACGCCGAGCTCCTCGACACCAGCCGCGCCGTCTCCCACTGGAAGGCGCAGGGCCTGGACCTCGCGCCGCTCTTCCACGTGCCCGAGCTCCCCGAGGGCGCGGTCCGCCACGCCCTGGTCGAGCAGGACCACGGCCTGGAGAAGGCCCTCGACAACGAGCTGATCCAGCTCGCCGCCGAGGCCCTGAACGCCGAGTCCGCCGAGACCGCCCAGCCGGTCCGCGCCCAGGTCGCGATCCGGAACATCAACCGGACCGTCGGCACCATGCTCGGCCACCAGGTGACGAAGAAGTTCGGTGGCGCGGGCCTGCCCGACGACACCATCGACATCACCTTCACCGGCTCCGCGGGCCAGTCCTTCGGCGCCTTCCTGCCGGCCGGTGTCACCCTCCGCCTGGAGGGCGACGCCAACGACTACGTCGGCAAGGGCCTCTCCGGCGGCCGCGTGATCGTCCGCCCGGACCGCGGCGCGGACCACCTGGCCGAGTACTCCACCATCGCGGGCAACACCATCGCGTACGGCGCGACCGGCGGCGAGCTGTTCCTGCGCGGCCGCACCGGCGAGCGCTTCTGCGTCCGCAACTCCGGCGCGCTGGTCGTCTCGGAGGGCGTGGGCGACCACGGCTGCGAGTACATGACCGGTGGCACCGCGGTCGTCCTCGGCGAGACCGGCCGCAACTTCGCGGCGGGCATGTCCGGCGGCGTCGCCTATGTGATCGACCTCGACCGGGACAACGTCAACTCCGGCAACCTGGGCGCCGTCGAGGCCCCGTCGGACACCGACAAGGCGTGGCTGCACGACGTCGTGCGCCGCCACTTCGAGGAGACCGGCTCCACGGTCGCCGAGAAGCTGCTCGCCGACTGGGACGCCGCGGCGGCCCGGTTCAGCAAGATCATCCCCACCACGTACAAGGCAGTGCTCGCCGCCAAGGACGCCGCTGAGCTCGCCGGTCTCTCCGAGGCCGAGACCACCGAGAAGATGATGGAGGCGGCGACCCATGGCTGACCCCAAGGGCTTCCTGACCACCGGGCGCGAGGTCGCCAAGACCCGGCCGGTGGGCGAGCGAGTCAAGGACTGGAACGAGGTCTACGTCCCCGGCTCCCTGCTGCCGATCATCAGCAAGCAGGCCGGCCGCTGCATGGACTGCGGCATCCCGTTCTGCCACAACGGCTGTCCGCTGGGGAACCTGATCCCCGAGTGGAACGACTACGCCTACCGCGAGGACTGGTCGGCGGCGTCGGAGCGGCTGCACGCCACGAACAACTTCCCGGAGTTCACCGGCCGCCTGTGCCCGGCTCCGTGCGAGGCCGCGTGCGTGCTCGGCATCAACCAGCCGGCCGTCACCATCAAGAACGTCGAGGTCTCGATCATCGACAAGGCGTGGGACGCCAACGACGTCAGGCCGCAGGTGCCCGAGCGCCTGTCCGGCAAGACCGTCGCGGTGATCGGCTCGGGCCCGGCGGGCCTCGCCGCCGCCCAGCAGCTGACCCGGGCCGGCCACACCGTGGTCGTGTACGAGCGGGCCGACCGCATCGGCGGTCTGCTGCGCTACGGCATCCCCGAGTTCAAGATGGAGAAGCGGCACATCAACCGCCGCATCGAGCAGATGCGCGCGGAGGGCACCAAGTTCCGCACCGGTATCGAGATCGGCCGCGACCTGACCTCGACGGACCTGCGCAAGCGGTTCGACGCCGTGGTCGTCGCCGCCGGCGCCACCACCGCCCGCGACCTGCCCGTCCCGGGCCGGGAGCTCAAGGGCGTGTACCAGGCGATGGAGTACCTGCCGCTCGCCAACAAGGTCGTCGAGGGCGACTTCGTCTCCTCGCCGGTCTCGGCCGAGGGCAAGCACGTGGTCGTCATCGGCGGCGGCGACACCGGCGCGGACTGCGTCGGTACGGCGCACCGCCAGGGCGCGGCCTCCGTGACCCAGCTGGAGATCATGCCGAAGCCGGGCGAGGAGCGGAACCCGGGCCAGCCCTGGCCGACCTTCCCCATGCTCTACAAGGTCACCTCGGCCCACGAGGAGGGCGGCGAGCGGGTCTACTCCGTCTCCACCACCCACTTCGAGGGCGACGAGGACGGCAACGTCCAGTTCCTGCACCTCGTCGAGGTCGAGTTCGTCGACGGCAAGCTGACCCAGAAGCCGGGCACCGAGCGCAGGATCCCCGCGCAGCTCGTCACCCTCGCGATGGGCTTCACCGGCACCGACGTCGAGAACGGCCTGGTCGCGCAGTTTGGTCTGGACCTCGACGAGCGGGGTAACATCGCGCGTGACGCGGACTTCGCCACCAATGTCGATGGTGTCTTCGTCGCCGGCGACGCCGGCCGCGGTCAGTCGCTGATCGTGTGGGCCATCGCCGAGGGCCGCTCGGCCGCCCGTGGCGTGGACCGCTACCTGACCGGCGCCAGCTCCCTGCCGGCCCCGATCCGTCCGACGGACCGTGCCCTGACGGTCTGACCGGACCCCCAAGACGTCCCGTACAACGACGTGCGGAACTGAGCGCGACGCTCGCCCCACTGTCCCCGACCTGGACGACTGGGCGGGCGTCGCGGTGCGTTCAGGCGGCCTCGGACAGGGCCGCGAGCCAGGCGCCGGCCGCGGCCAGTGCCCGGTCCGCCTCCGGCAGCACCCCGAGGCCGCCGAGGAAGCCGTGGAACACTCCCGTGTGCAGCTGGACGTGGGCCACGACGCCGGCCGCGGACAGCCGGCGGGCGTAGTCGAGGCCCTCGTCGCGCAGGGGGTCGCAGTCGGCGAGGACCAGCAGGGCCGGCGGCAGTCCGGCGAGGTCGGCCGCCAGGCCGGGGGAGGCCGCGACCGGATCGCCATCCTGGCCCAGGTACTGCTCCCAGTACCAGCGCATATGGGCCGTGGTGTGGAAGAAGCCCTCCGCGTACGTCCGGGCCGAGGCGCCCGCCAGGCGGTGGTCCAGGACCGGATAGACCAGGAGCTGCCCGGCGATCGCCGGCCCGCCGCGGTCCCGCGCGCGCAGGGCCGCCGCCGCGGCGAGGTTGCCGCCCGCGGAGTCGCCGGCCGGCACCAGCGGGCGCCCGGGCCAGCGCGCCGCCGCCCACCCCAGCGCCGTGTACACGTCGTCCTCGGCCGCCGGGAAGCGGTGCTCGGGCGCGCGACGGTAGCCGACGGAGACGACGGTCGCCCCGCTACGGGCGGCGAGGGCACGGCACAGCCGGTCGTGGGTGTCCAGGTCGCCCAGCACCCAGCCGCCGCCGTGCGCGAAGACGACGACCGGGGCGGTCGCCCCTTCGTAGACGCGCACCGGGACGCCGTCCGCCACCGTGTCCGTGGCGCCCGGCGCGGGCTCACCCCGGTGCGCCCGCGCCGCCGCCCGCAGCGCCTCGGGGCCGGCCTCGGGCCGTGGGAAGCCCGCCGACAGCGCCTCGCACAGGGCGCGGGCGGCCGGGGTCAAGGGGTCCCGGGTCAGCGGATCCTGGGTCAGGGGGTTCCGGGGCAGCGGGTCCGTCATGCCGTGAGGCCTCCGTCCACGGTGAACTCGGCGCCCGTCACGTACGAGGAGGCGTCCGAGAGCAGGAAGGCGATCAGCTCGCCGATCTCCTCGGGCCGGCCCATCCGCCCGAGCGGCACGTGCGACCAGTCCTTGTCCGCGACCGCCGCCGTCATCGGGGTGTCGACGGCTCCGGGATGGACCGAGTTGACGCGGATGCCGTACGGGGCGAGGTCGCGGGCCGCCGAGCGGCTGAGCCCGCGCAGCCCGAACTTGCCGGCCCCGTACGCCGCCGCCGACGAGCCCGGCCGTCGAGGACACGTTCACGACCGAGCCGCCGCCCCCGTCGCGCAGCGCCGGGAGCACCGCCCGCATGCCGAGGAACGGGCCGAGGAGGTTGACCCGCAGCAGCCGCTCGAAGTTCTCGTACGTCTCCGACTCCACGGGCGCGGTCCGCCACAGGGCCGCGTTGTTGACCAGGCCGTCGAGGCGTCCGTACCGGTCGAGCGCGGTCTCCACGACCGCGGCCCAGCCGTCCGGGGACGTCACGTCATGGCGTACGAACACCCCCGTCGCCGCCCCGAGTTCCGCCGCGACCGCCCGGCCCTCCTCCTCGCGGACGTCGGTGAGGACCACCCGGGCGCCCGCCGCCGCGAGGAGCCGGGCCTCGGCGGCGCCCTGGCCGCGGGCCGCGCCCGTGATGATCACGGCCTTGCCGTCGAGCCCGCTCACGCCGCGGCCTCGAGCGCGCGGAAGTGCGGGATGACCTTCTCGCCCCACTGCCGGATGGTCTCCATGCAGACCTCCTGCGGCACGGTCCCCATCTGGATCAGGCACATGACCTCGTCGACGCCGATCCGCCGCAGCCGCTCGACGTAGGCGATGGCGGTGGCGGCGTCCCCGTAGGCGTGGTCGGTGTTGTACGTGCCGGTGTCGACCGGCCGGGCCGGGATGTGCGCCTCGTGCAGCCGGGCGACCAGTGCCTGCCGCTCCTTCTCCAGGGCGCCCGCGTGGTCCTCGTCCTCGGCGTAGCCGGTGGGGGCAGGCGCCCCGCCGTACCAGTGGGCGATCGACTCGGCGAAGAAGCGCTGGCCGCGGGTGCCGAGCCGCAGCGCGCGGGCGGCGTCGTCCAGGACGATGGTGGGGCAGAGCGCGGAGAAGTGGTCGTTGACCTCGGTGGAGACCAGTTGCGATCCGTCCCGGGCGCCGATGGCCTCGTCGTACGCCCTGCGCATCGCCCGTACGTCGTCGGCACCGGCGAAGCCCATCACCAGTGCGCCGATGCCGAGTTCGGCGGCCCGCCTGAGGGAGTCGTGCTGCGAGCAGGCCATGAAGAGCGGCGGGTGCGGCGCCTGCACGGGCCGGGGCAGGACCGCGCCGGGCCCGATGTCGAGGGAGCCGTGCCACTCGAACTCGGGCGTGCGCCAGGCGGCGGCGAGGATCCGCAGGGCCTCCTCCATCTGCGGCCGGGTGTCGGCCGGGTCGACGCCGAACATGCGCGTCTCCTGGCGGGTCGCGCCGCGCCCGGCGCCGATGTCGACCCGGCCGCCGGAGAGCACGTCGAGCATGGCGGCGCGCTCGGCGACCCGGACCGGGTGCTGGTAGCCGAAGGGCATGGTGACCACGCCGTGGCCGATCCGGATGCGCCGGGTGCGGGCGGCGACCCAGGTCAGGAAGATCTCGGACGCGCTCATGTGGGCGTACTGCGTGAGGGAGTGGTGTTCGACCGCCCAGATCCGGTCGAAGCCCATCTCCTCGGCGTGGACGGCCTGTTCGACGCAGTCGCGGATGACCTGGTGTTCGCGGGCGGGGGTGGGGTCGACGAGCTGTGCTTCGAAGATCATCGAGAACTTCACGGGGAGCTCCTCCCGGGAGGCGGCATGCAGCGTCGCACGCCTTGCCGATATGCCTAATCGAAATACTTCTAGCAGGCATAGGCGGGGGAGGGAAGGGACGTAGACTGCCGCCCGTGGTGGACGACGAGAAGGTGCCGGGGCTGCCCGCGACCAGCTGGGCGGTGCTCGGACTGCTCTCCTTCGGGCGGGAGTTGTCCGGCTACGACCTGAAGAAGTGGTCCGACCGCTCGCTGAGCCTGTTCTACTGGAGCCCCTCCTTCAGCCAGATCTACGCCGAGCTCAAGCGCCTGGAGAAGGCCGGCTACGCCACCTCGCGCCTGGTCGCCCCCGAGGCCGGCTCGCGCGACAAACGCGTCTACCGCATCACCGACCCTGGCCTCGCGGCCGTCCGCACCTGGGCGCAGGAGGCCCCGCTCGACCCGCCCGTCCTCAAGCACGGGCCGATGCTGCGGCTCTGGCTCGGGCACCTCCTCGAACCCGAGCGGACCCGGGAGATCCTCGCCGGACACCGGGAGTTCGCCGAGACCATGCGACTGCGCGCCGAGGCGGACGTCGCCGAGGCCGCGGCCGACGCCTCCTGGGCGTACCCCCGGCTCACCCTGAGGTGGGCCGAGCGCTACTACGCCGCCGAGCGGGACCTGGCCGAGGCCATGCTCGCGGACTTCGAGGAACTGATCGAGGAAGTGGAGAGGAACGCCCCGTGGCGCTGAGCCTGCGCAAGATCGAGGAGACCGCCCCCGCGCTCGTCAGCCTCTACAAGACGGCGGGCGACTCCCTGCGGCGGCACGGCATCGACGGGCAGCGCGTCGCCGTCTACCTCGTCGTCGACTACTCCGGCTCGATGAAGCCCTACTACGCCGACGGCAGCGTCCAGGCCCTCGCCGACCGGGTGCTCGGGCTCTCGGCGCAGCTCGACGACGACGGCCGGGTGCCGGTGGTGTTCTTCTCCACCGACATCGACTGCGAGACCGACATCGAACTCGCCGGCCACCAGGGCCGGATCGACCGGATCGTCGCCGGCCTCGGGCACATGGGCAAGACCAGCTACCACCTGGCCATGGACGCGGTCATCGACCACTACCTCGACAGCGGCAGCACGGCGCCCGCGCTCGTCGTCTTCCAGACCGACGGCGGCCCGATCAACAAGCTCGCCGCCGAGCGGTACGTGTGCAAGTCGGCCCGGCTGCCGCTCTTCTGGCAGTTCGTCGGCTTCGGCGACCCGGGCAGCAGGCAGTTCGACTTCCTGCGGCGGCTCGACGAGCTGGACGTGCCGGGGAAGCGCCCGATCGACAACGCGGGCTTCTTCCACGCCGGGAAGGACCCGCGCCGGATCCCGGACGAGGAGCTCTACGACCGGCTGGTCGCCGAGTTCCCGGCCTGGCTCGCGGCGGCGCGGGCCCAGGGCATCGTCGCTTCGTGAGACGGCCGGGCCGGGAGCGCGGGGAGGCGCTGCGCGCACCGGCCGGCAAACCGGTGGCCAGGAGCGCGGGGGGCGGGCGATAGTGACGCCATGAGTTCTCTCGTGCGCCACATCACGATCGACTGTTCCGACGCCTACGCCCTGGGCACCTTCTGGGCCGGGGTCCTCGACTCGAAGCTCTCCGACGACGACAAGCCGGGCGACCCCGAGGTCCTCGTCGAGTCGGCGGGCGCCGGCCTGCTCTTCATCCAGGTGCCGGAGAAGAAGGCGGTGAAGAACCGGGTCCACCTCGACCTCCAGCCGGAGGACCGCACGCGGGACGAGGAGGTCGAGCGGGTCATCGCGCTCGGCGCCACGCTGGTCGACGACCGGCGCACCCCGGAGGGCATGGGCTGGGTGGTGCTCGCCGACCCGGAGGGCAACGAGTTCTGCGTCGAACGCAGCAAGGGCGAGCGCGCCCAGTAGCGCCTGGAGCAGTCCGGACAGTAGGCGCCTGGAGCAATCCGGACAGTAGGTGTCGGGTTTCCGGTGTCTCCTGGAACCATGGGAGACACCGGAACCACCACCGACGCCACCGCCCCGGCCGGCTGGGCCGCCTTCGAGGCCGCCGAGCCCGAGTTCGCCGCCACCGTGCGCGAGCGCTTCGGGCAGTACACCCACCACGCCCTCGCCACCCTCCGCAAGGACGGCTCCCCGCGCCTGAGCGGCATCGAGGCCGACTTCCGGGCGGGCGAGCTGTGGCTCGGCATGATGCCGAACTCGCGGAAGGCGCTGGACCTCCGGCGCGACCCGCGCTTCGCGCTGCTCGCCAACCCGGGCGAGGGCACGACCATGGGCGGCGGCGACGTCCGCGTCTCCGGCCGGGTGGTCGAGATCACCGACCCGGGGACCCTGGAGTGGTACGCGCGGGAGGTCGGCATGCCGCTGCCGTTCCACGTCTTCCGGGTGGAACCGGCGGAGGTCGTGCGCACCGCCGTCGAGGGCGACGACCTCGTCCTGCGCGCCTGGGCGCCCGGCCGCGCCCTGCGCACGATCCGGCGCGGCACCGACGACGCCCCGGCGCGGGAGTCATGAGGCGGCGGCGACCACCTGGGCCCGGCACCAGGACGGGGTGCCCCAGGCGTCCCGCAGCGGCCGGGCCTTGCGCAGCCAGAGCGAGAGGTCGAGCTCCTCGGTGTAGCCGATGGCGCCGTGCACCCGCAGCGCCGTGTCCGCCGCCGCGTACGCCGCCTCGCCGGCGGCCGCCTTCGCCGCTGCGAGATCGCCGCTCTCGAAGGTGAGCGCCGCTCCGAACACCAGGGGTCGCGCGAACTCCAGGCCGATCAGGGTGTCCGCGAGCCGGTGCTTGACCGCCTGGAACGAGCCGATGGGGGCGCCGAACTGGGTGCGCTGCCTCGCGTACGCCACCGACCGGTCGAGCAGCGCCAGTCCCACCCCGAGCGCCTGCGCCGCCGTCGCGAGCAGCGCCCACCGCCGGGCCGTCCCCGCCGCCGCGGCCACCGCAGGCCCCGCCGCGAGCAGCTCACCGCCGGGCGCGGGCCGCGCGAGCCGCCGCACCGGGTCGGCGGAGACCCGCACCTCCCCGTGCCCCGGCGCGATCCGCAGCTCCGCACCGGTCACCACCAGCACCGGATCGGCCCGGTCCGCGTCGAGCGCGAGCGGCGAGACCCCGGTCAGCGCGAGGGTCGCCATCGCCCCGCCGCCGACGAGCCCCGGCAGCAGCCGCTTGGCCGGCCCCGGCTCGCCGCGCTCCGCCAGGTCGGCCAGCAGGGCCGTGGCCGCGACCGTCTCCACCAGCGGTCCCGGCACCGCGTGGCGGCCCGACTCCACCAGGGCGTGCGCCAGTTCGACGGGGAGCGGGCCCAGCCCCTCGTACTCCTCGGGGGCCGCGAGGGCGAACACGCCCGCCTCTGCGAGCCGGGTCCACAGGGCGCGGCCGGGACCCGGGTCGCCCCCCGCCCAGGCCCGGGCGGCGGCCGGGGTGTCGGCGGCGGAGAGCATCGCGTCCAGGGAGCGCGCGAAGTCGCGCTGTTCGGCGGTCGGCAGGAACTGCATCAGCGGCGGCCCTTCGGGAGGCCGAGCAGCCGCTCGGCGATGATGTCGCGCTGGATCTCGTTGGTGCCGGCGTAGATCGGACCGGCGAGCGAGAAGACATGGCCCTCGGCCCACTCGGTGTCGGCCAGCTCGCCCTCCTCGCCCAGCAGGTCGAGCGCCGTCTCGTGCAGCGCGATGTCGAGCTGCGACCAGAACACCTTGTTCAGGCTGGACTCGGCCCCGATGTCCGCGCCCGCCGCGAAGCGCGAGGCGCCCGCCGCCGTGAAGAGCTGGTAGGCCCGCGCCCCGATCAGCGCGTCCGCCACCCGGTCGCGCAGCGCCGTGTCCCCCGGGTCGCCCGCGGCGCGCCACAGCCGGGCGAGCCGGTCGGCGGCGGCCAGGAAGCGCCCGGGGGAGCGGAGGGTGAGCCCGCGCTCGTTGCCGGTGGTGGACATCGCGATCCGCCAGCCCTGGCCGGGCTCGCCGATGACGTCCTCGTCGGGGACGAACACCTCGTCGAGGAAGAGCTCGGCGAAGGCCGGCTTGCCGTCGAGCCGCCCGATGGGCCGTACGGTCACGCCGGGCGCCCGCAGGTCGAACATCAGATAGGTCAGCCCCCGGTGCGGTCTGCCCTCCGCCGCCGGGGCGGGGTCGGTGCGGAAGATGCCGAAGGCCCGGTCGGCGAAGGCCGCCCGGGAGGACCAGGTCTTCTGGCCGGAGAGCAGCCAGCCGCCCTGGGTGCGGACGGCCCGCGAGGTGAGCGAGGCCAGGTCCGAACCGGCCTCCGGCTCCGACCAGGCCTGCGCCCAGACCGTCTCGCCGCTCGCCATGGGCGGCAGGACCCGGGCCCGCTGCTCCTCGGTGCCGTAGGCGAAGAGGGTGGGGGCGAGCAGGTGGATGCCGTTCTGCGAGACCCGGCCGGGGGCGCCCGCCGCGTAGTACTCCTCCTCGAAGACCAGCCAGCGGAAGATGTCCGCGTCCCGGCCCCCGTACCGCTCCGGCCAGGAGACCACCGACCAGCGGTCCGCGGCGAGTTCGGCCTCCCAGGCGCGGTGTGCGGCGAAGCCCTCGCGGGTCTCCAGGGACGGCAGCGGCGTGACGGGAACACGGGAGCGCAGCCAGGCCCGGGCCTCGGCCCGGAAGGCGTGCTCCTCGGCGGTGTACGAAAGGTCCACGGGACCTCCCCCTCCTTCCCTAACAAGTGTTTGGTAGGTTACCGTGGCCGCCATGACGAGCGCCATGAGCAGCGTCGAGGAGTTCCGCACCGAGATACGGGACTGGCTACGGGACCGGCTCCAGGGCGAGTTCGCCGGTCTCAGGGGACTCGGCGGCCCCGGCCGCGAGCACGAGGCCTTCGCCGAACGACTCGCCTGGGAACGGCACATGGCCGCGCACGGGTGGACCTGCGTCGGCTGGCCCGAGGAGCACGGCGGCCGCGGCGCGAGCATCGAGCAGCAGATCGTCTTCCACGAGGAGTACGCCCTCGCCGACGCCCCCGCCCGCGTCAACCACATCGGCGAACAGCTCCTCGGCCCCACCCTCATCGCCCACGGCACCGAGGAGCAGAAGGCCCGGTTCCTGCCGCCCATCCGCGCCGTCGAGGAACTCTGGTGCCAGGGCTACAGCGAGCCGGACGCCGGATCCGACCTCGCCGCCGTCCGCACCCGGGCCGTCCGCGAGGGCGACGAGTGGGTCGTGACCGGGCGCAAGATCTGGACCTCGCTCGCCCACGAGTCCCAGTGGTGCTTCGTCCTCGCCCGCACCGGGCCCACCGCCGGGCCGGCCGCCGAGCGCCGTACGCGGCGACCCCACGAGGGGCTCTCGTACCTCCTCGTCCCGCTCGACCAGCCGGGCGTCGAGATCCGCCCCATCGTGCAGCTCACCGGCACCAGCGAGTTCAACGAGGTCGTCTTCGACGGCGCCCGCACCCCCGCCGCCCACGTCGTCGGCGCCCCCGGCGACGGCTGGCGGATCGCCCTGGCCACCCTCGGCTACGAGCGGGGCGTCTCCACCCTCGGCCAGCAGGTCGGCTTCCGCCGCGAACTCGAGGCCCTCGTCGCCCTCGCCCGCGCCAACGGCACCGCCGCCGACCCCCACATCCGCGAGCGGCTCGTCCGCGCCTGGACCGGGCTGCGCACCATGCGCGCCAACGCCCGCTGCGGCACCGAACCCTCCGTGGCCAAGCTCTACTGGTCCCACTGGCACCGCGACCTCGGCGAACTCGCCATGGCGATCCGCGGCGCCGACGCCACCCTGGCCGCCGGGGAACCGTACGAACTCGACGACTGGCAGCGCCTGTTCCTCTTCTCCCGCGCCGACACCATCTACGCCGGATCCAGCGAGATCCAGCGGAACATCATCGCCGAGCGGGTGCTCGGCCTCCCGAAGGAGCCGCGCCCGTGACTACCGCACCCGACTACGTCCCCGGCCACGGCCTGCTCGCCGGGCGCACCGCCGTCGTCACCGCCGCCGCCGGCGCGGGCATCGGCGGCGCCACCGCCCGCCGCCTCCTGGAGGAGGGCGCCCGGGTGCTCGTCAGCGACGCCCACGCCCGCCGCCTCAAGGAGACCGAGACCGCCCTCGCCGCCGAGTTCGGCGCCGACAAGGTCGCGTCCCAGCCCTGCGACGTCACGGACGAGGCCCAGGTCCAGGCCCTCCACGACACCGCCGTCCGGCTCCACGGCCGCCTCGACGTCCTCGTCCACAACGCGGGCCTCGGCGGCACCGCGGCCCTCGCCGACATGACCGACGAGCAGTGGAACCGGGTCCTCGACGTCACCCTCAACGGCACCTTCCGCTGCACCCGCGCCGCCCTGCGCCACTTCCGCGAGACCGGCGGCACCGGGGTGATCGTCAACAACGCCTCCGTCGTCGGCTGGCGCGCCCAGGCCGGACAGGCCCACTACGCCGCCGCCAAGGCCGGGGTGATGGCCCTGACCCGCTGCGCGGCGGTCGAGGCCGCCGCGTACGGCGTCCGCGTCAACGCCGTCGCCCCGTCCCTCGCGATGCACCCCCACCTGGTCAAGGTCACCTCGGCGGAACTCCTGGAGGAGCTCACCGCCCGCGAGGCCTTCGGGCGGTACGCGGAGCCCTGGGAGGTCGCCAACGTGATCGTCTTCCTGGCCAGCCCCTACGCGTCGTACATGACCGGCGAGACGGTCTCCGTCAGCAGCCAGCATCCCTAGGACGAGAATGGACGGGTGCCGACGACGAAACCATCGACGAAGAAGAAGCCCCAGATGACCGCGGCGCCCGAGCGCCGCCGCGAGCTGCTGGACACCGCGGCCGAGGTGTTCGCCGCCCAGGGGTACAACGCGACCACGGTCCGCAAGATCGCGGACGAGGCCGGCATGCTCGCCGGCAGCCTCTACTACCACTTCGACTCCAAGGAGTCGATGCTCGACGAGATCCTCTCGACCTTCCTGGGCGAGCTGTGGGACGGGTACGACACCGTGCTCGCCGCCGGATTCGGCCCCCGGGAGACCATCGAGGCCCTCGTCACCGAGTCCTTCCGGGAGATCGACCGGCACCGCGCCGCCGTCGCCATCTACCAGAAGGAGGCCCGCCACCTCGTCGACCAGGACCGCTTCCGCTACCTCGCCGACTCCCAGGTCAGGTTCGAGAAGGCCTGGCTCGGCACCCTGGAGCGCGGGGTCGAGGCCGGTGTCTTCCGCGCCGACCTCGACGTCCGGCTCACCTACCGGTTCGTCCGCGACACCGTCTGGGTCGCCGCGTCCTGGTACCGCCCCGGCGGACAGCACAGCCCCGAGGAGATCGCCCGGCAGTACCTCTCGATGGTGCTGGACGGGATCGCCGTACGCACAGACTGACGCCCCCAGGAGGAGCAGCCATGCCCGAGGCCTACATCGTCGACGCGGTCCGCACCCCGGTGGGCCGCCGCAGGGGCGGGCTCGGCGCCGTCCATCCGGCGGACCTCGGCGCCCATGTCCTCAGGGCCCTCGTCGAGCGCACCGGCATCGACCCGGCCGCCGTCGAGGACGTCGTCTTCGGCTGCCTGGACACCGTCGGGCCGCAGGCCGGGGACATCGCCCGCACCTGCTGGCTCGCGGCCGGGCTGCCCGAGGAGGTCCCGGGCGTCACCGTCGACCGCCAGTGCGGCTCCTCCCAGCAGGCCGTCCACTTCGCCGCCCAGGGCGTGCTCTCCGGCACCCAGGACCTGGTCGTGGCGGGCGGCACCCAGAACATGACGATGATCCCCATCGCCTTCGCCTCCCGCCAGGCCGCCGAACCGCTCGGCCTCACCCAGGGCCCGTACGCCGGCTCCGAGGGCTGGCGCGCCCGGTACGGCGACGCGCCGGTCAACCAGTTCCACGGCGCCGAACTCATCGCCGCCAAGTGGGGCATCACCCGGCGCGCCCAGGAGGAGTTCGCCCTGCGCTCGCACCGGCGGGCGCTGCGCGCGATCGACGAGGGCCGCTTCGCCCGCGAGACCGTCCCCTACGGCGAGGTCACCGTCGACGAGGGCCCGCGCCGCGACACCACCCTGGAGAAGATGGCCGCACTGAACCCGGTCGTCGAGGGCGGCACCATCACCGCCGCCTGCTCCTCCCAGGTCTCCGACGGCGCCGCCGCGATGCTCCTCGCGAGCGAGCGCGCCGTCCGCGAGCACGGCCTCACCCCCCGGGCCCGCGTCCACCACCTCTCGGTCCGCGGCGAGGACCCGATCCGCATGCTGTCCGCGCCGATACCGGCGACCGCCCACGCACTGAAGAAGACCGGTCTGACCATCGACGACATCGACCTCGTCGAGATCAACGAGGCCTTCGCCCCGGTCGTCCTCGCCTGGCTCAAGGAGACCGGCGCCGACCCCGACCGCGTCAACGTCAACGGCGGCGCCATCGCCCTCGGCCACCCGCTCGGCGCGACCGGCGTCAGGCTGATGGCCACCCTCCTCAACGAACTGGAGCGCACCGGCGGCCGCTACGGCCTCCAGACCATGTGCGAGGGCGGGGGACAGGCGAACGTGACGATCATCGAGCGGCTGTGACGGACGAAGGCCGCGACCGCCGTGGCCCGCACCCCCCGCCGGGGTGCGGGCCACGGCCGTACGCGCGGCGGGGTGCGGGCCACGGCCGTACGCGCGCTCAGCCCACCAGCCGCCCCCGCAGCCCCGCCAGCACCCGCAGGTCGAGGCCCAGACCGGTCGTCGCGTAGCGGTAGAGGCTGCCGTAGGCGGCGCGCAGTTCGGTGAGGGCGGCGTCCAGGTACTCCCGGCGGACCTCCTGGAGGGGGATGATCAGGTCCGGGTTCCGCATCAGGCCGGCCTGCTTCAGGCCCTCGCGGACGCGGGCGTCGTAGGCGGCGCGGAAGGTGTTGGAGGCCAGGTAGTCCTCGGTCGCCGAGGACTCGGGGACGCCGACGAGGTTGAGCAGCAGCCAGCTCTGCCAGCCGGTGCGGTCCTTGCCCGAGGTGCAGTGGTAGAGCTGCGGGCCGGCGCCCGGGTCGGCGAGATCGCGGAGGGTGGCGCCGAACCGCTCGCGGTTGGCGGCGCTGGTGACGAAGGTGCGGTAGACCTCCGTCATGAAGGCGGCGGCCCGCCCGTTGCCCAGCATCTCCTCCTGCCGGACCGGGTCGCGCGAGCCGATCGCGGCGAGCAGCTGCCCGTACAGGCCGTTGTCGGTGACGGGCCGGGAGACCGCGGCGAGGCCCGCGGGCAGGCGGTCCGTGCCGTCGTACTGCACCTCCAGCGGGATGCGGAAGTCGACCACCCGGCCGAGGCCGAGACCGGCCAGCGTGGCCAGATCGGCCTCGGTCAGCTTGGCCAGGTGGTCGCCGCGGTAGACCAGGCCCCGGCGCACCCTGGCCCCGTCGTAGGTGAGGTAGCCGCCCAGGTCGCGGACGTTGACCGCGCCCTGGAGGGGGATCTGCCGGATGGCGTTCGCGGCGCGGAGCCGTGGCCCGGCCGCGGCGGGTGGGGCGACGGCCGCCAGCAGGGCGGTGGCGCCGGCGGTGCTCAGCAGTGCGCGTCTCGACAGAGACATGGCTGACTCCCTTACGGAGAGGGAAGGGTACGGAGCACGTGCGCGGCCTCGGACATGATCCGGGTGACGAGTTCCGCGCAGCTGGGCAGGTCCTCGATCACCCCCGCGACCTGTCCGGAGGCCATGACGCCGAGGTCGGTGCGGCCCTCGACCATGGAAGCCTTCAGGAGCATCGGGGTGTTCGCGGCGAGCAGGACCTGGCTCCAGGACAGGTCCTTGCCGTGGCGCATCGCGAGGCCCTCGCGGACCATCGCGGGCCAGGAGAGGCCGGAGAGCCTCCGGAAGCCGGCCGCCCGGCGGACCGCCTGCGCCAGGGCCCGCAGCCGGCCCGCGCGTTCGAGCTGCGCGACCATCTCGGTGCGCAGCATCCGGTGCGGCAGTCCGTCGACGGCCGTCGTGACGGTGACGTCCTTGACGGTCGCCGCCAGATAGCGCGCCTTGACGGCGTCGGGGACCGTCGAGTCCGAGGTCAGCAGGAAGCGGGTGCCCATCGCCACCCCCGCCGCACCGTAGGAGAGGGCGGCCACCAGCCCGCGCCCGTCGTGGAAGCCGCCCGCCGCGATCACCGGGATGTCCACCGCGTCGACCACCTGGGGCAGCAGGACCGTCGTCGCCACCTCGCCGGTGTGGCCGCCGCCCTCGCCGCCCTGCACGACCACCGCGTCCGCGCCCCAGGCGGCGACCTTCTCGGCGTGCCGCCGTGCCCCGATCGAGGGGATGACGACGACCCCGGCGTCCTTGAGCTCGGCGATCAGCTCGCGGGACGGCGCGAGGGCGAAGGAGGCGACCCGTACGCCCTCGTCGACGATGATCCGGACCCGCTCCCGGGCGTCGCCCGCGTCCGCGCGCAGGTTCACCCCGAAGGGGCGGTCGGTACGGGACTTCACCTCACGGACCGCCGCCCGCAGCTCCTCCACGGTCATGGTGGCCGAGGCCAGGACGCCGAGCGCCCCGGCGTTCGCGGTGGCCGAGACCAGACGAGGGCCGGCCACCCAGCCCATGCCGGTCTGGACGATCGGGTGCTCGATGCCGACCAGGGCGGTCAGGGGCGTCTTCATCGGGCCGGAACCTCCCGCTCCCGCAGGCCCTCCGGGTCGATCACCTCGCGGATCAGCCGCAGTTCCTCCGCGGTGGGCTCGCGGGTGTACGGCACGTCGTCGCCGGCCGGCAGCGCGAAGCCGGTCGCGGCCCGGACCTCGGCGACGGTGACGCCCGGGTGCACGGAAGCGAGCCGCATGGTGCGGTCCGGGGTGGCGAAGTCGAAGACGCCGAGGTCGCTCACCACCCGGGGAAGGCGGTGGTACGGCCCGACCGCCCGGTCGTGGCCGACCCCGCTGACCATGTCGACGCGCTCGACGAAGACCCGCGGCGAGTGCCGGGGGATCCAGTAGCTCACCGGGTTGTTGAGGGTGTTGACGGGCGCGCCGCGGACCCCGAGGAGCTGGCGCGCGGGGCGTTCCCAGTCGCCGATGCAGGAGATGTTCTGGTTGCCGTGCCGGTCGATCTGGCTGGCGCCCATCATCACGTGCCGCCGCCCGCCGGTGACCATCGTGAGGTGGCGGCGGTAGGGCAGCCAGCCCTCGGGCTCCCCGTCGAGGCCGACGAGCAGGGCCTCGCCGTCGGTGAGCAGCAGCTCGGGGGAGAAGGTGCGCTTGGCGAGGCGGGCGCCGAAGGAGGGGATCGGGCCCATGGGGCTGGCGAGCACCTCGCCGTCGTCCCGCCAGGCCTCGGCGCAGGCGATCACGCAGTACTCGGCTCGGGTGGGCATCACTTCCGCGCCTCCTCGCGCTCCTCGTGCCAGGACCGGACGGCCGCCTGGTAGTCGTCCTCGCCCTTGCCGGACAGGAAGCGTCCGGCGAACTCGGGCCAGGGGGTGGTCGCGTACAGCTTCTGGAAGGGCTCGTCGCGGCCGTAGTCCGGCGCGCAGGAGGTGAAGTGGGCGCCGTTCGGGGTCTCGACGACTCCGGTGACGCTGTGGCGGGAGACGAGCAGGGTCTGCGGGACCACGTCCGCGCCGAACGACTCCACGATCCGCTCGCAGGAGAGGTACGCCGTGTCCGCGGCCTCGCAGAAGAGGTCGTCGAAGTACGGGTCGGGGCCCAGGTACTGCCCGTTGCCGGCCCGGTCGGCGCGGTTGACGTGGACCAGGGCGGCGTCGAGGCGCAGCGCGGGCACGGCGGCGAACTCCTCGCCGTCCTCGTACGGCGAACGGACCGTGCGCAGCTCCGGGTTGACCCGCATGACGTCCGAGCCGAGCCCGGCCCGGACGGGCAGGAAGGGCAGCCGGTTGGCGGCGGCGTGCAGCCCCCACATGAACATGGCCTCGTCGTACTCGGTCATCGCGATCCGGCCCTGCTCGCGGGCGGCCCGGAAGTGCGGTTCGAGGGGGATGGAGTCGAGGGTGACGAAGGGGGCGACCAGGCGCCGGACGCGGCCGGCGGCGGCGAGCAGACCCACGTCGGGGCCGCCGTACGACACCACGGTGAGATCGGTGATCTCGGACCGGAGCAGCGCTCTGACCAGGGCCATCGGCTTGCGCCGCGAACCCCAGCCGCCGATCCCGATCGTCATCCCGGAGCGCAGCCGGCCCACCACGTCCTCGGGGCTCATCGTCTTGTCGCTCATGCGCCGCCCTCCCCGTCGCTCGCGCCGAAGCCGTCGCGGACCCGGTCGGCGACGCCGCTCAGGTTCGCCTCGAAGGTGAACCCCTGCTCGTAGCGGTAGCTGCGGCGCACGTCGACCGGGTCGATGCCGTTGATGGCCGCCTTGGCGAGCCGGATCAGGGTGCCGTCCTTCGCCGCGATCTCGCCCGCGAGCTCCAGCGCCGCGCCGAGCAGTCCGGCGCGCGGGACCACCCTCCACACCGAGCCGTGCGCGTGCAGCTCCTGCGCGGTGGCGGTGCGCGAGGTGTAGTACAGCGCGCGCATCAGGTGCTGGGGGACGAGCCGGGCCAGGTGGGTCGCGGCGCCGAGGGCGCCCCGGTCCAGTTCGGGCAGGCCGAAGACGGCGTCCTCGGAGGCGACGATCGCGTCGGCGTTGCCGACCAGGCCGATGCCGCCGCCGAGGCAGAAGCCGCCGACCGCCGCGACGACGGGCACCTCGCAGTCGTAGACCGCCGCGAAGGCCTCCGCGCAGCCCCGGTTGACGGCGATGAGCGCGTCGTGGCCGGGGTCGCGCTGGAGCTCCTTGATGTCGACGCCCGCGTTGAAGCCGCGGCCCTCGGCGGTCAGCACCACACAGCGGACCTCCGGGTCGCGGCCGGCCGCGCGGACGGCGTCGGCGAGCTCGTACCAGCCTCGGACGGGAAGGGCGTTGACGGGGGGACGGTCGACGGTGACGAGCGCGATGCCCTTGTCCGGGCGTGAGGTGGAGACACCCATGTGCGGATCAGCTACCTTTCCACCAAACGTTTGTTAGGTGACCGTGCTGGGAGGAAGGTAGCAGCCGATGGAGCTGGACGGGAGGGTCGCCGTCGTCACCGGTGGCACGCGCGGCGTCGGCGCGGGCATCGCCCGGGCCTTTCTCCGGGCCGGGGCCGAGGTCCTGGTCTGCGCCCGCAGACCCCCGGAGGAACCGGTCGCCGCGGGCGGCCGCGCGGCCCGCTTCCACCCGCTCGACCTGCGCGAACCCGCCGCCGTTCGGGACTTCCTCGCCGAGGTCGGCGAGCGGTACGGACGGCTCGACACGCTCGTCAACAACGCCGGCGGCACCCCGTACCGCCTCCTCGGCGAGGGCGAGGCCGAACGGCACGCCCGGGTCGTCGAGTTGAACCTCACCGTCCCGCTGACGGTCTCCCTCGCCGCCCGCGGGCTGCTGCGGGCCTCCCGCGGCTCGGTCGTCATGATCGGCAGCGTCAGCGGCACCCGCCCCTCGCCGGGCACCGCCGCCTACGGCGCCGCCAAGGCGGGACTGGAGAACCTGGCCCGTTCCATGGCCGTCGAGTGGGCCCCCGAGGTCCGGGTCAACACCCTGGTCCTCGGCATGGTGAGGACCGAGCTGTCCCACCTCCACTACGGCGACGCCGACGGGATCGCCGCCGTCGGCCGGACCGTGCCGCTGGGCCGGCTCGCCGAGCCCTCCGAGATCGGGGAGGCGGCGGTCTTCCTCGCCTCCGACCGGGCCGCGTACGTCTCCGGGGCCTCGCTCCTGGTGCACGGAGGCGGGGAGCGCCCCGCCTTCCTCGACGCGGCGACCGCCAACAAGGCTCCTGCGGCCGCCGACCAGGCCGCCACGGCAGGCAAGGCCGCCATGACCGACAAGGCCGCTACGACCGACAAGGCCGCTACGACCGACAAGGAGAACCGAGATGGGTCTGTGTGACGAACGGGTGGTCATCGTGACGGGCGCCGGCCGCGGGCTCGGCCGGGCGCACGCCCTCGCCTTCGCCGCCGAGGGCGCCCGCGTCGTGGTCAACGACCTCGGGGTCGGCCTCGACGGCAGCCCGGGGGCCGACAGCCCGGCGGCCCTGGTCGTCGAGGAGATCCGCGCGGCGGGCGGCGAGGCCGTCGCCCACGGCGGCGACATCGCGACGACCGAGGGCGCGGCCTCCCTGGTGCGCACCGCCCTGGACGCGTTCGGCCGCCTCGACACCCTCGTCAACAACGCCGGCTTCCTGCGCGACCGGATGCTCGTCAACCTCGAAGAGGAGGACTTCGACGCGGTGCTCCGGGTCCATGTGAAGGGCCACTTCCTGCCGCTGCGGCATGCCGCCGCCCACTGGCGCGCGGAGGCCAAGGCGGGCCGCCCGGTTGCCGCCCGGGTGGTCAACACCACCTCGGGGGCGGGCCTGCTGGGCAGCGTCGGCCAGGGCAACTACGCCGCCGCCAAGGCCGGGATCGTCGGCCTCACCCTGGTCGCCGCGGCCGAGCTGGGCCGCTACGGCGTGCAGGTCAACGCGATCGCCCCGGCCGCCCGTACCCGGATGACCGAGCGGACCTTCGCGGAGCTCGCCGCGCTGCCGGAGGACGTCTCGCCCCTCGTGGTCTGGCTCGGCTCGGCCGCCTCGGCGGGCGTGAGCGGCCGGGTCTTCGAGGCGGAGGGCGGCCGGCTCACCGTGATGGAGGGCTGGCGCCCCGGCCCCACCGCCGACAAGGGCGCCCGCTGGAGCCCGGCCGAGGCGGGCGAGGCGGCCCAGAAGCTGCTGGCCGAGGCGGAGCCGCCGCGGCCGGTGTACGGGGCGTGAGCCGGGACCGCCGCCGGTCTGCTGCGAGGTGAGCCGCCCGGCCGGCCGTCTCCCTGGTCGACATCGTCCTGTCCGCCGCCCCCGCCCCCCCCGCACTCGCGGGCGGGACGTCCGGGGTCCACTCCACCGCCCGGCACTTCGGTGGCGAGCTCGGCGCGGCGGCCATCGGCACGCCCTGCTTCGCCTGCCTGTCGCCGTCGGCGGTGATGCCGTGGGTGGTGGCGGTGCACGGGGTGAGGGGTGACGGCACTGCTCGGCCTGCGCCCGCCCGGCCGCGCCGCCCGCGCAGGCCGTGACCCCGGGACGGCTCAGGGGCGTCGCGGGGCCGTCCACTCCAGCCGGGTCCGCACCCGTGGATCCCGTACGTGTTCGAGGGCGGCCAGCGCCGTCTCGCGGGCCGGCCCCTCCGGGTCGCCGTCGGCCAGGATCCGGGCCAGCGCCTCTATGGCGCGCGGGTCCTGACGGAGCGCCAGGCCCCGCGCGGCCTCGGCGGCCGTCTCCGGGTCCGGGTCGGCGAGCCGCGCGGCGAGGGCCTCCCGCACGGTGGGCGTGTCGTCGGGCAGCTCGGCGAGCGCGAGGGTCGCCCAGTCCCGCACCCGGGCCTCGTGGTCGGTGCTCAGGCCCACCAGGGCGGCGACCGCCGGTGCGTGACCGGCCGGCACGATCCCGGCGAGCGCGGCGGCCACCTGCTGCCGCACCTCGCCCTCCGGGTGCCCGGCGAGCCCGAGCAGCTCGGGCACGGCACTCCCGTCCGCGCACTGCCCGAGCGCGACGACGACGGACAGCGCGGGCTCGCGTGCACCGTCCCCGCCCGCCCCTTCGGTCCGGCCCGCCCCCTCGGTCCCGGACCCCGCAAGGGCCCCGGTCCCCGCAAGGCCAGCGGGTCCGCCGGTGGACCCACCCTCCGCGGACCCGTCCGTGAAGCCGCCTTCCGCGGGTCCGCCGGTGGACCCACCCTCCGCGGGTCCGCCGGGTCCGCCGAGTCCGATTCCGGCTCCCCTTCCGGCCGACCCCGGAGCCCGCGGCGCGGCCGTCTCCGTCGCGGGTCCGGGCAGGGGGCCGGCCGTGCCCGCCGCCGGTCCTCGCAGCGCCCCGGCCCCGGCCGACCCCGGAGCCCGCCGAGCGGTCGTCTCCGCGGCGCGGTCCGGGGAGTCGGTCGTCTCCGCCGCGGGGCCCGGCACGGCGCCGGCCGGGCCCGTCGCAGCGAGCCGCAGGGCCCCGGCCGTCTCCGCCGCCAACCTGCGCAGCACCGGTACGGCGCTCGCCGTGAATCCGGGCAGGGCGGCCAGGACGCGGGCGCCCAGGGCGCGGCGGAGCGGCTCGGGGGAGGCGCACCAGGCGGTGGCGGTCACGAAAACGGTCTCGTCGGCGCGGGCCGTCAGGGCGTCGACCGCGGTGGTCCAGTCCTCCTGGGCCGGGTCGCCGCAGCGCAGCGCCCGGGCGGCCAGCTCCTCGTGCGGGACGCGGATGCCGAGGGCGCCCTCCAGGAGCGTGGCGATGGCCGCGTGCCCGGTCTGGCGCTCGTCCCCGCGGCCCGGCGCGCCGTCCTCGCGCAGCAGTTCGACGACGACGGTCACGCCGCCGTCCTCGGGGATCCGCCGCACCACAGCCTCGTAGGTGTCCCCGGCGCCCTCGCCCTCGACGAGCCCGCGCCGCAGCACCGCCGCCATGTCCGCGCCGATCCACCGCCGGGCCTCGTCGAGCGCCTCCGCCCGGCTCCCGGCGCCGTGTTCGAGCAGCGCGCGCACACACGCGGCGGAGCCGCGCCGGGCGGCGGCCACCAGCGGGGCGAGCCCGTCGGGTCCCGGCCGGTCCGGCGCCGCGCCCGCCTCGAGCAGTTCGCGCACCACCTCCGCGTGGCCGAGCCGGAGCGCCCAGGCGAGGGCGGTGAAGCCGTAGGCCTCCTCCTGGTCCGGGTCCGCACCCGCGGCGAGCAGCGCCCGCACCACCTCGGCGTGGCCCCCGCAGGCGGCCCCGCACAGCGGCAGGTCGCCGTCGTCGGCGCCGCTGTACCGGGCCGGGTCGGCCCCGGCGGCCAGCAACAGGCGTACCGCCACCGGCTGGTTGCCGACGGCGGCCCGGTACAGCGCGCTCTCGCCGTCCTCCCGCGCCTCGGGGTCGGCCCCGTCCCGCAGGGCCCGTACGACCCCGTCGTCGTCCCCGTTCCACAGCGCCTCGAACAACGTGCTCATGCGCCGACCCTCACCCGAGCCGCCCGAACGGCGCAAATCCGTTACGGGGCGCACTCCAGGACCGTGCGGCACACCCCGCACCGCGCCTTCACCCGGCCCCGACCGGGTGCGACCCGCAGCCGCTGCCCGCACACCGGGCAGGGGAAGACGCCGTCCCCGCCCGCCCGGGCCCGCCGCCGGGCGGCCCAGCCGGCACCGGCCAGCGGGGGCCGGCGCCAGTCGCGGGCGGCCTCCGCCCGGCCGCGTACCCACGCCTCGTACGCCACCGCGCTGGTGAACCAGGGCGAGGGGTCCTCGCCGAAGACCGCGGCCCGTTTGGCGAGGACGTAGCCGAACTCCTCCGGGGTCAGATAGCCGAGCTTCTGGCTGGACATCCCGTCCTGCCGGAACGCGTCGAGCAGCAGCCAGCCCGCGCCGAGATAGGCGGCGGCGACATCGGTCAGGATCTCGTTCTCCGCCGTCGTGGGCAGGAAGAGCCCGAGGCGGTGCAGCAGCACATGGGTGATCTCGTGGGCGAGGGCGGCGCCGATGTCCCGCCGGTGGGCGGGGCGGGCGAAGCGTTCGTTGAGCTCGACGAAGTACTCCGGACCGGCCGTCAGTTCGACGCTCGCCGCGTGCTCCATCGCCCGGAAGCTCACCACCATCCGGGCGTCGGGCAGCCGCAGCTGCCGCACCAGTGCGCGGGCCGCGCCCTGGGCGCCGAGGTGCACCTCCTCCGGGTCCTCGACGGCGACGTCGGAGGCCGGGACGCTCGTCTCGTAGCGGCGGACGCCGTCGGGGGAGAGGCGCCGGTAGAGCGCGGTGATCGAGGACCGGACCGTGTCGAGATGCGGGAACCCGTGCTCGACGCGGGAGACTTCGTCGCTGTGCGGCATCCAGGACCACCCCCTGCCGTCCAGAGTACGGGCGGTGCGCCCCGCACTCCTGGGCGTCCCCCGGCTGGCCGAAAAGGCCTCCTTGTGACGCTCTTCGGGCCTTGCCCATAATCCGGACCACGTCTTGACGGGCTCATGCCATCAAGATCAACCCCCCATGAAAGAAGGCAGTCGCATGCAGAAGAACAGACTGGTCCGCGCGCTGCAGAAACTCGCCGCGGCCGGCGCCGTCGTCCTCGCCGCCGTCAGCCTCCAGCCCACCACCGCCTCGGCCGCGCCCGCGCCGGTCGTCGGCGGCACCCGGGCCGCCCAGGGCGAGTTCCCCTGGATGGTCAGGCTCTCCATGGGCTGTGGCGGCTCCCTGATCACCCCGCAGGTCGTGCTCACCGCCGCGCACTGTGTGAGCGGCTCCGGCGCCAACACCAGCATCACGGCCACCGCCGGAGTCGTCGACCTGCAGTCGAGCAGCGCCATCAAGGTCAGGTCCACCAAGGTCTACCAGGCGCCCGGCTACAACGGCCAGGGCAAGGACTGGGCCCTCATCAAGCTCGCCTCGCCGATCACCAGCCTGCCCAACCTGAAGATCGCCGAGACCACCGCGTACAACAGCGGCGACTTCACCGTGGCCGGCTGGGGCGCCACCCGCGAGGGCGGCTCCCAGCAGCGCTACCTGCGCAAGGCGATCGTGCCGTTCGTCTCGGACGCCGACTGCCAGACCGCGTACGGCAGCTCCCTCGTGCCCTCCGAGGAGATCTGCGCCGGCTACAACCAGGGCGGCGTCGACACCTGCCAGGGCGACTCCGGCGGCCCGATGTTCCGCAAGGACAACAACAACGCCTGGGTCCAGGTCGGCATCGTGAGCTGGGGCGAGGGCTGCG
This sequence comes from Streptomyces sp. NPDC020422, assembly GCF_044386705.1. Classification (NCBI taxonomy): domain Bacteria; kingdom Bacillati; phylum Actinomycetota; class Actinomycetes; order Kitasatosporales; family Streptomycetaceae; genus Streptomyces; species Streptomyces sp. NPDC020422. The sequence continues at coordinate 214,719 of NZ_JBIRVJ010000008.1, read as the reverse complement.
CCCGGGCCGGCTACCCCGGCGTCTACACCGAGGTCTCCACCTTCGCCTCCGCCATCAAGTCCGCGGCGGCGACCCTGTAGCGACGCGACCGGTACGGGGTGCCCGGAGCCGACCGGCTCCGGGCACACCCCGTTCGCGGGAGCCCTGCCGGACGGCCGGTCAGGCGAGCTCCACCGCGCCCCCCGCCCCGCCCTCCAGCTCCAGCACCCACACCTCGTTCGCGCCCTCCCGCAACACCGGGCCCGGTACGAACAGCGACTCCTGCGGGCCCGCGCTCCAGTAGCGGCCCAGGCAGAAGCCGTTGACCCACACGAACCCGCGGGTCCAGGCGGGCAGCCGCAGCGCCGCGTCACCCGGCGACGGCACCGTCACCGCCCCCCGGTACAGCCCCGGGCCCGCGGCCGGTCCGACCGGCCCGAACGGGACCTTGTCCACCGCCGCCGCCTCGAAGGCGTCGAGCCGCAGCCCCCGCGCCCGCACCCCGTGCAGGAACTGCCGCTCGTGCCGGATCCCGCCCGTGAGACCCTTCGGCTCCGCGAGCCGCGGCCCGTAGTTGACCCGGCCCAGGGACTCCACCCACAGCTCGACCACCGCGGGCCCCGCCACCGGCTCCGGCAGCTGCGCCTCCTCCGTGTCGAGCACCCCGGCCGGCACCCCGTCCACGAACACCGAGGCACGGTCCCGCAGCCCCGACACCGCCAGCGGATACGGCTGCCGGGGGCCCGGCACCTCCACCCGGTAGCGGACCAGGCCCCGGTCCACGCCCAACTCCTCGAAGGAGGGCGGCAGCGGCGCCTCCGTCTCCGCGTCGCCGAGGACCGCCAGCACCTCCGGCAGCGGAGCCCAGCCGTCCATCGCCCCGGCCGCCGGCGCCCCGATCCGCACCGGCGGCTCCGGCACCTCGGGCAGCGGCCCCTGCGCGTACTGCGCCAGGACCTCGCGGAAGCGCCAGAACTTCTCCGTCGGCAGCCCCGCCTCGTCGACCGGCGCGTCGTAGTCGTACGAGGTCACCGTCGGCCGCAGCGCCCCCTCGTGCAGCCCGCCCGCCCGGTTCGCCCCCGCCCAGCCGCCGAAGCTCGTCCCGCCGTGCGCCATGTAGACGTTCACCGACGCCCCGCACTCCAGGATCTCCCGCAGCGTCGCCGCCGCGTCCGCCGCGTCCCGCCCCACGTGCTCCGTGCCCCAGTGGTCGAACCAGCCGCACCAGAACTCCATGCACATCAGCGGCCCCGACGGCTGGTGCCGCCGCAGCGTCGCGAACGCCTCCCGCGCCCCCGAGCCGAAGTTCGCCGTCGCCAGCACCCCCGGCACCGAACCACCCGTCAGCATGTGGTCCTCGGGCCCGTCCGAGGTGAACAGCGGCACCTCCACCCCGCACCCGAGCAGCAGCTCCCGGACCTTGTGCAGATAGCCGGCGTCCGTGCCGTAACTGCCGTACTCGTTCTCCACCTGCACCATGAGCACCGGGCCGCCCCGCCCGATCTGCCGCGCAACCACCTGCGGAAGCAGCCGCCGGAACCAGCGCTCCACCTGCTCCAGAAACCCGGCGTCGTCCGTCCGCACCCGCCGCCCGAGCGGCCCCGTCAGCCAGTGCGGCAGCCCGCCGTTCTCCCACTCGGCGCAGATGTACGGGCCGGGGCGCACGATCGCCCACATCCCCGCCCGCGCCACCGCGTCCAGGAAGCGGCCCAGCGCGTCCACGTCCCCGTAGCGGCCGGGCTCCGGCTCGTACAGGTTCCACGGCACGTACGTCTCGACGCAGTTGAGGCCCATCGCCCGCAGCATCCCGAGCCGGTGCCCCCACTGCTCCTCGTGCACCCGGAAGTAGTGCAGCGCCCCGGAAAGCAGCCGCACCGGCCGCCCATCGAGGAGAAAGTCCTCGTCACCCACCACGAACTCGCTCATGCGGCTCACCTTCGCCCTCTGGCGGCGAGCCGGTCCATGGACAAAGATCGTCGCAGTTTGGACGTTCGGATCGAGGTCAGGAAGGCGGCCGCGCGATGTACCACACCTGGATGCGCTACTTCACGCCCGGACCCGTCCACCACCGCCTCGGCCTGGTCTGCCTCGGCGTCGGACTCCAGCACGGCACCCTGCCCACCGTCGGCCCGCGCACCCTCGACCACCACGTCGCCGTCCTCGTCAGCTCCGGCAGCGGCTGGTACCGGGCCGCCGACGGGCGCCGCACCACCGTCACCGCCCCCGCGGTCATCTGGCTCACCCCCGGCGTACCCCACCACTACTCCGCCGACCCCGGCACCGGCTGGGACGAGTCCTTCGTCGACTTCACCGGGCCCGCCACCGCCACCTACACCGAGCTCGGCTACATCGAACCCGACCGCCCCGTCGTCCCCCTCTCCGACGCCGCCCCCGCCCGCGCCGCCATCGGCCGCATCGCCCGCGCCGCCCGCCCCGGCAACCCGCTCCTGGAGGTCGAGACCGGCGCCGCCGTCCACGAGCTCCTCGTCGCCCTGCGCCGCGCCCGCGCCGACACCAACGCCGACGGCGACCCCGTCCTCACCGCCCTCACCCGCGACGCCTTCAGCCGCCTCACCGTCGCCGAACACGCCGCCAAGCACGGCATGACCGCCGCCGAGCTGCGCACCGCCGTCCGCCGCGCCGCCGGCTGCAGCCCCAAGGACTACCTGCTCACCGTCCGCCTCGGCCGCGCCAAGGAACTCCTCGCCGCCACCGAACTCCCCGTCGCCGCCGTCGCCCGCCGCGTCGGCTACGACGACCCCGCCTACTTCTCCCGGCTCTTCACCCGCCGCGTCGGCACCGCGCCCATCCGCTTCCGCGAGCAGCAGGGCCGGACCGTCCCGGGCGGCTGGAGCACCACCGTTCCGGATCCCGAACACCCGCCCATCGTGCTGCCGAGATCCGGCTAGGCTCGCTCCCCATGAGCGAGACCAGCGAGAACAGCGGCACCGGCACCAGCGGCACCGGCGGCAGCGACCCCGGCGCCACCGGCGCGAGCGGCGTCGATCCCTCCGTCGCCGCCGAGCTGACCCGGCTGCGCGAGAGCATCGACAACATCGACGCGGCCGTCGTCCACATGCTCGCCGAGCGCTTCAAGTGCACCCAGCAGGTCGGCGTCCTCAAGGCCGCCCACGACCTGCCGCCCGCCGACCCGGCCCGCGAGGCCCGGCAGATCGCCCGGCTGCGGGAACTCGCCGAGAGCGCGAGACTGGACCCGGCCTTCGCGGAGAAGCTGCTGAACTTCATCATCGCGGAGGTCATCCGCCACCACGAGACGATCGCGGACGGAGCACGCTGATGGCGCGCGTCACCGTATTCACCCTGGGCGGCACCATCTCCGCACGCGGCGGTGACGCCACCCGCATGACCGGCACCGAGGTGCTCGCCGGACTCGGCGTCGCCCCCGACGGCGTCGAGGTCGAACTCCGCGACTTCCGCCGCGTCCCCAGCTCCACGCTCTCCTTCGAGGACCTCACCGCCCTCGCCGCCGAGGTGCGCGCGACCGTCGCCGCCGGCTCCGGCGTGGTCGTCGTCCAGGGCACCGACACCCTGGAGGAGACCGCCTTCCTCCTCGACCTGCTGTGCACCACCGAGGAGCCGATCGCCGTCACCGGCGCCATGCGCCGCCCCGACCTGCCCGGCGCCGACGGCCCCGCCAACCTCGCCGCCGCCCTCGCCGTCGCCGCCGACCCCGGCTGCCGCGACCTCGGTGTGCTCGTGGTCCTCGCCGACGAGATCCACGCCGCCCGCTTCGCCCACAAGGCCCACACCACCTCCCTCGCCACCTTCACCTCCCCGGGCGCGGGGCCGCTGGGCGCCGTCGTCGAGGGCGAGCCGCGGATCCTGCTCCGCCCCGCCGTGCCGACCCGCCTCTGCCGCCTGGACCTCGACCCCTCCGTACGGGTGGCCCTGCTCACCCTCTCCCTCGGCGACCGCGGCGAACTCCTCGACGCCGTCGCCGACCGCCACGACGGCCTCGTCGTCGCCGCCTTCGGCGCCGGCCACGTCCCCGCCTGGCTCGTCGAACCCCTCGCCGCGCTCGCCGAGCGCATGCCGGTCGTCCTCGCCTCCCGTACCGGCGCGGGCGCGACCCTCTCCCACACCTACCGCGGCCCCGGCTCCGAGACCGACCTGCTGCACCACGGGCTCATCCCGGCGGGCCCGCTGGCCCCCGCCAAGGCCCGGCTGCTGCTCCACGCCCTGCTCTCCAGCGGCGCCAAGGGACCCGCCGGATACGACCGGCCCCGGATCTCGGCCGCTTTCGCCCACCTGGACGGGGCCGGACTGGCGTAATCGACCACCCACCTGCCGGGGCGGGGGCCCATCAGGCAGCATGGCCCCCATGTCCGTACTGACGCGCGACGAAGCGCAGACCCGTGCCCAGCTCCTCGACGTCCACCGCTACACCGTGGACCTCGACCTCACCACCGGCGACGAGACCTTCGAGTCCACCAGCCTCATCCGGTTCACCGCCCGCGCCGCCGGGGACACCTTCGTCGAGCTCAAGCCGGACGCCCTGCACTCCGCCGCCCTCGACGGCGAGCCGCTCGACACCGCCGCCCTCGACGGCAACCGGCTCCCGCTCACCCTCACCGAGGGCGAGCACACCCTCAGCATCGCCACCACCATGCGCTACTCCCGCACCGGCGAGGGCATGCACCGCTTCACCGACCCCACCGACGGCGAGGCGTACGTCTACACCCAGCTGTTCATGGAGGACGTCCAGCGCGTCTTCGCCGCCTTCGACCAGCCCGACCTCAAGGCCGTCTTCGAGATCGCCGTCACCGCCCCCGAGGGCTGGACCGTCCTGTCCAACGGCATCACCGAGCAGCAGCCGGACGGCAGCTGGAAGGCCGCCCCCACCCCCCTGCTCTCCACCTACTTCGTCTGCGTGGCCGCCGGCCCCTGGCACTCCGTCCGCACCGAGCACGCCGGCCTGCCCTTCGGCATCCACTGCCGCCGCTCGCTCGCGCCCCACCTCGACGCCGACGCCGACGAGATCATCGACATCACCAAGGCCTGTTTCGACCGCTTCCACGAGAAGTTCGACGAGCCCTACCCCTTCGACTCCTACGACCAGGCCTTCGTCCCCGAGTTCAACGCGGGCGCCATGGAGAACCCCGGACTCGTCACCTTCCGCGACGAGTTCGTCTTCCGCTCGGCCGTCACCGACACCGAGCGGATGACCCGCGCCATGGTCATCGCCCACGAGATGGCCCACATGTGGTTCGGCGACCTCGTCACCCTGCGCTGGTGGGACGACATCTGGCTCAACGAGTCCTTCGCCGAGTACATGGGCTTCCAGACCGTCAACGAGGCCTGCTCCGACCGCTTCGCCGACACCTGGATCGACTTCGGCGTGACCCGCAAGGCCTGGGGTTACGAGGCCGACCAGCGGCCCTCCACCCACCCCGTCGCCCCCGACCCGGACGCCGTCCCCGACACCGCCTCCGCGCTGCTCAACTTCGACGGCATCTCCTACGCCAAGGGCGCCTCCGCCCTGCGCCAGCTCGTCGCGTGGATGGGCGAGAAGGACTTCCTGGCCGGCATCAACATCCACTTCAAGCGCCACAAGTTCGGCAACGCGACCCTCGCCGACTTCATCGACAACCTCGCCGCCGCCACCGACCGCGACGTGCACGGCTGGGCCGAGCAGTGGCTGCGCACCACCGGCGTCGACACCCTCACCCCGCGCGTCGAGGGCGAGGGCAGCCGCTGGCGCCTCACCGTCGACCGGGAGGGGAGCCGGCCGCACCGGATCGCGGTGGGCGTGTACGACCTCGACGCCGCCGGCGCCCCGGTGCTGCGCGCGCGGCACGACCTCGACGTCCCCCAGGCGGCCCCCCTCGACCTCACCGGCCCCCGCCCCGCGCTCGTCGTCCTCAACGAGGGCGACCTCTCCTACGCCAAGGTCCGCTTCGACGAGGTGTCGCAGGAGACCGCCCTGCGCGGCCTCTCCCGCATCCCCGACGCGCTCACCCGGGCCGTCGTCTGGAACGCGCTGCGCGACATGGTCCGCGACGGCGAACTGGAGCCCGCCGCCTACCTGGAGACCGCCCGCGCCCACCTCCCCGAGGAGACCGAACTCGCGGTCGTCCAGGGCGTCCTGGGCTTCGCCCGCGGCCAGATCGCCGACCACTACGTCTCCGAGGCCGACCGCCCGGCCGCCCTCGCCACGATCGGCGCCATCGCCCGTGACCTGATGCGCCGCACCGAGGACGGCGAGGCGCCCGGGCTGCGCCTCACCGCGGTCCGCACCTACGTGGACAGCGCCACCACCCCGGACAAGATCGCCTCCTGGCTGGAGGAGGGCACCGTCCACGGCGGCCCCGAGCTCGACCCCGAACTGCGCTGGCGCATCCTCGCCCGGCTCGCCGTGCTCGGCGCCGTCGACGAGGCCGACGTCGCCGCCGAACTCGACCGCGACCCGAGCGCCACCGGCCGGGAGGGCGCCGCACGCTGCCGCGCCGCCCTGCCGAGCAAGGAGGCGAAGGCCGCCGCCTGGTCGGCGATGTTCGACTCCGACGAGCTCTCCAACTACCTGTTCACGGCCACCGCCCAGGGCTTCTGGAAGCCCGAACAGGACGAGCTCACCCGCCCGTACGTGGCCCGCTTCTACCCGGCCGCCATCGCCCTCGCCGACCGCCGCGGCCCCGCCATGGCCGAGGCCGCCGGCCGCTGGGCCTTCCCGGCCGGGGCGGTGGACGCGGACTCGCTCGCCCTGGGCGACCGGCACCTCGCCGAGGACACGATGATCCCGGCCCTCCGCCGCAAGCTCGTCGACCAGCTCGACGACCTGCGCAGGGCGCTGCGCGTGCGCGGCTGATGTCCAGGGACGGCGCCCTTGAAACAAGGGCGCCGTCCCTCGTTCGGGTCACAGTCGGGCCCTTGCCGGACACACCGCCAAAAACCCCGGCACTCTGTCGTCCATGCGTGCCGCACCCCTCGCCGGAGGCGCCCCCGGCCCCGACCGGCTCCGCCCCCTCCTCGACACCGTCCTCGACGCGCTGCGCTCCGGCGCCGAGGACCGCGGCGGCCCCCTCCCGGCCGGCGGACCGGACGCGGTCGCCCACCAGGTGCGCCAAGCCCTCGGGGAGGTGCTGCCCGCCCACGGCACCGGCGGGGCCGAGGCGCTGCACACCGTCGTGCGGGCCTTCACCGCCGGCGCGGCCGACCCCGCGGACCCGCTGTGCGCGGCGCACCTCCAGACCCCGCCCCTCGCCCTCGCGGCCGCCGCCGACCTCGCGGCCTCCGCGCTCAACCCGTCCCTGGACTCCTGGGACCAGGCCCCTGCCGCCTCCGTGCTCGAAGAGCTGGTCACGGCCGCCCTCGCCGCCGAGGCCTTCCCGGCCGCGCCACGACCCGACGCCCTGGTCACCACCGGCGGCACCGAGTCCAACCAGCTCGCCCTGCTCCTCGCCAGGGAGCGCGGCGGCTCCGTCCGGACCCTGGTCGGGGCCAACGCCCACCACTCCTTCCGGCGCGCCGCCTGGCTGCTCGGCCTGCCCGAGCCGGTCCTCGTCCCGGCGCCGAACGGCACCATGGACCCGGTCGCCCTGGAGCGGGCGCTCACCGACCTCCCCGGTCCGCTGCTCGTCTGCGCCACCGCCGGCACCACCGACGCCGGACTGGTCGACCCGCTCCCCGAGCTCGCCGGGCTGTGCGCCGCGCACGGGAACGCCGACCTCCACGTGGACGCGGCCTACGGCGGCCCACTCCTCTTCAGCGACCGGCACCGCCCGCTGCTCGCCGGGCTCGACCGGGCCCGCACCGTCACCGTCGACCTGCACAAGCTGGGCTGGCAGCCGGCCGCCGCCGGGCTGCTCGCCGTACGGGACGCCGACGACCTCGCCGTCCTCGGGCACAGCGCCGACTACCTCAACGCCGACGACGACACGGACGCCGGCCTGCCCGACCTGCTGGGGCGGTCCCTGCGCACGACCCGGCGGCCCGACGTCCTCAAGACGGCCGTCACCCTGCGCGCCCTCGGCCGCTCCGGGCTCGGCGCCCTGGTCGACGCGTGCATGGCGCTCGCCGAGGAGTTCGCCGACCTGGTCGAGAAGGCGCCCGGTCTGGAGCTGTACGCGCGCCCCACGCTCACGACCGTCCTGTTCCGGCCGTACGACGCCACCGACGACGCCGTCGCCGGGATCCGCCGGGCGCTGCTCGCCGAGGGCCGCGCGGTCCTCGGCCGGGCCGCCGCCGACGGCCGGCTGTGGCTCAAGGCCACCCTGCTCAACCCCCACACCACCCCCGGCGACCTGGCACAGATCCTCACCCTCGTGGAAGGCGGCACCCCCCGATGACCGGCAGCACCCCCCAGCACGACCTCGACCGTCCGCTCGACCTGGTGGGCGTCGGCATCGGCCCGTTCAACCTCTCCCTCGCCGCGCTCGCCCACGGCGTCCCGGGCGGCCTGGCCACCGCCTTCTACGAGCAGAAGCCCGCCTTCCACTGGCACCCCGGGCTGCTCATCGAGGGCGCCACCCTCCAGGTCCCCTTCCTGGCCGACCTGGTGACCCTCGCCGACCCGGCCAGCCCCTGGAGCTTCCTCAGCTACCTCAGGAGCCGCGACCGGCTCTTCCCCTTCTACTTCGCCGAGAAGTTCCACATCCAGCGCGCCGAGTACGACGCCTACTGCCGCTGGGTCAGCGGACTGGTCCCCGGGCTCCACTTCGGACACCAGGTCGACTCCGTCCGCTGGAACCCCGAACGGCGCCTGTTCGAGGTCGACTTCACCCAGCTCGACGCCGACGGCGAGGCCGAGGCCCTCGGCCGCTCGTACACCCGCAACGTCGTCCTCGGGGTCGGCACCGAGCCGTACGTCCCCGAGCCGCTGCGCCCGCTCGCCGACGCTCCCGGCGTGCCCGTGATCCACTCCGCCGACTACCTGGCCCACCGCGAGACCCTGCTCGCCGCCGAGCACGTCACCGTCATCGGCTCCGGCCAGTCGGGCGCCGAGGTCTTCCTCGACCTGCTGCGCGCCCGCCCCGCCGGGGCCGAGAAGCTGCACTGGCTGGCCCGCAGCGAGGCCTTCGCCCCGATGGAGTACTCCAAGCTGGGCCTGGAGCACTTCACCCCCGACTACACCCGCTACTTCCACGCCCTGCCCGAGCCGGTGCGCGGCGAACTGGTGCCCCGGCAGTGGCAGTTGCACAAGGGCATCGACGCCGAGACCATCGCCGCCATCCACGACGAGCTCTACCGCCGCACCCTGCACGGCGGCTGGCCCGACGCCGTCCTCACCCCGGGGGTCCGGGTCCGCACGGCCGGCCGGGTCGCCACCACCAAGGTCGAACTGCACCTGGAGCACACCCAGCAGAACAGCCGCTCCCGGCTCACCACCGACGCCGTGGTGCTCGCCACCGGCTACCGCGAGCGCCCGGTCGACCGGATGCTCGCCGGCCTCGACCCGTATCTGCGGCACGACGCCGCCGGGCGGCCCCGGATCGACGCCGCGTACCGGCTGGTCCTCGACGACTCGATCACCGGCTCGGTCTACGTCCAGAACGCCGAGAAGCACACCCACGGCGTCGGCGCCCCCGACCTGGGGCTCGCCGCCTGGCGCAGCGCCGTCATCCTCAACTCGGTCACCGGCAAGGAGCCGTACCCGCTGCCCCGCCGCACCGCGTTCACGACCTTCGGCCTGGACGCGCGAGAGGCGCCGAGCATTCCGGCCCAGGGCCAGAAGCTGACGCCTCTCGTGCAGCAGTAGGAGCCGGCAGACCAGGAGCTAGAAGACCGGGACGCCGTCGCGGGTCAGCTTCCAGTCCACCGAGGCGAACCGCGCCGGGTCGATGGTCCCCTTCGCCTTCACCCACTGGATGATGGTGTTGCGGATCTCGTCCGAGTTCGCCCACAGCTGCTGCGCCTTGGCCACGTGCGGGAAGGCGCCACCGCCGCTGGCCCGGTAGTTGTTCACCGCGAGCACGAACTGCGCGGCCGGGTCCAGCGGCTTGCCCTGGAAGGACAGGTTCGCGATCCGCTGGCCCACCGGCTTGGCGATGTCGATGTCGTAGGCCAGACCGGACACGGCGTCGTAGTTGTAGTCCGGGGTGCCGTCCGCGTTGGTGAGCCTCGCGGTGTCGACGGGCGCGCCCGCCGGCGTCTGGACGTAGTACTTCGCCGAGTACTCCAGGTAGTCCTTCAGCTGGGCGCCCGTCATCAGCCGGGCTTCCAGGGTGTTCTCGAAGGGGTAGAGCCCGGCGGCGTCCTTGATGGAGACGGCGCCGGACGGGATGCGGGCCGTGCGGGAGAAGCAGGAGGCCTGCGAGAGCACCGGCAGGTTCGCGTAGGCGCCGCCCGCGAGGGCCGCCTTCACCGTCTCGGCCTGGACGACGTTGATCAGGTCGATGATCGGCTCGTCCTTCCAGGGCGCGTCGGCCGTGGTCATGGCCGCCGTGGAGGTGCCGATGACCTGGTTGACGTACTCGACGACCTTCTTGTGCTCGTCCACGAGCAGCCCGGTGATCTCCGGGTCCTCGGCGACCGTGTTGGAGTTGAGGACCTTCGCGCCGACCTTCTCGACGACCCAGCGGCCCTTCTCCCACACCAGGTCGAAGTCGAAGAGGGTGAGGCGCTGACCCCACTTGAGCGGCTCGGACAGGACGACGTCCTTGCCGGTCTCCTTGTTCTTGACCCGGTACTCGGGGATCTCGGTGTGGGCGTGGCCCACCAGGATCGCGTCGATGCCCGGCACCTGCTCGGCGACGAGGCCGGCCGCGTTCTCGATGTACGGGAGCTGGTCACCGTACGAGGAGGTGCCGCTGGAGCCCGAGTGCGCCGAGACGACGACCACGTCGGCGCCCATGGAGCGCAGCTTGGGCACCCACTTCGCCGCCTGCTCCTCAAGGCCGGGGAAGACCATCTTGCCGGTGACGTTGGCCTTGTCCCAGATGGCGATGCCCGGGTTGGTCAGGCCGAGGACGGCGACCGTGACGTCCCGCCCGTGCGGGGTGCGCAGCCGGTGCAGGCTGTACGGCGGGAAGGCCGGGCGCAGCGTCCTGGCGTCCAGCGCGTTGGCGCCGAGCAGCGGGAAGTCGCACTGCTCCTGGAACTTGCGCAGCACCGGGATGCCGTAGTTGAACTCGTGGTTGCCGAGCGCGGCGGCGTCGTAGCCGATGGCGTTCATGGCCTGGGCCATCGGGTGGACCGGGCCGCCGGCCTGCGTGATCGGGTCGACCTTGGCGTAGTAGTAGGACAGCTGGGTGCCCTGGATGGTGTCTCCGGCGTCGATGAGGAGGGTGTTGCAGCGGCCCTTCTCCTCGCGGACCTGCTCGACCAGGGTGGAGATCTTGGCGAGGCCCACGTCGTTGTGGGCCTTGTCGTCGAACTCCTTGTCGGTGAAGTAGTCCCAGTTGAAGACGTTCCCGTGCAGGTCGGTGGTGCCCATCACGGTGAAGGAGTACCGCTTCTGCGGACGCGGGCCGCCGTGGCCGGGGGCGGTGTCGGCGGCCTCGGCGGGAGCGGCGACGGCCCCGGTGAGGGCCACTCCGGCCCCGGCGGCGGCCGAGCGCTCCAGGAACGTCCTGCGGTTCAGCGGCATGTGTGTTCTCCCCTTGTGGTTCCGTGGCGAGGGCGCCGATCGGGCGCACAACGCGCGTAGATTCTGGCGCAGACCCGCCCGGTCGCAACAGCCCTATCGGGTTACGGAGTGGGAAAGTGTTCGGTATGACGCAGCTGCAGCCCACCCCCGAGGCACCCCAGGTGACGGTCCGCGGCGAGGGCCGCCTGGAGGTCGAGCCCGAGCTGGCCGGGATCGGCATCGCGGTGCGGGCCAGGGGCACCGACCGCGCCTCGGTCCTCGCCACCCTCACGGGCCGTAACGCCGAGGCGATCGCCCTGGTCAAGTCGTACGGGGAGGCCGTCGCCAAGCTGGAGACGGGTGCCCTCTCGGTCAGCCCGGAGCCCGCCCGGCACGGCCGCGGTGAGCGGGTGCGCGGCTACCAGGGCTGGGTGCACCTGTCGGCGGAGCTGACCGACTTCACCGCGCTCGGCGAGCTGACCACGCGCCTCGCCGACCTGGAGTGGACCCGGGTGGACGGCCCCTGGTGGGCGCTGCGCCCGGACTCCCCGGCGTACGCCGAGGCGCGCCGGCAGGCGGTGCGGGAGGCGGTCCGCCGGGCCCGCGAGTACGCGGAGGCGCTGGGCTCCTCGCTGGTGGCGCTGCTCGAACTCTCCGACACCGGGCTCGGCCAGGGCGGCGCCGTGCCGGCGGGCGGGATGCGGATGGCGTTCGCGGCGGAGGCGGTGGAGGCGCCGGCTCCGATGGAGCTCGAACCGCAGCGGCAGACGGTCACGGCGGAGGTCGCCGCACGCTTCACGATGGCCCCGCCCGCACTCTGAGACGGGCGGGTTTCGGCCGCGTAAATCGCTCATCAGAGCAGCCGCTCGCACAGATTCAAGAGTTGTCAACAACCTTTCACGCGAAGGTTGTTGGGTAGTCATGCCGGGCCCATTCACTACCCGTCGGTAAGCCCTAGGCTCGTCTCATGCGCCGAGCGAAAATCGTTTGTACCCTTGGGCCCGCCACCGAAACATACGACCAGATCAAGGCCTTGGTCGAAGCCGGAATGGACGTGGCCCGCCTCAACCTCAGCCACGGTTCCTACGCCGAGCACGAGGAGCGTTACCAGCGCGTCCGCAAGGCCTCCGAGGAGACCGGCCGCAGCGTCGGCGTGCTGGCCGACCTTCAAGGCCCGAAGATCCGCCTCGGCCGATTCCGTGAGGGCCCCGTACTCCTTGAACGCGGCGACGAGTTCACCATCACCGTCGAGCCGATGGAGGGCGACCGCCACTGCTGCGGCACCACCTATGCCGGCCTCGCCGACGACGTGACCACCGGCGAGCGCATCCTCGTCGACGACGGCCGGGTCACCCTGGAGGTCGTCTCCGTCGACGGGCCCCGGGTCGTCACCCGGGTCGTCGAGGGCGGCATGGTCTCCGACAACAAGGGCCTCAACCTGCCCGGGGTGGCCGTCTCCGTCCCCGCCCTGTCCGAGAAGGACGTCGAGGACCTGCGCTGGGCCCTGCGCACCGGCGCCGACGTCATCGCCCTCTCCTTCGTCCGCAGCGGCCGGGACATCGAGGACGTCCACCGGATCATGGACGAGGAGGACCGCCGGATCCCGGTGATCGCCAAGATCGAGAAGCCGCAGGCGGTCGAGAACATCGAGGACATCGTCGCCGCCTTCGACGGCATCATGGTCGCCCGCGGCGACCTGGGCGTGGAGATGCCCCTGGAGCAGGTGCCCATCGTCCAGAAGCGGGCCGTGAAGCTGGCCAAGCGCAACGCCAAGCCGGTCATCGTCGCCACCCAGATGCTGGACTCGATGATCGACAACTCCCGGCCGACCCGCGCCGAGGCCTCCGACGTCGCCAACGCCGTCATGGACGGCACCGACGCCGTGATGCTCTCCGGCGAGACCAGCGTCGGCAAGTACCCGATCGAGACCGTGCGCACCATGAGCCGGATCGTCGAGGCCGCCGAGGAGGACCTGCTCGCCAAGGGGCTGCCGCCGCTGACCGAGCGCAGCAAGCCGCGCACCCAGGGCGGTGCGGTGGCCCGTGCCGCCGCCGAGATCGGCGACTTCCTCGGGGCGCGCTTCCTGGTCGCCTTCACGCAGTCCGGCGACACCGTCAAGCGGCTCTCCCGCTATCGCTCGCCGATCCCGCTGCTGGCCTTCACCCCGGACCCGGCGACCCGTTCCCAGCTCAACCTCACGTGGGGCGTCGAGACCTTCCTCGGCCCGCACGTCGACTCCACCGACGCGATGGTGGCGCAGGTCGACGAGGAGCTGCTGCGGATCGGGCGCTGCCGGAAGGGGGACATCGTGGTCATCACGGCGGGCTCCCCGCCGGGCGTGGCCGGTTCGACCAACCTGGTCCGGGTCCACCACATCGGCGACCCTCTGGGAACGTGACCGAGGGCGTGACCTTGGAAATCGCGTTAATGTACCCCGGGTGGGATTCGAACCCACGCTAGATGGTGTTTGAGACCATTGCCTCTACCGCTGGGCTACCGGGGCTTCCTTCGAAACGAAGGGGGGCGGTCACCCGCCGTGCCCCTACCTTACAGGAGGTAGGTAGGCTCATGGGGAGCTGTATCCGCCTCGATGACCCTTGGAACGAGGCCTTGAACGAGGAGCCCGCGTGACCGCCCCCGAGTCGCCCCAGCCCGCCGCCGACGACGACGTCACCACGTCGCACGTCCCGCCGCTGACGACCCGCGTCGTCATCGCAGAGGACGAGGCCCTCATCCGTCTCGACCTCAAGGAGATGCTCGAAGAGGAGGGCTACACCGTCGTCGGCGAGGCCGGCGACGGCGCCACCGCCGTGGAGCTCGCCCGCGAGCACCGCCCGGACCTGGTCATCCTCGACGTGAAGATGCCCGTCCTCGACGGCATCTCCGCGGCCGAGAAGATCGCCGGCGAGTCCATCGCCCCCGTCCTCATGCTCACCGCCTTCTCCCAGCGCGAGCTCGTCGAGCGCGCCCGGGACGCCGGCGCCATGGCGTACCTGGTGAAGCCGTTCAGCAAGAGCGACGTGGTGCCCGCCATCGAGATGGCCGTCTCCCGCTTCGCGGAGCTGCGCGCCCTGGAGAAGGAGGTCGCCGACCTCTCCCAGCGCCTGGAGACCCGCAAGCTGGTGGACAGGGCCAAGTCGATCCTCCAGACCCAGTACGGGCTCACCGAGCCCGCCGCCTTCCGCTGGATCCAGAAGACCTCCATGGACCGCCGCCTGTCCATGCAGCAGGTCGCCGAGGCCGTCATCGAGGACGCCGAGGAGAAGAAGGCCGCCAAGGCCAAGGAGCAGTAGGCGCCCGTAGGCGCCCCACACGAGAAGGCCCGCCCCGCGCGATGCGGGGCGGGCCTTCTCGTACCCGTCAGGGGGGCGGTCCTACTCCTCGCCGAGGTACGTCTTGCGGACGTCGTCGTTGACGAGCAGGTCGCTGCCGGTGCCGGACAGCTTCACCGTGCCGACCTCCATCACGTACCCGTAGTCCGCGAGGGAGAGGGCGGCCTGCGCGTTCTGCTCGATGAGCAGGATCGTCATGCCCTCGGCCTTGAGCGCCGCGATGGTCTCCATGATCTTCTGCATCATGATCGGGGAGAGGCCCATCGAGGGCTCGTCCAGCATCAGCAGCTTGGGCTGGGACATCAGCGCCCTGCCCATCGCCAGCATCTGCTGCTCACCGCCGGAGAGGGTGCCCGCGGCCTGCTTGCGACGCTCGCCCAGGATCGGGAAGAGGTCGTAGGCCTTCTGGATGTCCCGCTCGATGCCGTCCTTGTCGTTGCGCAGGAAGGCACCGAGCTGCAGGTTCTCGGCGATGGAGAGCCGCGGGAAGATGTGCCGGCCCTCGGGGGAGTGGGCCAGGCCCAGCGAGACCACCTTGTGGGCCGGGATGCCGTTGAGCACCTGGCCGTCGAAGGTGATCTTGCCGCCGGAGGGCTTGAGCAGACCCGACAGCGTGCGCAGGGTCGTGGTCTTGCCGGCGCCGTTGGTGCCGATCAGGGCGACGACCTGACCCGCCTCGACGGAGAAGGAGATGCCCTTGACGGCCTCGATCTTGCCGTAGGCGACCCTGAGGTCCTCGACCTCCAGAAGTGCGGTCACTTGGAGTCTCCTTCGGTGGTGCTGTCCGCGTCCGGAGTGCCCTCCGCCGCGGGGGTCCCGGCCTCGGCCTCGCCGGAGGCCCCGGCCTCGGCCGGCGCTTCGGCCTCGGGCTCGGCCGGCGTCTCCGCCTCGGCCGGTGCCGCGGCCTCGGCCGATGCCTCGGCCGCCTCGACCTCGGCGGCCTCCTCCGCGCCGGGCGCGCCCTCGAAGGGGGTGCCCAGGTACGCGGCGACGACCCGCTCGTCGCCCTGGACGACCTCGGAGGTGCCCTCGACGAGCTTCTCGCCCTGGACCAGGACGGCGACCCGGTCGCACAGGTTGAAGATGAACTTCATGTCGTGCTCGATGACCAGCACCGCGATGCCGAGGTCGCGGATCGCGAAGACCAGCTCCTCGGTGGTGCGGGTCTCGGCCTGGTTCATGCCGGCCGTCGGCTCGTCGAGCAGCAGCAGACCGGGGTCGCTGGCGAGCGCCCGGGCGATCTCCAGCTTGCGCTGCTCGCCGTACGGCAGGTTGCGCGCGAGGTGCTCGGCCTTGGCGGCCAGACCGACGAACTCCAGGAGTTCCATGGCGCGTTCGCGCGAGGCCGCCTCGGCCCGCTTGAAGCCGGGGCCGCGCAGCAGCGCGGACCACAGGCCCTCCTTGGTCCGGGTGTGGCGTCCGACGAGGACGTTCTCCAGGACCGTCATGTTGGAGAAGAGGCGGATGTTCTGGAAGGTACGCGCGATGCCGGCCTGGGTGACCAGGTGCGGCTTGGGCGGCAGGACTGTCCCCTTGTAGCTGACCTGGCCCTCGGTCGGGACGTACAGGCCGGTCAGGCAGTTGAAGAAGGTGGTCTTGCCGGCGCCGTTGGGGCCGATGAGGCCGACGATCTCGCCCTGGCGGACGGTCAGGTCGACGTCACGGACGGCGGTCAGACCGCCGAAGCGCATGGTGACCCCGCGCGCCTCCAGGACGGCGGCCGCGGTCGCGGTCGTCTGGGTACCGGTCTCGGTGGTGGTCGTCATGGCGTTCACGCCCCCGCCTTCGCCGTACCGACGCCGGACTCCGCATCCGCGGGCTGCCGCTGCTCGGGTACGTCGGGCTGTTCGTCGTTCTCGTGGAATTCCAGCTTGGCGCGCTTGTTGGCGATGAGGCCCTCGGGGCGGAAGCGCATCAGCAGGATCAGGGCGATGCCGAAGCCGAGCAGCTGGTAGTCCTGGAGGAACGACAGCTTGGCCGGGATCAGGAAGAGCAGCGCGGAGCCGACGATCGGGCCGCTGATGGTGCCCATGCCGCCGAGGATGACGGCCGCGAGGAGGAACGCGGAGTTCGGCGGCACGGGGCCGGCGAAGACGTAGTTCTCCGGCACCACGGTGGTGTTGACGTGTGCCTGCACCGTGCCCGCGAGGCCGGCCAGGGCCGCACCGAGGGCGAAGGCGACGAGCTTGACCCTGAAGCCGTTGATGCCCATCGCGGTGGCCGCGGTCTCGTCCTCGCGGATGGCGACCCAGGCCCGGCCGATCCGGCTGTTGCCGGCGCGGGAGAAGACGACCACGACCAGCGCCATGATCAGGATCATGAGCAGGTAGTAGTTGGCGTAGGCGCCGAGCTCGACACCGAGCACCGTGTGCGACTCGCCGAAGTTGTAGCCGAAGAACTCCAGCTGCGGGATGTTCGGGATGCCGTTCGGGCCGTTGGTGATCTGCGGGCCCGAGGTGCCGTCGAGGTTGCCCATGGCGATGCGGAAGATCTCTCCGAAGCCGAGGGTCACGATGGCGAGGTAGTCGCCGCGCAGTCGCAGGGTCGGCGCGCCGATGACGACGCCGAAGACCAGCGAGGCGGCCATGCCGGTGAGGGCGGCGGCCCAGAAGGGGAACTGGACTCCGAAGGCGGAGGAGGTGGCGCCGGAGACCAGGGCCGCGGTGTACGCGCCGACGCCGAGGAACGCCACGTAACCGAGGTCGAGCAGACCCGCGAGGCCGACCACGATGTTCAGGCCGAGGGCGACGGTCGCGAAGATCAGGATGTTGACCGCGATCAGCGTGTACGTGTCGCCGCTCTGCTGGATGAACGGGAAGGCGATCGCCATGACCAGGCTGGCCGTGACCGTCACCTGGCGGTTCCGCGCGGTGATCTGCGTGATCCGGGTGGTGACGCCGGACTTGATCAGGGCCGCGGCGGAGAAGCCGACCAGGATCAGGTACGCGATGAAGAGCTGCGGCTCCGAGTCGTCGGTGTCGATGCCGAAGGTGACCACGAACAGGCCGAGCGCGAAGACGACGACGATGATCAGGATCTCGGCCCAGGAGGGCAGTGCCTTGGCGCGGGCCGGCTTGCGGCTGTCGTCCGGCAGCTTGTACGCGGCGAGGGCCGGCACGGCGGCGGCGACGACGGCGACACCGGCTCCGGGCTCCAGGTCCACCAGGGCGCCCAGCTCGACGACGATCGAGACCGCCGTGAAGAGCGTGGTGGCGAAGGTGCCCAGGGCCAGGATCCACACGGCCTTGCGGGAGCCGGCCGGGGTGAGCCAGCGCAGGCCCTTGATGCCCAGTGCCGAGAGCGCGTAGGCGGCCGTGAGCACGGCGCCGACGAGGGTGAGCAGCTGGAGCGGGGCGGGGTTGCCGTAGATCGTGAGGTTGCCGGGGAAGGCGGTGGTCCACGTCCAGGCGAGGAAGGTGCTGAGGACGGTCGCGAGGCTGCCGCCGACGACGGTCCAGAGCAGGCCGGCGGGCTTGCCCGGGGCCTTGGCGACGGCTTCCGCGGTCGCCGTCTCGGTCGTGGTGAGGTTCTCGGTCATGTCGCTCACGCCCTGTCCGCGACGCGCTCGCCGAGCAGGCCCTGGGGCCGCACGAGGAGGACGACGATGAGGAGGACGAAGGCCCAGACGTTGGACCAGGCACCGCCGCCGAGCTGCTGCATGCCGGGGATGTCCTCGATGTAGGCGATCGACAGGGACTCGGCGATGCCGAGGACCACGCCGCCGACCATGGCGCCGTAGATGTTGCCGATGCCGCCGAGGACGGCCGCGGTGAAGGCCTTGAGGCCGAGGATGAAGCCCATCTCGAAGTTGATCTGGCCCTTGTCGAGGCCGTAGGCGACCGCGGCGACGGCGGCGAACGCGGCACCGATGGCGAAGGCCATGACGATGATGCGGTCGGTGTTGATGCCCATCAGCTTCGCGGTGTCCGGGTCCTGCGCGGTGGCCTGCATGGCGCGGCCGCTGCGGCTCTTCGAGACGAAGACACCGAGGGCGAGCATGCACAGCGGTGCCAGGATGAGGACGAAGGCGTCGGCGCGCTGGATCGACAGGTTGTCCAGGAGCTGGAAGGCCTCGCCCTTGAACTCGGGGAAGCTGACGGCCTTCTTGGCGTCCGGGTAGAACTGCCAGACCAGCTGCTGGAGCGCGATGGACAGACCGATCGCGGTGATGAGCGGGGCCAGCCGGGGCGCGTTGCGCAGCGGGCGGTACGCGAACCGCTCGGCGGCGGTGGCGACGGCCACGGAGGCGATCGCGCCACCGACGATCATGAGCGGTATCGCCACCAGCAGGGAGGTTCCGCTCGGCAGAGCGGTGTAGGTGGTGAGGGCACCGAAGCCCCCGATCATGAAGATCTCGCCGTGGGCGAAGTTGATGAGCTGGACGATGCCGTAGACCATGGTGTACCCGATGGCGATGAGGCCATAGAGAGCACCGAGGGCCAGGCCGTTGGCCAGCTGTTGCGGCAGTTCGTTCACCGCAGGGCCTCCGATGAGCGTGTCGGATAAGACTCCGCGCGAGGGCGCTGTTTGCGCCCTCGCGCGGGCTGGTTCATGTGGTGCGGTACTGCGGGGCGGGCCTGAAGGGCCCGGGGGTGGGGCCGAGGACTACTGGTTGAAGGTGTCGCTCTTGACGTCGACCCACTTGCCGCCCTCGACCTTGTAGACCGTGAGCTGCTTGTTGGTGGTGTCGCCGTACTCGTCGAAGGAGACCTTGCCGGTCACACCGTCGAAGGAGACCTTGCCCAGGGCCTCGGTGACCTTGGCGCGGGCGTCGGACGGGAGCTTGCCGTTGTTGGCGGCGACGGCGGCCTTGACGGCCTGGATGATCGCCCATCCGGCGTCGTAGGAGTAGCCGCCGTAGGCCGCGTACGGGTCCTTGTAGCCGGCCGCGTTGTAGTCCGCGATGAACTTCTTGGCGGTGGGCAGCTTCTCGACCGGGTAGCCGATCGAGGTGGCCAGGTCACCGTCGTTCGCCTCGGCGGAGGCGCTGATGAAGGCCGGGTCGTAGATGCCGTCGCCACCCATGACGGGGATCTTGGCGCCGGTCTTCTTGACCTGGTCGGAGAGCAGGCCGCCCTCGGGGTACTGGCCGCCGAAGTAGACGGAGTCGGCGCCGGAGGCCTTGACCTTGTCGGCGGTGGAGGAGAAGTCGGTCTCCTTCACGGTGACGTGGTCGGTCGCGACGACGGTGCCGCCGAGACGCTTGAACTCGTCGGAGAAGATCGCCGCGAGGCCGGCGCCGTAGGTCTGCTTGTCGTCGACGACGAAGACCTTCTTCTTGCCGGCGTCCTTGAAGAGGTACTGGGCGGCGAACTTGCCCTGGACCACGTCGGTGGCGGCGGTACGGAAGTAGGTCTTGAAGGGACGCTTGAACTCGCCCTTGCCCCAGTTGTCGCCCTGGCTGAGCGAGGGGTTCGTGTTGGCCGGGGAGACCTGCGCCAGGTTGGCGGCGGCGAAGACGCCCTGCATCTGCTGGGAGACGCCGGAGTTCAGCGGGCCGACGACGCCCACGACGTCCTTGTTGCCGACCAGCTTGGTGGCGTTGGCCTGGCCGGAGGCGGGGACGGCCTGGTCGTCCAGGGCCTCCACCTTGAAGGTGATCCCGGGGACTTCCTTGTTCTTGTTGGCGGTCTGGACCGCCAGGTCCACGGAGTTCTTGATGCCCTGGCCGAGGGCGGAGAGCGAACCGGTGAGCGGGGCGTCCACACCGATCACGACGGTCGTCGTACCGCCGGCGTTGTCGCCGCCGCCCTTGCCCTCGTCGCGCGAACCGCAGGCGGTGAGGGTGAGCGCTCCCGTGGTGAGCACGCTGGTCAGGATGAGCAAAGAACGGTGTCGCACGAAAAATCCTTTCCCTGGCGCGGCCCCCTCAAGCTGAGGCGGTGCCGTGAAGCTGTGTAGCTAGAGGTGCCGTTTTCGATGCCGGGCCGTACGGGGTGGAGCGGGTGCCGTGCAGAGAAGGCGCCCGGCGGCGCGGTGACTGGCCGTGACTCTAGGCGCAGGTGGGGAAGGTGGGGGAGCGCCCAGGTCAGGATGTGACTGTCTTGTTATGCCGACGGGGGGAAGCGGTGTGCAGGGGGTGGGCAAAGCCGGGCACAACGGTCGGTAGTGCAGTGTTCACATAGTGAGAACGTGCAGTTCCGCTAAGGGGCTTGAGCGGTTTTGGCTCCTGACGATCGCCTCCGTCGCCTCTCCGGATATCGGACAAGGCCTTCGATGTCATCGGACGGGAGGGCGGACCGGAGTACTCCGCTCCGAGATTGCGCTCGTGTTACGCAGTGTTACGAAGGGGAGGTCGGGGCTCCGCCCGTGGGTACTCTCTGTTCGCTGGGCGGACGCCAGTTCTCCGAACTTCCGGTCGCTCCCTTGGCCTCCTCGCACCGCCGCCGGCTCTCCCGGTCGGCCAGCGCGAAGGCCGCCTCGCGGCCCGCTCGCCGCTCCTCGGCCCGCGCCGCGACCAGTACCTCGTCGTGGATCACGTACTGGTCGTTGGACAGGCCCTTCTGCTCCCAGTCGAGCCCCGCCCACTTGCTGCCCTTCAGGGCCTCCTTCACCCAGTACGACACGAGGTTCGTGCAGACGTCGGCGGGCGAGCTCGCGCGGGGCGCCGGCTCCGCGGGTGTCCGCTCGCACCCGGCGAGCGCCAGGACGCACCCGGCCAGGGCCGCGGCGAGCACGGCCCTGGCCGGGTGAAACGGCTTGCGCCTCACGGCAGTTGGACGAACGGTCGCAGGAAGTCCCGGGCGCCGGGGGTGTCGAGCCGGTAGACCACATTGGTGGCGTAGCAGGGCGTGTCGCCCGTGATCGTGGTCGCCACCAGGGTCCGGCGCCCGCCCAGCACGGCGAAGTTCGGTCCGCCCGAATCCCCGTAGCAGGCACCGCCGTTGCCCTGCGGCGCGGTCATCCCGAGCCGGATCCAGGCGTCGTTCAGGGCGTTGAAGGTCACCGGCGCCTTCATCCGGACGCCACCGCCCGGGTGGGTCTGGCCGCCGGGGCCGCGCCTCGCCTCCTCGGTGCCGTAGCCGGCGACCGTGAAGTCGGTGGTGTTCAGCCCCCGGGGGCCGAGCGCGTCCAGCTGCCCGGCCTTCGGCAGGGCCGCCGGGGTGAAGGACCAGCGCTCCCTGATCTTGGCCGAGGGCAGTTCGATCACCGCGATGTCATGGGTGTCGGACGCGGGACCGGGGTACGCCGGGTGCGTGTGCGCGACCCCTTCGACGGCGACGGCGCGCGCCACGGCGGCCGGGTCCCCGGGATGCTCGGCGGCGGCCCTGTCCAGGCCGGCCTGCACGTCCTGGTCGAGCGACACATGGAAACGCACGTTCTCGGGCCAGTCCGTCGTGCAGTGCGCCGCGGTCAGGAAGGTGTCGGCGTCGACCATGGTCCCGGAGCAGACCCAGTCCACCCGGTCCGGGGTGCCGGGATCGTCGTCGTCGTCCCAGGTGGCGACCAGCGCGCCGACCTCGGTGCGCTCGGGGGCCGGCGTCGCGTTGTACGAGTTGATCGCCGCGGACGGGGCCGCGGTGGCGAGGGCGGCGGCGCAGACCGCGGCGGTGACGGCGGTCGCGAGCGTGGCGGTGCGTGACGCGGTCAAGGAAGTCCCCCCGGTGGAAGAGCGGACCGCCAGTGAACCGGCTGCGGCCCGAGGGGACAAGGGCCCCCGGGGAAAGGGGAGTTCAAGAAGCGGCGGACGCCCGGGGCGCCCGCCGCGCGAGCCGTCAGGCCTCGGGCGCCGCCGGCGTCCGAGCGGCCTCCGGAAGGTTCCCCGCGTCCTTCGGGTCGATCTCCCGGAGCATGCAGGTCAGCCGCGCCGAGCAGACCCGCCGGTCCTGCTCGTCGGTGATCACGATCTCGTACGTGGCGGTGGACCGGCCCCGGTGCACCGGCGTGGCCACCCCGGTCACCAGGCCGCTGCGGGCCCCCCGGTGGTGGGTGCAGTTCAGGTCCACGCCCACCGCGATCTTGGACGAGCCGCCGTGCAGCATCGAGCCGACCGAGCCCAGCGTCTCGGCGAGCACCGCCGAGGCGCCGCCGTGCAGCAGACCGTACGGCTGGGTGTTGCCCTCCACCGGCATGGTCCCGACGACCCGCTCGGCCGAGGCCTCCAGGATCTGCACACCCATCCGGTTCCCCAGGTGTCCGGCCGAGAAGAGCGCGGGCAGGTCCACGCCGAGCGCGGCGTACTCGTCGATGACCTCCTGCGGGAACTTCACGTGCTGCTGCTCACCCATGGGCCCGGCTCCGTTCGTCTTCGTACGGCTGATCTCTGCGGAATCTTCCTGAGCTGCCTGAGCAAACGCTTAGGCGGAGGTGGATTCTTCCAGACGCACGATGACGGACTTGCTCGCGGGGGTGTTGCTGATGTCCGCCGTCGACTCCAGCGGCACCAGCACGTTCGTCTCCGGGTAGTACGCCGCCGCGCAGCCACGGGTCGTCGGGTAGTGCACCACCCGGAAGCCGGGCGCCCGGCGCTCGCTGCCGTCCGTCCACTCGCTCACCAGATCCGCGTACGCCCCGTCCGCGAAGCCCAGCTCCGCCGCGTCCTGCGGATGCACCAGGACCACCCGGCGGCCGTTCCTGATGCCCCGGTAGCGGTCGTCCAGACCGTAGATCGTGGTGTTGTACTGGTCGTGCGAGCGCAGCGTCTGCAGCAGCAGCCGGCCCTCCGGGACCCGCGGATACTCGACCGGCGCGGCCGTGAAGTTCGCCTTGCCCGTCGCCGTCGGGAAACGGCGCTCGTCCCGCGGCGCGTGCGGCAGCGCGAAACCGCCCGGATTCGCGGCGAGGCGCGCGTTGAAGTCCTCGAAGCCGGGGATCACCCGGGCGATGCGGTCGCGGATCACCGCGTAGTCCGCCTCGAACGCCTCCCACGGCGTCGCCGAGCCCTCGCCCAGGACCGCCCGCGCCATCCGCGCCACGATCGCCGGCTCGGACAGCAGCCACGGACCCGCCGGCGGCAGGTTCCCCCGCGAGGCGTGCACCAGGCCCATCGAGTCCTCGACCGTCACGAACTGCTTGCCGCTCTTCTGCACGTCCTTGTCCGTGCGCCCCAGCGTCGGCAGGATCAGCGCCCGGCGGCCGGTCACCGCGTGCGAACGGTTCAGCTTCGTCGACACGTGGACGGTCAGCCGCGCCTTGCGCATGGCCGCCTCCGTCACCTCCGTGTCCGGAGTGGCGCCCACGAAATTGCCGCCCATGGCGAAGAACACCTTCGCCTCGCCGTCCCGCAGCGCCTCGATGGAGCGGACCACGTCGAAGCCGTGGTGGCGCGGCGAGACGATCCCGAACTCCTTGTCCAGGGCGTCGAGGAAGGCCGCCGACGGACGCTCGAAGATCCCCATCGTCCGGTCGCCCTGGACGTTGGAGTGACCGCGCACCGGGCACACCCCGGCGCCCGGCCGGCCGATGTTGCCCCGCAGCAGGAGGAAGTTGACCACCTCGCGGATGGTGGGCACCGCGTGCTTGTGCTGGGTGAGCCCCATCGCCCAGCAGACGATCGTCCGCTCGGACGCGAGCACCATCTCCAGGGCCCGCTCGATCTCCGCCCGGGAGAGCCCCGTCGCCGCCAGCGTCTCGTCCCAGCCGGCGGCCTTCGCGGCCGCGGCGAACTCCTCGTACCCATGGGTGTGCGCGGCGACGAACTCCTCGTCGACCGCCCCCGGGGTCTCGAGGACCAGCTTGTTCAGCAGCCGGAACAGCGCCTGGTCGCCGCCGATGCGGATCTGCAGGAAGAGATCGGTCAGCGCCGCGCCCTTGAGCATGCCCACCGGGGTCTGCGGGTTCTTGAACCGCTCCAGACCCGCCTCCGGCAGCGGGTTCACCGAGATGATCCGCGCGCCCGCCGCCTTCGCCTTCTCCAGGGCCGACAGCATCCGCGGATGGTTCGTCCCCGGGTTCTGCCCGGCGACCACGATCAGGTCCGCCTGGTGCAGGTCCTCCAGCGAGACGCTGCCCTTGCCGATCCCGATCGTCTCGTTGAGCGCCGAGCCCGAGGACTCGTGGCACATGTTGGAGCAGTCCGGCAGATTGTTCGTGCCGAACTCGCGGGCGAAGAGCTGGAGCAGGAACGCGGCCTCGTTGCTCGTGCGCCCCGAGGTGTAGAAAAGCGCCTCGTCGGGGGAGGAGAGCGCGGTCAGCTCCTCCGCGAGGATCGCGAAGGCCCGCTCCCAGGACACCGCCTCGTACCGCTCGGAGCCCTCCGCCAGATACATCGGCTCCGTGATCCGGCCCTGCTGGCCCAGCCAGTACCCACTGCGCGTCGCCAGGTCCGCCACCGGGTGCGCGGCGAAGAACTCCGGGGTCACCCGGCGCAGCGTCGCCTCCTCGGCGACCGCCTTCGCCCCGTTCTCGCAGAACTCCGCGACATGGCGCTTGTCGCCCTCGGGCCACGCGCAGCCGGGACAGTCGAAGCCGTCCTTCTGGTTGACCTTGAGCAGGGTCCGAGCGGTGCGCCGCACACCCATCTGCGCCTGCGCGATCCGCAGCGTGTGCGCGACGGCGGGCAGACCGGCCGCCGCGTGCTGCGGCGCCGCGACCTGCGGTGCGTCCTGGACCGGGTCGCCGGCGGGCGGCTTGCTGACCATCGCGCTCTCCCTTGAGCGGAAAGGGTTTCGTACGTCCCCGATCCTGTCACGCCGCACCGACAGCGGCCCAGGGCAGGT
Organism: Streptomyces sp. NPDC020422; assembly: GCF_044386705.1. NCBI lineage: Bacteria > Bacillati > Actinomycetota > Actinomycetes > Kitasatosporales > Streptomycetaceae > Streptomyces > Streptomyces sp. NPDC020422. Next base: position 189,226 of record NZ_JBIRVJ010000008.1, on the reverse strand, counting down.
CGGCGTGGACGGGAATGTCAGCGGCGCGTGGCAGGATCGTCCCGTGGCCGAGACAGCAGCGAAGAAGACCGATATGACCGAAGAGAACCGTCCGCGCCTGCTCCTCATGGACGGGCATTCCCTGGCGTACCGGGCGTTCTTCGCGCTGCCCGCGGAGAACTTCACCACCGCGACCGGGCAGCCGACCAACGCGATCTACGGATTCGCGTCGATGCTCGCGAACACGCTCCGCGACGAGGCGCCCACGCACTTCGCCGTCGCCTTCGACGTGTCCCGCAAGACCTGGCGCTCGGACGAGTTCCCCGAGTACAAGGCGAACCGCTCCAAGACCCCCGACGAGTTCAAGGGGCAGGTCGAGCTGATCGGCGAGCTCCTCGACGCCATGCACGCCCCGCGCTTCGCCATCGAGGGCTTCGAGGCCGACGACGTCATCGCGACCCTCGCCACCCAGGCCGAGGCGGCCGGCTTCGAGGTCCTGATCGTCACCGGCGACCGCGACTCCTTCCAGCTGGTCACCGAGCACACCACCGTGCTCTACCCGACCAAGGGCGTCTCCGAGCTGACCCGCTTCACCCCGGAGAAGGTCCAGGAGAAGTACGGCCTCACCCCCAACCAGTACCCGGACTTCGCCGCCCTGCGCGGCGACCCCTCGGACAACCTCCCCGGCATCCCCGGCGTCGGCGAGAAGACCGCCGCGAAGTGGATCAACCAGTTCGGCTCCTTCGCCGAGCTCGTGGAGCGCGCCGAGGAGGTCAAGGGCAAGGCCGGGCAGAACTTCCGCGACCACCTGGAGTCGGTCAAGCTCAACCGGCGCCTGACCGAGATGGTCCGCGACGTCGAGCTGCCCAAGGGCGTCCAGGACCTGGCCCGCATGCCGTACGACCGCACGGCCGTCGCCCTCGTCCTCGACACCCTGGAGATCCGCAACCCCTCGCTGCGCGAGCGGCTCCTCGCCGTCGACCCCGGCTCCGCCGAGGAGGCCGCCCCGGCCCCCGCCGCGGGCGTCGAGCTCGACTTCACCGTCCTCGGCTCCGGCGAGCTCGCCGGCTGGCTCTCCGAGCACGGCGCGCAGCCGCTCGGCGTCGCCACCGTCGACAGCTGGGCGCTCGGCACCGGCAACGTCGCCGAGGTCGCCCTCGCCGCGGCGGACGGCGCCGCCGCCTGGTTCGACCCCTCCCAGCTCGACGAGGCCGACGAGCGGGCCTGGGCCGCCTGGATCTCCGACCCGGCGCAGCCCAAGGTCCTGCACAACGCCAAGGGCGCCATGCGGGTCTTCCCCGAGCACGGCTGGACCGTCGCCGGCGTCACCATGGACACCGCCCTCGCCGCCTACCTGGTCAAGCCGGGCCGCCGCTCCTTCGCCCTGGACGCGCTCTCCGTCGAGTACCTGGGCCGCGAGCTCGCCCCCGCGGCCGCCGCCGACGGGCAGCTCGCCTTCGGCGCGGACGACACCGCCGAGGCCGAGGCCCTGATGACCCAGGCCCGCGCGGTCCTCGACCTCGGCGCCGCCTTCGAGGAGAAGCTGGCCGAGGTCGGCGCGAAGGAGCTGCTCCATGAGGTCGAGCTCCCGACCTCCGCCCTCCTCGCCCGCCTGGAGCGGCACGGCATCGCCGCCGACCGTGACCACCTGGAGGCCCTGGAGCAGCAGTTCGCGGGCGCCGTGCAGCAGGCCGTGAAGGAGGCGCACGCCTCCGTCGGCCACGAGTTCAACCTCGGCTCGCCCAAGCAGCTCCAGGAGGTCTTCTTCGGCGAGCTCAACCTCCCCAAGACGAAGAAGACCAAGACCGGCTACACCACCGACGCCGACGCCCTCGCCTGGCTGGCCGGCCAGACCGAGCACGAGCTCCCGGTGATCATGCTCCGGCACCGCGAGCAGGCCCGCCTGCGGTCCACGGTCGAGGGCCTGATCAAGACGGTCGCGGCCGACAACCGCATCCACACCACCTTCAGCCAGACGGTGGCCGCGACGGGCCGGCTCTCCTCCACCGACCCGAACCTGCAGAACGTGCCGGTGCGGACGGACGAGGGCCGCGCCATCCGGCACGGCTTCGTCGTCGGCGAGGGCTTCGAGGCCCTGATGACCGCCGACTACAGCCAGATCGAGCTGCGCGTGATGGCCCACCTCTCCGAGGACGAGGGCCTGATCGAGGCCTTCACCTCCGGCGAGGACCTGCACACCACGGTCGCCTCGCAGGTCTTCGGCGTCGAGCGGTCCGCCGTCGACGCGGAGATGCGCCGCAAGATCAAGGCCATGTCGTACGGTCTGGCCTACGGCCTGTCCGCCTTCGGCCTCTCCCAGCAGCTGGGCATCGACCCGGCCGAGGCGCGCGGTCTGATGGACACCTACTTCGAGCGCTTCGGCGGCGTCCGCGACTATCTGCGCCGCGTCGTCGACGAGGCCCGCGCCACGGGCTACACGGAGACGATGCTGGGCCGCCGCCGCTACCTCCCGGACCTCAACAGCGACAACCGCCAGCGCCGCGAGGCCGCCGAGCGGATGGCGCTCAACGCCCCGATCCAGGGCACCGCGGCGGACATCGTGAAGGTCGCCATGCTCAACGTGGACCGCGCCCTCACGGAGGCGGGCCTCGCCTCCCGGATGCTCCTCCAGGTCCACGACGAAATCGTCCTGGAACTCGCCCCGGGCGAGCGCGAGCAGGTCGAATCCCTCGTCCGCACCCAGATGTCCCAGGCAGTCACCCTGCGCGCCCCCCTGGACGTCTCGGTGGGCGTGGGACCGGACTGGGACTCGGCGGCGCACTGAGGGGAGCGGCGGGGCCGAGGGCGCGAGGGCCCGGGCTGCGCCGGGGGTTGAGGCCGCCCGGCTGGCCCGGCGGCCGCTGCCGGTCCGCCCGTCGGCCCCACCCCCCGTCGTGGGCGTCCGTCCCGGGGTGACGGGGGCCCCGGCACGGAGTCCGGGGGAGGGGGGCACAACGGACGGCGCCCCTGCGGGCGCCTCCGCTCCTCGTCCCCGGCCCCGCGCCACGACGGCGGGGCGGAACCCTGGGCCAGGTGGACCACTGGCGCGGCGCCGCGAGGCCCCGCGTCCCGAGACTGGCCTCATGCCCGCGATCACGCGCAGCCGCCCCCGTCCCCGCCCCCACTCCTGGGCCCTGGCCGGAGCACTCCTCGGCGCGCTCGCGGCCGCCACCGCCGCGCCCGGCACGGCCGCCGCCGCCCCCGAGCCGTGCAGCTCGACCCGGGACCCCGCCCTCGCCGCCCGCCTCTCCGAGGACATCCGCACCGCGCTCAAGGGCCGCGAAGGCACCGTCTCGGTCGCCGTCCACGACCCGAAGCGCGGACTGCGCTGCGGCCTCTCGGACACCCGCTCCTACGACTCCGCCAGCATCGTGAAGGTCCTGATCATGGAGGCGGTGCTCGGCCGAGCCGAGGAGCTCGGACGCGGACCCACCGGCCTGGAGTCCCGGCGACTCAAGGCGATGATCACCCGCTCCGACAACGACGCCACCAGCGACCTGTGGTGGGGCCTGTCCCGGGAGCGCATGAACCGCGTGCTGCGCGAGGCCGGCGCCACCGACACCGTCCTCGGCCACGACAAGTACTGGGGCCTCACCCGCACCACCGCCCGCGACCAGCTCGCCCTGCTCGCCGCCGTCGAACGCCGCCCCGCCGCGCTCACCCTGATGGGCCAGGTGATCCGCAGCCAGGCCTGGGGCGTCACCGCGGGCGCCCCGCGCGGGGCGAAGGTCCACCTCAAGAACGGCTGGCTGCCCCGCGCCACCCACGGCTGGCGGGTGCACAGCATCGGCGTCGTCCGGGGCGCAGGCCTCGACTACCGGCTCGCTCTGCTGAGCCACGACAACGAGACCATGAAGTACGGCGTGCGCACCCTGGAGGGCATCGCCCTCGCCGTCCACCGACGCCTCGGCGGCGGCGCGGCGACGGACCGCGGCTTCACCCCGGCCGACGGGATCAGCGAGATCCCGGACGGGAGTGCTCCGGCGCACGGCCCGGCGCAACCGCCGGGCCACCCGGACCGGCTCCCGGGCCCGCTTCAGGGCCCGCTCCGGGCTTCGCTTCAGGGCCGACTCCAGGGTCCGTCGCAGGAGCGGCCCCCGGCCCCAGCCCCCGCCGCAGCCGCACCCCCGCCCCGTACAGCACCAGACCGACCCCCAGCCCCGCACCCGCCCCGAAGCACAGCGTCGGGATGATGTCGAGGGGCGTGTCGACCCGGCCCCAGTACGCGTACCAGCGCAGCACGCGATGGACCGCGCCGGCCAGCACGCACGCCCCGATCACCCCGGCGGCCGGCAGCCGCCCGCGCCGGTCCAGGACCGGAACCCCCGCGGGCTGCTCCACCCCCGCCGGGGCCGCCCGCAGCGCCCGTACGGTGAACCAGCCCAGCAGCACCAGGGCCAGCGCCGAACCCCCGTACTGCGCGTACAGATAGACGGGGAATCCGCCGACGACCTCGCCCAGGACCGGAACGAGCCGCGTGCCCCACCGGTCGAGATGGGTGAACGCGTCCCACACCACATGGGTCGTCGCCCCCAGCACCGCCGAGAGGCAGAACCAGAGGGCCAGCCCGGCCGGCCGGCGCTCCCGCCACGGCCGCCCCCGGAGGACCCCGTACACCCGCCCCCGCCACCGCCCCGGAAGCAGCGCCGCCAGCGGCTCACGGACCATCAGCCACAGGCCCACCAGCGCGGCCGTGATCAGGACGTCGACGGTGACGACGCCGAGAGGGGAGTGGGTGACGTCCCCGAAGAACATGGCGTCGGGTGCGGCGGTGGCCGCGAAATAGGTCATGTCGGGCGAGAAGGAGCCCGCGACGAGCGCCGAGGCCACCAGGGGCCCGCGCGCTCTGCCGTCGCTCCTGATGCCGGGCAGGACGGCGGCGGCATGGCTCAACGTGAACGGCACCGGGTTCCCCTCGTCTGGCGTCCGGTCAGTATGCAAGAGCGATCGGCGACGAACGCGGCGGCGGCCAAGTGGTGACGAAACCGTGAAACACGGTCAGGCCCCGGTGCCGCCGCGCCTGGAGTTGGCATAGGGTCACGTGGTCAGATCCCGCGCGGGGAGCGCGGGCGCGGTGAACGGGGAGGGACCACACGTATGGCAGCGCACTTGGGTCGTCGGCTGCGCAGGGGAGCCACCAGCGGCGCGGTGGTGGCGGCGGCGGTCGCGGCGCTGGCCGCCTCGCAGGCGCCCGAGATGGTGCCCCCGCCCGCGGACAACGCGAGCGGCGACATGCCGACCGGGGTCGGCGACACGGCGACGCCCCCGGGCGGATCGGCCTCCGGCAACTCGCCGTACTACACCGACCTGCCGCCCCTGAACACCCCGAACAGACCCGGGGCTCCCACCAACCTGCCGATCGTCACCGGCCCGGCCGAGGCCGGCATACCCGCGTCCGTCCTCGCCGCCTACAAGCGCGCCGAGCAGTCGCTCAAGTCGACCGACCCGAACTGCAACCTGCCCTGGCAGCTGCTCGCCGGCATAGGCAAGGTCGAGTCCGGGCAGGCGAGCGGCGGCCGGGTCGACGCCAACGGCACCACCCTGTCGCCGATCCTGGGCCCCGTCCTCAACGGTGTGGGCTTCGCCAACATCTCGGACACCGACAACGGCGTCTACGACGGCGACACCAAGCACGACCGGGCGATAGGCCCGATGCAGTTCATCCCGTCCACCTGGGCCACCTGGGGCCAGGACGCCAACGGCGACGGGAAGAAGGACCCCAGCAACATCTACGACGCCGCCCAGGCCGCAGGCATGTACCTGTGCGCCAACGACCGCAACCTCGCGGTCAAGGCCGACCTGGACCGGGCGATCCTCAGCTACAACCACTCGACCGAGTACCTGAACACGGTGCTCTCCTGGTTCGAGTACTACAAGCGCGGCACCCACCAGGTGCCCGACGGCACCGGGGTGCTGCCCGGCGGCCGCAGCGACGACCGCGACCGCACCACGCCCTCCGGGACCCGGCCCGCCCCGACGACGCCGGCGACCCCGAAGCCGACCCCCTCGAAGCCGACCCCGTCGAAGCCCGCCGTGCCGAAGCCGACGCCGACGCCGCCCCCGGTCACGAACCCGGTGACGAAGGTCGTACGGCTCAAGGACGCCTCCACCGGCACCCTGACGGCCACCGCCGGCGGCACCTTCGCCGTCCGCCCCGCGGTCCTGGCGCTCGACGCGGCGGGCAAGCCGGTCGCCGGCGTCCAGGTGCGCTTCCGGATCACCGGGGACACCGACAGCCGCTTCGGCATCGGCGCCCGCGAGATCACGGCCACGACCGGCACCGCCGGCAAGGCCCTCGCCCCGAGCCTCAAGGCCGGCGAGCGCATCGGCCGCTTCACCGTCGGCGCCACCGTCGTGGGCCGCACCCTGAGCCCGGTCTCGCTCACCGCGACCGTCACCGAGCGCAGCGCCGACAAGCTCACCCGGCTCGACGCCAAGGAGCTCGCGGCCACCACCGGCACCGAGTTCGCCGACCAGGTGCGGGTCAAGGCCACCGACGCCGGGGCCGTCGCCGCCGGCGTCGCCCTCACCGCCGGCTTCGTCACCGCCGACGGCAGCCAGGCCGCCGACGGGCCCTACTTCAAGGACGCGAGCGGCACCGCCGTCCGCACCCTCACCGGGCTGAAGACCGACGCCGACGGTGTGCTCACGCTGCCGAAGATGTACGCGGACGAGAAGGCCGGCACGTACCTGCTGCGGCTGACCACCCCCGGCGGCGGGACGCTGACCGTCGAGCTGAAGGTCACCGCCCCGGCCCCCGAGCCGACGCCGACGCCGACCCCGACCCCGACGCCCTCCCCGTCGCAGTCCACGACGACGCCGGAGGCCACGCCGACCTCCTGAGTCCCACCGGGCTCCGCCGCGCCGCCCCCGTGTCCCTCGCGAGGACGCGGGGGCGGCGTCCGTCGTTCTGGGTGCAACGTGTTCTCATCTCGCGGTCGCGTTGCTACGGTGCCCCAGCCCTGACGACCCATCAGATCGAGCATCGGGAGGCCGACCTTGCGCGCCCTGGTAGCCGCCGCCATCGGACTCGTCCCCGTCCTCCTGCTCGTCCTGCTCGTCTCCACGGTCGATCTGCCGCCCGACGGGCCCACCTCGCCGAAGCCGATGCTGACCGCCGACCCCGGCCCCGCGAAGTAGGGGGCCCGCCATGCGCCGCCGAGCCAGCCTCGTCCTGCTCGCCTTCGCCGTCTTCTTCGCCGCCATGGCACCCACCCTGCGCTGGTACGTCTTCCCGCGCCTGGTGAAGATCCCGTCGAACCAGTACCAGGAGACGATCCTGGAGGCGAAGCCCGCGACCCTGCTCGACTACTCGACCCTCAAGGCCGAGAAGGTCGACAAGATCACCATCTTCCAGACCCTCAAGGGCAATGTGGAGGAGTCCCGGAGGATCGAGCGCGACGCGGGGCGCGACGTCGTCGTCTGGGACGCGCTCTCCTACGTCACGGGCCCGGACGGCAAGATGGTCTCCAAGATCCCCGAGCGCTACATCTTCGACGCCCACACCCAGGACCCCGTCCACGCCACCGGTGAGATGGTCGACGGCGACCCGGTCCGGCGCGAGGGCATCGAGTTCAAGTGGCCCTTCCTCGTCGAGAAGCGGGACTACCAGTACTTCGACGCCCAGACCCGCACCTCCGCCCCCATCCACTACCGGGGCACCCGCACCTTCCGCGGCATGGAGGTCTACTACTTCGAGCAGACCATCCCCTGGACCCGGGTCCCCATGCCCAAGACGATGCCCATCCAGGGCATCACCCCCGACGTCCTCGCCAAGACCGGCCTCACCCGCTGGTACACCACCAAGCGCATGTTCTGGATCGACCCCGTCACCGGCGGCCCCGTCAACGGCGAGGAGATCCACAAGGAGGAGCTCCGCAACGCCAAGGCCCTCATGGGCCAGGACACCGTCACCGTCTTCGAGGGCCATGTGAAGATGCGCGAGGACTACATCGAGAGCGTCGGCGAACTGGTCAGGTCCAACCGCCTGCTCGTGCTCCTCTTCGTCTCCTACCTCCCCTGGGGCTTCACCGCCCTCGCCCTCGTCCTGCTCGCCCTCGCCCTCTGGCTCGAGGCCCGCTCCCGGCGCCCGGAGCCGGAGGAGCGACCGCGCCCCGCTCCCGTCACCGCTCCGGTCTGAGCCCGCTCCGCTGCCGCGCGCTCGTGTGCCGGGTTGGCTCCGCCGTCGACGGGTCCTCCGGCCACGGGTGCTTGGGATAGCGGCCCCGCAGCTCCGCCCGCACCGAGCGATAGCCCTCCCGCCAGAACGAGGCCAGATCCGCGGTCACGGCCGCGGGCCGCCCGGCCGGCGACAACAGATGCACCTGGACCGGAACCCCCGCCACCCGAGGCGTCTCGGCCAGCCCGAACATCTCCTGAAGCTTCACCGCGAGCACCGGCCGCTCCCCGCCGTAGTCCACCCGTATCCGCGAACCGCTCGGCACCTCGATCCGCTCCGGTGCCAGCTCGTCCAGTCGCCCCGCCTCGCCCGAAGCCCACGGCAGCAGCCGCTGGAGCCCCTGGCCGGCCTCGATGCGCCCCAGATCCGCCCGCCGCCGCGCCCGCGACAACTCCGGCTCCAGCCACTCCTCCGCCCGGCGCACCAGGGCCTCCTCCGAAACTTCCGGCCATGGCTCGCCCAACTCCCGGTGCAGAAAGGCCAGTCGACTCCGCAGCTCCGTCGCACCCTGGCTCCACCGAAGCAGCGACGTGCCCTCCCGACGCAGTCCGTCGAGCAGCGCCGCCCGCACCCGCGCCGGATCGGCGCCGTCCCGCAGCGGGCGCACCGTCAGTTCCACCGCGCCGAGCCGCTCCACCGAACGGGCCACCACGTCCCCGTCCTCCCAGTGGACCTCCTCGCCCGCCGTGAACAGATGCCCCGCGGCACTCCGCGCGACCTCCTCGTCCACCACGGCCGCCAGCCTCACCCGGGCCGTCGCACTCTGCGCCGTCCGGTCCGCCACCGCCACCGCCAGCCAGGCACTGGACCGCAGCCCCGAACCCTCCGAGAGCCGGGCCCCCGTCCCCGACACCATCAGATATCCGCCCTGCTCCCGGGCCCTGGCCACCCGCTCCGGGAACGCCAGCGCCGTCACCAGCCCCGCCGCCGCGTCCTCGCCCCCGGCCCCGGCTCGGGCCCCGGCCCCGGAGCCCGTGCCCGCTCCTGCGCCCGCTCCCGCCCCCGGTCTCGCCGAGCCCCCGGGCCGCTCACCCGTCTCCTCGGCGGCCGAGCGCTCCAGCCGGCGCACCTCCGCCTTCCAGCGCGCCGCGTAGCCGTCGCCACCCCTGCGGGCCTCCCGCCAGGCCGCCGCGAGATCGTCCCCGTACTCCCGGGGCGGCTCCTCGCCGAGCAGCGCCACCACCTCCGCCGCCCGCCGCGCGCCCACCTCGGGCGCGCCGTCCAGCAGGGCCCGCCCCAGCCGCGGGTGCAGACCGAGCCGGGACATCCGCACCCCCCGGTCCGTGGCCCGGCCGTCCTCGTCCACCGCCCCGATCGCGGTGAGGACCGCCCGCCCCGCCGCCATCGCCCCCGCGGGCGGCGCGTCGAGCAGAGCGAGCCCGGCGGCCGTCGGATCGCCCCAGCAGGCCACGCGCAGGGCGAAGTCCGCCAGGTCCGAGATCCTGATCTCGGGGGAGGGGAAGCGGGCCCGCGCCCCGTCCTCCGCCTCCGACCAGCAGCGGTAGACGACACCCGGCGCCTCCCGTCCGGAGCGGCCGGCCCGCTGGGTGGCCGCCGCGACCGACACCGGCACCGTCGCCAGCGAACCGAGCCCCCGCGCATGATCCATCCGCGGCTCCCGCGCGAGCCCCGAGTCGACCACGATCCTGACCCCGGGCACGGTGAGGCTGGACTCCGCCACCGAGGTCGCCAGCACCACCCGGCGCCGCCCGCCCGGCTCCGCGCCCCGCAGCACCGCGTCCTGCACCGCGGCCGGTGCCCGGCCGTGCAGCTGGAGCACCTCCGCGTCCAGGTCCGCGAGCAGCCCCGCCGTCCTGGCGATCTCGCCCGTGCCGGGCAGGAAACAGAGCACGTCCCCGTCGTGCCGCTCCAGGGCGCCCCGCACCGTCGCCGCCACATGCCGCAGCAGGGCCGGATCCACCCAGGTGCCGTGCGCCGGCCGGATCCCGGCGGGCGGAGCGGCGAAGCGGACCGCGTAACCGTGCCCCTCGCCCTCGCCCCGCACGATCGGCGCGGGCCCGCTGCCGTCCAGGACCGTCAGCAGCTGCGCCCACGCCTCCGCGTCGCTCGTCGCCGAGGCGGCGATCAGCCGGAGCTCCGGCCGCAGCGTGGCCCGCACGTCCACCAGGAACGCCATCGCGGTGTCCGCGTCCAGATGCCGCTCATGGCACTCGTCGAGCAGCACCACGTCCACCCCGGCCAGCTCCGGATCCCGCTGGAGCCGCTGGAGCAGCACGCCCGTCGTCACCACCTCGACCCGGGTCGCGGGGCCGGCGCGGCGCTCGCCGCGCACGGAGAAGCCGACCGAGCCGCCGACCTCCTCGCCGAGCAGCCAGGCCATCCGCCGGGCCGCCGCCCGCACCGCCATCCGGCGCGGCTCGGCCACCAGCACCCGCCGCCGCGGTCCGTCCCCTATAAGCCCCGCGAGGGCCAGCGGCACCAGCGTGGTCTTGCCGGTCCCGGGCGGGGCGTACAGCACCGCGGCACCCCGCTCCTCGAGCGCGGTCAGCAGCTCGGGGACGGCGTGGCGGACGGGAAGGAGGTCGAGCGCGTCGTTTCGGATCACGCAGCAAGTCTCGTACGCCGCACCGACCGGCGTGCGCGGTTGTCCACAGGCCCCATCGATAAGTACGACTGATCGGTCGTCGCTCGGGGCCTGTCCGAGGGGGATCGACGGCTAGTCGCGCTCGCAGACGAAGATCGCCGTGCCCGGGATCAGATTCCCCCGCAGCGGGGACCAGCCGCCCCACTCCTGGCTGTTCCAGGCCGGCCACTCCGGTTCCACCAGGTCCACGAGGCGGAAGCCGCCGGCCACCACGTCCCGCACCCGGTCGCCGATCGTCCGGTGGTGCTCGACGTAGACCGCCCGGCCCTGCTCGTCCTGTTCCACGTACGGCGTCCGGTCGAAATAGGAGGCCGCGACCGACAGGCCCTCGGGTCCCGGCTCGTCCGGGAAGGCCCAGCGGATCGGGTGCGTCACCGAGAACACCCACCGGCCGCCGGGCCGCAGCACCCGCCGGACCTCGCGGAAGACCCGTACCGGATCCGCCACGAACGGCACCGCCCCGTACGCCGAGCAGGCCAGGTCGAAGGAGCCGTCGCGGAACGGCAGCGCCCCCGCGTCCGCCTCCACCAGCGGCACCTCGCCGCCGATCCGCAGCGCGTGCTGCAGCTGCCGGTGCGACAGGTCCAGGGCCACCGGCCGGGCGCCCCGCGCCGCCAGCCAGCGCGAGCACTGCGCCGCGCCCGCGCCGATCTCCAGGACGTCGAGGCCCTTCAGCCCGTCGGCCGGGCCGAGCAGCCCCGCCTCCTCCTCGTCGAGGCCCTCGGGACCCCAGACGAACCGGTCGTCCCCGAGGAACGCCCCGTGCTCGGTCTGGTACTCGTCGGCGTTCCGGTCCCACCAGCCGCGGCTCGCCCGGCTGCTCTCCGCGTCCCCCGCGTCACGCCGGGTCGCCTCCGGCTCCTCGCCGAAGCCGTCGGGGCCGTCTTCCTGTCCGTACTCTTGGTTCATCTCGCCCGTCGATGTAGTTTGCGCTCAGTGCCGCGGCGCGGTGCCCCGGCCCAGGATGGCCTGGGCTGACATGAGTTGTGCCGGGTTTGCGGTGATCCGCCCCGGGTGAGCGCTTCGCGCATTGACCCTGTCCGGCCGCCCCCGTATGCTAAAGGTTGCGCTGCGGGCCTGCGCGCCTCAGACGGAGCAGGTCGCGCTCGCATCTGTTGTATGTCCCCTCGGTTTTCGAGGCCCCGTCCTTCGGGTCAGGTGCTTCCTTGGCTGTCCGGCTTCTTCAGCTGCGATACGGGCTCTCGGCGTAGCAGTACCTACGACTTCATGTCCGTACCGGAGCCCTTTCCCACATGACGAGCAGCACCGAGACCACCGCCACCACCCCGCAGGTTGCGGTCAACGACATCGGTAACGAGGAAGCCTTCCTCGCCGCGATCGACGAGACGATCAAGTACTTCAACGACGGCGACATCGTCGACGGCGTCATCGTGAAGGTCGACCGGGACGAGGTCCTGCTCGACATCGGTTACAAGACCGAAGGTGTCATCCCGAGCCGCGAGCTCTCGATCAAGCACGACGTCGACCCGAACGAGGTCGTCAAGGTCGGCGACGAGATCGAGGCCCTGGTTCTCCAGAAGGAGGACAAGGAAGGCCGCCTGATCCTCTCGAAGAAGCGCGCCCAGTACGAGCGTGCCTGGGGCACCATCGAGAAGATCAAGGAAGAGGACGGCATCGTCACCGGTACCGTCATCGAGGTCGTCAAGGGTGGTCTCATCCTCGACATCGGCCTCCGCGGCTTCCTCCCGGCCTCCCTGGTCGAGATGCGTCGCGTCCGCGACCTCCAGCCCTACGTGGGCAAGGAGCTCGAGGCGAAGATCATCGAGCTGGACAAGAACCGCAACAACGTGGTCCTGTCCCGCCGCGCCTGGCTGGAGCAGACCCAGTCCGAGGTTCGCCAGACCTTCCTCACGACCCTCCAGAAGGGTCAGGTCCGCTCCGGCGTCGTGTCCTCGATCGTCAACTTCGGTGCCTTCGTGGACCTGGGTGGCGTCGACGGCCTCGTGCACGTCTCCGAGCTCTCCTGGAAGCACATCGACCACCCGTCCGAGGTTGTCGAGGTCGGCCAGGAGGTCACCGTCGAGGTTCTCGACGTGGACATGGACCGCGAGCGTGTCTCCCTGTCGCTGAAGGCGACGCAGGAGGACCCGTGGCAGCAGTTCGCCCGCACGCACCAGATCGGCCAGGTCGTTCCCGGCAAGGTCACCAAGCTGGTTCCGTTCGGTGCGTTCGTCCGCGTGGACGAGGGCATCGAGGGTCTGGTCCACATCTCCGAGCTGGCCGAGCGCCACGTGGAGATCCCGGAGCAGGTCGTCCAGGTCAACGACGAGATCTTCGTCAAGGTCATCGACATCGACCTCGAGCGTCGTCGCATCAGCCTCTCGCTGAAGCAGGCCAACGAGTCCTTCGGTGCCGACCCGGCCTCGGTCGAGTTCGACCCGACCCTGTACGGCATGGCCGCGTCCTACGACGACCAGGGCAACTACATCTACCCCGAGGGCTTCGACCCCGAGACCAACGACTGGCTCGAGGGCTACGAGACCCAGCGCGAGGCCTGGGAGACCCAGTACGCCGAGGCGCAGCAGCGCTTCGAGCAGCACCAGGCTCAGGTCATCAAGTCCCGCGAGGCCGACGAGGCCGCCGCTGCCGAGGGTGGCGCCGCCGCTCCGGCCGGTGCCCCGGCGGGCGTCTCCGGTGGCTCGTACTCCTCGGAGTCGGACGACAACTCCGGCGCCCTGGCGTCGGACGAGGCCCTGGCTGCCCTGCGCGAGAAGCTGGCCGGCGGCCAGAGCTGAACAGGCTCACCGCTGAGCTCCAGTAGCTAGCGTCGAGGCCCGCCTCCCTTCGGGGAGGCGGGCTTCGGTCTTTTCCGCTCCTATTTCCCCTCGTGGCAGAGGGAAATCGCGGCCACGGGGAATGGCGCCGGGCCGGTCGGCGTTCTCCAGGAAGGACGCGAGGAGGAGTGGAATCGTGCTTGATCCCCAGGATTTGTACGAATGGGACCAGAAGGGCCTGGCCGTGGTCGACATGGCCCTGGCACAGGAGTCGGCCGGACTGGTCATGCTCTACCACTTCGACGGCTACATCGACGCCGGTGAGACCGGCGAGCAGATCATCGACGGCCTGCTCGACACCCTGCCGCACCAGCTCGTGGCCCGCTTCGACCACGACCGGCTCGTGGACTACCGGGCCCGCCGCCCCCTCCTGACCTTCCGGCGCGACCGCTGGACGGCGTACGAGACGCCCTCGATCGAGGTCCGGCTCGTCCAGGACGCCACCGGCGCGCCCTTCCTCGTGCTCTCCGGGCCCGAGCCCGACGTCGAGTGGGAGCGGTTCGCCGTCGCCGTGCGCCAGATCGTCGAGCGCCTCGGCGTGCGCCTCGCCGTCAACTTCCACGGCATCCCGATGGGCGTCCCGCACACCCGCCCCGTCGGCCTCACCCCGCACGGCAGCCGCGTCGACCTCGTCCCGGGCCACCGCAGCCCCTTCGACGAGGCCCAGGTGCCCGGCAGCGCCGAGTCCCTCATCGAGTTCCGCCTCACGGAGTCCGGTCACGACACCCTCGGCGTCGCGGCCCACGTCCCGCACTACGTCGCCCGCTCCCCGTACCCGGACGCGGCGCTGACCGCGCTGGAGGCCGTCACGGCGGCCACCGGCCTGGTCCTGCCCGGCGTCGCGCACGCCCTGCGCACCGAGGCGCGGCGCACCCAGACCGAGATCGAGCGCCAGATCGGCGAGGGCGACGACGAACTCGTCGCGCTCGTCCAGGGCCTTGAGCACCAGTACGACGCGATGGCCGGTGCCGAGACCCGCGGCAGCCTGGTCGCCGAGCCCGTCGACCTGCCCTCGGCCGACGAGCTGGGCCGCGAGTTCGAGCGCTTCCTGGCCGAGCGGGAGGGCGACGCCTAGCGGCTGCTAGGCTGCCCGTCGAGTTGCCGCTCCCCGTTGATCGCGGGGCTGGTCCGGCTGGCCTGACCGGCGGCACCGGCGCCGGTAATTGCTCCCCACGCGTGCGGGGACGAAGCCTGGAGGGGTGGTCGTGCTTACCGTCGGCCTGACCGGCGGCATCGGCGCCGGTAAGAGCGAAGTGTCGCGGTTGTTCGTCTCGTACGGAGCCGTGCTGATCGATGCCGACCGGATCGCCCGGGAGGTGGTGGAGCCCGGTACGCCCGGGCTCGCGGCCGTCGTGGCGGAGTTCGGTCCCGGGATCCTCACCCCGGAGGGCACCCTCGACCGGCCCAAGCTCGGCTCGATCGTCTTCAACGACCCCGAGCGGCTCGCCGCCCTCAACGCGATCGTCCATCCGCTGGTCGGCGCCCGCTCTGCCGAGCTGGAGGCCCGGGCCACCGCCGGGGACGTCGTCATCCACGACGTCCCCCTGCTCACCGAGAACGGCCTCGCGCCCCTGTACGACC
Source organism: Streptomyces sp. NPDC020422 (assembly GCF_044386705.1). NCBI lineage: Bacteria > Bacillati > Actinomycetota > Actinomycetes > Kitasatosporales > Streptomycetaceae > Streptomyces > Streptomyces sp. NPDC020422. The sequence continues at coordinate 174,087 of NZ_JBIRVJ010000008.1, read as the reverse complement.
TGGTCGTGGTCGTGGACGCGGCCCCGGAGACCCAGTTCGACCGGCTGGTCCGGCTGCGCGGCATGACCGAGTCCGAGGCCAGGGCCCGGATGGGCGCGCAGGCCACCCGCGCGCAGCGCCGGGCCGTGGCCGACCTGGTCATCGACAACGACGGACCGCTGGAGGCGCTGGAGCCCCAGGTCCGCAAGGTCTGGGAGACGCTCAAGGAGCGCGCCGCGGGGAACCCGTAGGGGTAGCGGCGGCGACCCCTCCGGGGAATGCCGGGGTGCGGTGGGTCGCAACGGGCCCCGGAGCCGGGTAGAGATGACCTCCACGGGCGCCCGGGCAGGCCGGAGTCCCGCGGAATACGGTCGCCGTGCCCGCTGTTGAACCGCCGGAGCGAGGGGAAGGAAGCCACTGTGGCCGAGAGGAACCCGGAGACCCACGTCATCGACTTCCGCGCCGCCGAGCAGCTGCTCGCCGCGCGGGACCCGAGGGGTGCCGTCAAGCTGCTCGACTCCGTGATCGCCGCCCATCCGGAGAACACCGCGGCCCGGCTGCTGCGCGCCCGCGCCTTCTTCGCCGCGGCCCAACTGAGACCGGCCGAGCTCGAGTTCGAGCTGGTCCTGGAGCGCGAGCCGGACAACGCGTTCGCGCACTTCGCGCTCGGCCGCACCTACCAGAGATCCGGCCGCCCGGACCAGGCCACCCGCCACTTCCGCCTCGCCGCCGCGCTCGACCCGAAGCCGGAGTACCTGGAGGCGGCCCGCTTCGACGGGGCGGCCGGCGCCGCCGACTGAGCTCCGGCCGGCCTCGTGCCCGGCGGACGTCAGCGACCGCGATCGCCGCGGTCCGGCTCGTACGGGGGGATGTCACGGCCCGGCTGCCAGTGCGGGCCCTGCCGCATGTGGTGCACGACCATGATCAGGTCGACGGCAGCCACCAGGAACAGCACTCCGCACGCCGCGGCCCAGCCGGGCCGCTCGACCAGCGAGAAGACCGTGGTGCCGAAGCCGGCCCACAGCAGCCCCCACAGACTGAGCCAGAACCGCAGCCGCAGCGGACTGCGCGCGGTCCGCGGTTCGCTACCGGTACGCATGGCGACGCATCTCCCGCCGAGAACCCCCGAGGGCACTTCCAGCATCTACCCGCGACGCACGATGCGAAAGCACCGCCGGCCAGGAGGGACGTGAGAGGTCATGAGTGAACCCAGGGGTGCGGGTCGCAGGCGCTCCGGCCACCGGGGGACCGGCCCCGGGCCGATCACCCCGGACGGCTGTGCCGTCGAGCTGTACCGGCGGCTCGCCGTCGGCGGCGAGCCCGACGTGATCGCCGCGGCGCTGCCGGCCGGCGCCACCCTCCTGGAGCTGGGCAGCGGGGCCGGCCGGGTCACCGCCCCGCTGGTCGAACGGGGCTTCGCCGTCACCGCCGTGGACGAGTCGGCGGAGATGCTGGCCGCCGTCGGCGAGCGGGCGCCGGGCGCCGAGACTGTGCACAGCCCCATCGAGAGCCTGGAGCTCGGACGCCGCTTCGACGCCGTGGTGCTCGGCTCGTTCCTCGTGCACGCCGCCGACCACGCCACCCGGCAGGCGCTCCTGGAGACCTGCCGCCGCCATGTGAAGGAGGACGGATCCGTCCTCATCCAGCGCGAGGGCGCCGACTACCACGTCGACCTGCCCAGGGAGCGGCACGATCCGGCCGGGTACACCGTACGGATCGTGTCCGCGGAGCCGGTCGGCGACGGGGTCCGCTCCGTGTTCGCCGAGTATCTGTTCCCGGACGCCCGCTGGACCCAGACCTTCCTGTCCCGCCCGCTGACCCGCGAGGCCTTCGAAGGGCACCTCGCCGAGGCGGGCCTCGCCGTCGACGCCTATCTGACCGAGGACGGCACCTGGGTGCGCGCCCGGCCCGCCCGGGTCAGTGGATGACGTTGTAGCTGCGCCAGGGCAGGGTTCCCGGCGTGATCTCGTTGCCGGTGTTGCTGGCCACGTAGACGGGCCGCTCGCCGCGGCAGTCCCGGGTCCGGTAGAGCTGGATGTCCACCAGCGTGTTGTTCACGATCTTCGTCACGCCCGACGGCGCCAGCTTGTGGCAGCCCTTCACCGAAGGGCTGGTCACCGTCACCTCGAGCTTGCGTCCGGTCTCGTACTCGAGCGTGCCCACCATGCTGCGGCCGAGGCCCGAGCAGCCGGTGACGGCGAGCGTGAGCAGGGCGGCCCCGGTGGCGATGGTGAGACGCCGGTGAAGGGACATGGCGGAATCCTCGTCTGTCGGACCTGGCGGCGGAAGCCTGTTCCTGGTCACCATGCCGCCTGCCGGGACAGCTGTCATGTTCTGTTGGGCCGCCTGGGGGACCCGCCGCGTCAGCACGTTGTCAGACCCCACCCGTATCGTCGGAGGTCCAGTCGGAATTCGTCGCGGAACGGGAGGTGAGCAGCGCCGTGACAGCCACCCTGGTCGGCAGCGCCGCCGTCTTCCTGCCCGCGGCCCTGCCCCGCGAGGGCCGGGTCGCCTTCTGGTCCCCGGAGGGCACCGCCCTGCCCGACCCGGAGGTGCTCGATCCTGCCCCGACGCCCCGCCCGGCCGACGGCCCGCCGTCCGCCGTCGAGCGGGGCGAGCTGACCGTCGTGCGGCGCCACGGGGCGGGGGCGCGGAGCCGCACCGTGCCCGCCCTGATCCTGCCCGTCGCCGAGGCGCTGCCCCAGTTGGTCGCCGCCCGCCACCACCCGGCCGCGCACCCCGCCACCGCCTGCTGGGGCGCCGCCGCCCTGCACGCCCTGCACCTGGTCGCCCGAGGCCGGCTGCTGCCCGGACTCACCGCCGGGGACCACGACGCCTGGCGGGCCGGCCCGCTCGACGCCGACGACATCGCGCACCTGAGGGCCATCGCCGCCGCCATGCCCTACGAGGCCCACGCCGTGCCCGTGCCCGGCCGCGGCCCGCTGCGCCTGCCCGAGCCGGAGGCGCTGGTGCGCGCCTTCCTCGACGCGGTCGCCGACACCCTGCCCCGGACGCCCGCCGCGGCCCACGCCGTCGGCGCGCCGTTCGCCGCCCGGGAGCCCGTCCATCTGCCCCGTGCGCGCACCTGGGCCGCCGAGGCGGCCGCCGGCATGGACGCCGGGGTGCGCGTCTCCCTCCGCCTGGACCTGTCGGGATTCGAGCTGTTCGACGTCTCCGGGGAGCCCGAGGAGGGGGCGGAGCGGCAGGCCGCCGCCGTGCTCCTCCAGGTGCACAGCCTCGCCGACCCCACCCTCGTCATCGACGCCTCCGCCCTGTGGGCCGGCGAGGGCGACGAGAGCTTCGGCCCCCGCGCCCGGATCGACGCCGTCCTGGCCCTGCGCCGCGCCGCCCGCGTCTGGCCGCCGCTCGGCCGCCTGCTCGAACGGGACGTGCCGGACGTCCTGTCGATCACGGAGGACGAGCTGTACGAGCTGCTGGGCCCCGCGGCCCCCCGGCTCGCCGACGCCGGTGTCGCCGTCCACTGGCCCCGCGACCTCGCCCGCTCGCTCAGCGCCTCCGCCGTCGTCCGTCCGGCCCGCTCCGCGCCCGGTTCCGCCACCGACGGCACGACCTTCTTCGACAGCGGGGAGCTGCTCCGTTTCAACTGGCAGCTCGCCCTGGACGGCGACCCTCTGACCGAACGGGAGATGGACGCCCTCGCGGAGGCGCACCGGCCCGTCGTCCGGCTGCGCGACCAGTGGGTGGTCGTCGACCCCGATCTCGTCCGCAAGGCCCGCAAGCGCGAGCTCGGCCTCCTGGAGCCGGTCGATGCGCTCGCCGTCGCGCTCGGCGGCACGGCAGAGGTGGACGGCGAGACCGTCCCCGCCGTGCCCGTCGGCGCCCTCGCCGCCCTGCGCGACCGGCTCCTCGCCGGCCCCGAGGACGTCCCCCCGCCGCCCGGTCTCGACGCCACCCTCCGCGACTACCAGCTGCGCGGCCTCGCCTGGCTCGACCTGATGACCTCCCTCGGCCTCGGCGGCTGCCTCGCCGACGACATGGGCCTCGGCAAGACCGTCACCCTCATCGCCCTCCATCTGCGCCGCGCCCGCCGCACGCCCACCCTCGTGGTCTGTCCGGCCTCGCTCCTGGGCAACTGGCAGCGGGAGATCCGGCGCTTCGCCCCCGGTGTGCCCGTCCGCCGCTTCCACGGCGCCGACCGCAGCCTCGAAGACCTCGACGGCGGATTCGTCCTCACCACCTACGGCACCCTGCGCACCAGCGCCGCCCGCCTCGCCGAGCAGCAGTGGGGCATGGTCGTCGCCGACGAGGCCCAGCACGTGAAGAACCCGTTCTCGGCGACGGCCAAGGCGCTCCGCGCCATCCCGGCACCCGCCCGGGTCGCCCTCACCGGCACCCCCGTGGAGAACAACCTCTCCGAACTGTGGGCCCTCCTCGACTGGACCACCCCGGGCCTCCTCGGCCCGCTGAAGGCCTTCCGCTCCCGACACGCCCGCGCGGTGGAGAACAACGAGGAGATCGGCAACGAGGAGGCGGTCGAGCGACTGGCCCGCCTGGTCCGTCCGTTCCTGCTGCGCCGGCGCAAGTCCGACCCCGGCATCGCGCCCGAGCTGCCGCCCAAGACCGAGTCCGACCACCCCGTGGCCCTCACCCGCGAGCAGGCCTCGCTCTACGAGGCCGTGGTGCGCGAGACGATGGCGCAGATCGAGGGCGCCGAGGGGATGGCCAGGCGTGGACTGATCATGAAGCTGCTGACCTCGCTCAAGCAGATCTGCAACCACCCCGCCCAGTACCTCAAGGAGCGCTCCCCGCAGAGCCACGGGACCGGATCCGGGACCGGGCCCAGGAGCGGCGCCGCGGCCCTGCGGCTGGCCGGGCGCTCGGGGAAGCTCGCCCTGCTCGACGAGCTTCTCGACACGATCCTCGCCGAGGACGGCTCGGTCCTCGTCTTCACGCAGTACGTGTCGATGGCACGGCTCCTCGCCGACCACCTGGCCTCCCGTGGCATCGACGCCCAGCTGCTGCACGGCGGCACCCCCGTCCCCGAGCGCGAGCGGATGGTGGACCGCTTCCAGGCCGGCGAGGTCCCCGTCTTCCTGCTCTCCCTGAAGGCCGCCGGCACCGGCCTCAACCTCACCCGCGCCGGCCACGTCGTGCACTACGACCGCTGGTGGAACCCGGCCGTCGAGGAGCAGGCCACCGACCGCGCGTACCGCATCGGGCAGACCCAGCCGGTCCAGGTCCACCGCCTGATCGCCGAGGGCACGGTCGAGGACAGCATCGCCGAGATGCTGCGTGCCAAGCGGGCCCTCGCCGACGCCGTCCTCGGCTCCGGCGAGGCCGCGCTCACCGAGCTGACCGACCGCGAGCTGGCCGACCTGGTGTCCCTGAGGAGGCCGTCATGACCCCGGACGACCCCCGCCTCGCCGGCCGTCCGCGCACCCGCCCGTCCCGCACGGCCCCGTCCCGCACCCCCGGGCCCCGCCACGACGACCGGCGCAGGACCTTCCCCGCGCTCGCCCCGCGCACGGCGCCCGACGGGCGCTTCGCCGCCACCTGGTGGGGCAACGCCTGGGTGGAGGCCCTGGAGGACACCGCCCTCGACGCGGCCAGGCTCGCCCGCGGCAAGGCGTACGCCCAGCGCGGCCACGTGGACGCGATCACCGTGGTCCCCGGCCGGGTCGTCGCCTATGTGCACGGCAGCCGCCCCCGCCCGTACCGCACCGAGATCCGGCTGCGGACCCTCGGCGACGACGACTGGGAGCGGTTCCTCGACGAGGCCGCCGCCCGGCCCGAGCACATCGCCGCCCTCCTCGACAAGGACGTCCCCCACGCCCTGGAGGCCGTCACCGGACTCCTACCCGCCCCCGGCGACCTCGTCCCCGACTGCTCCTGCCCCGACGACGGCTACCCCTGCAAGCACGCCGCCGCCCTCTGCTACCAGGCCGCGCGGCTCCTCGACGAGGACCCGTTCGTCCTCTTCCTCATGCGCGGCCGCGGCGAACAGGAACTCCTCGCCGACCTCACCCGGCGCAACGCGGCCCGCTCCGCCGCCGAGAGCGCCACCACCGCCCCGGCCGTCCCGACCGTGCCCGCCCGCACCGCGCTCGCCCCGCTCACCGGGCGCGGCCTCCCGCCGCTGCCCCCGCCGCTCCCCGTGCCGGCGCACCCCGGCCGGCCCGCGGTCTTCCCCGCCGACCCCGACGCACCCGACCCGCTCGCCCTCGACCTCCTCGCCGGCGAGGCCGCGGCCCGTGCCCACGCCTTCCTCAGCACCGGTCGCGACCCCGTCGCCGCGCTCAGCCCCTGGCAGGACGCGGTACGGCTGGCCGCCGCGCACCCCGGCTCCGGGCTCACCGCCTCCACCCGCGCGCTCTACCGGGACCTCGCCCACGCCCTCGACCGCACCCCGACCGACCTGGCCCGTGCCGTCGCCGCGTGGCGCCAGGGCGGACCGGCCGGACTCGCCGTCCTGGAAGAGCCCTGGGACCCGCCCGCCGGCCCGTTCGACCGGGCCAGACCCGCGCTCCTCGCCGCGGACCTCCCCGCCTTCCGCCCCTGGCGCAACCGCCTCTCCACCCGTTCCCTCCAGCTCCGCTTCGGCCGGGACGGACTCTGGTACGGATACGAGTCGGACACCGACCGGGAGGACTGGTGGCCGCGCGGCACCCCGGACGCCGATCCGGTCGGCGTGGTCACCGACCTCCTCGGACGGTGACCGACCGCTAGGCTGGCCGGACGAGACGCGCACGCGAAGGGGGCCTGGTGGAAGCCGAGTTGATGGCACTGGCGACGGCGGGGGCGACCGCCCTGGTCCAGCAGATGGTGGGCGACGGCTGGGAGCGGGCGCGGACCAGGATCGCCGCGTTCTTCGCCGCGCGCTCCGGTGCCGACCCGGAAACGGTCGGCGAGGAACTCGAAGCCGCCCGCGAGGACCTGCTGCGCGCGGAGAGCGTCGGCGACGAGACGACCGCGGGCGAGGCCAGGGCCGAGGCACGGATCGAGTGGCGCGCGAGGATGCGGCGCAGCCTGCTGGCCGATCCGGAGTCGGCGGGTGAACTGCGGTCGATTCTGGAGGAGTTGGAGGGTGGTGCGGGTAACCCGCAGCCGCAGCACACCACGATCATCAGCAACTCCATGCATGGAGGGGTCCATCACAACATCACCCTCCAGGTCGGCACCATCGGCAGGGTCGACCGGATCGGCAACGACGGCGTGGCCGGATCGGGCGGCGCGGGCGGCCAGGACGGCCCCCGGCCATGAACGCCGACCCCGTCGTGCGGGCGGCATCGGCAAGTCGGCGACCGCGCTCCACTTCGCAGCCCGTCTGCGGGGCCGCTACGACGGCGGCCGGCTCCACGGGGTGACGCCATGGCCACGGCGGCCGCCCCGTCCACGATCCGGGTCCGCTTCCTGCGGGCCCTCGGTGTCGCCCCGCAGTACGTGCCGGCCGCCCAGCAGGAGCAGATCGACCGGTTCCGCGCGCCGACCGTGAACGCCTGCTCACCGCAAGGTCGCGACGCCCTCAGCCAGTCGGAACGAACCCCGCCTCCGCCACCGCCCGTACGAGGACCCGGTGCCGGACCGCGCCGGTCACCACGACGAGCGTCCCGACGGCGGCGAGCGCTGCGAGCGAGCGCCCCTCGGCCTGCCAGGCGTGGACGGCGGAGGCGTACACGGCCGGGTCGCACGGGTCGGCAAAGCCGTCCGGGCAGGGGAGCGCGCCTAGGACCAGCGCCATTCCGTCCCCGATCGCGCACCCCCGGCCGCCTGTCGCCGCCCCCTCCCGGGCGCGCACCAGGCAGCTCCCCGGCGCGGTCCGTACCGCCGCGAGGCCGGCGTGCGGATGCCGCCGGAGCAGCTCGGCGGTGCGCGGGCCGGCCGGCTGGTCGCCGCGCCCGTCGTCGACGACCACGTCCGCGAGGGCGAGCCGTCCGGCGTCCGCGGTCGTCTCCTCCACGGCCGTGTGCGCGTCCTCGGCTGCGGGTCCGGCCGGCTCGGCGGTGGGGTCGGCGTAGCGCGTGACGGTGACCTGGGGAAGGCCCTCGGGGCCGATCGGCAGGACCGAGGTGAGGACCCGGACGGGGACGGTGACGGGCGGCGCTCCCGGGCCCTCCGGCGTCGGCAGGGGGTCGAGCCGGGCCGGCGCCGCGGGCTCGGGCAGGTGCAGCAGTGAGTGGAAGAGGCTCCGCAGCAGTCGCGCGGAGTCGCCGGGGTCGGAGCTCGCGGCCGCCGCGAAGCCGTCGTACCGTCCAGGTACGTGGGCGTCGATCACCGCGTCCAGCTGCGCGCGCAGCGGCGTTCCGGGGCGGAGGAGGGGCGCGGTCCGTCCGAGGGCGGCCACCGGCGAGGCCGGGTCCAGGTCCTGGTGCGCGAACGCGCCCAGCAGTACCGGCAGTCCGAGCGCGGCGGCGTAGTAGGTGACGGAGCCGTGGTCGCCGAGGACGCAGTCGGCCGCGGCGACCGCCTGCCGCCAGGGCCCCAGCGGATCGATGAGGGCGAGCCCCGAGCGCTCGGCGCGGCGCAGCCAGCCGCGGACCTGACCGGGGCCGTGCCCGTACCAGATGTTGGGGTGGAGGACCGCGCACAGCCGGTACTCGTCGGCGGGCAGGGTCTCCGTCAACTCCCGCAGCAGGGCGGGGAAGCCGTCCGTGCCGGCGAGGGAGGAGGGGCCCCAGGTGGAGTTCAGGACGACGAGGCGGCGCCCGTCGCCGGCCCCGAACGCGCGGCGCAGCTCCTGGCGCCGGGGGCGGAGTGCGAGCATCCGGTCGAAGCAGGGATCACCGGCGAGTACGGCGGTCCCGGCGGCCTCGGGGCAGTCGCGCCGCAGTCGGGCGAGTTGCTCGGGGTGGGAGAGGACCGTCGCGGTGGCGAGCGGTCGGCCCTCGTGGAGTAGCCACTCGGGGGCCGTGCCGAAGACGGGGGCGCTCTCTCCTGGCCTGCGCGACCCGCCACCGGTGTCCGGTGGCGCCAGCCTCTTATTGTAGCCGGCGCCATGTGAGAGGATGGTCAACTTCCCTTGGAATGAATGGAGTTCGCCGCCGTAGCTCGCGGTGACCGCGAGGTCGACCAGCTCCTTCGCCGCCAGCTCCTTCGCCTGCTCCCACGGGACCACCGGCAGCCCGGTCGCCGCGAGGAGCTCCGGGACGCCCGCCTGGAACGGCGAGGATCCCGTGCACGTGACGAGGGACTGCACGTCCAGGGCGTCGTCGAAGAGCGGCAGCACATCGAGCAGGCGGGTCGCCGAGGTGACGTTGTGGACGATGAACAGCACGGTCCGGGCACCCGTACGAGTGCGCCAGCGCGCCGCGTCCTCTCCCACCGGCACCCGCAGCCGCTCCGGTCCCACGGTCACCTCACCCCCCTCCCGCGTCACGGTAACGCTCCGCCAACGCCCGACGTCGGGACATGATCCGCCGGGTCACCCTCCCTCGAAGGAGTGAAACAGGGCATCGGTCGGAGCCGGGCACCTCACGGATGGCGTTATTTCGGGTACGGGCGACTGCCCGTGAAGACATTCCGGAAGGCAGGAAGCCATGAGGCAGATTCGCCGAAGTGGTCTGGCCACACTGTTGGTCACCGGTGGCGCGCTCGCGCTCTCGGCGGGCGCCGCCCACGCCGACTCCGCGGCCCAGGGTGCCGCCGTCGGTTCGCCGGGGGTCGGCTCCGGCAACGCCGTTCAGCTGCCCGTGCACGTCCCCGTCAACGTGTGCGGCAACACGGTGAACGTCGTCGGACTGCTCAACCCGGCGGCGGGCAACAGCTGTGCGAACCGCTCCTCGGAGCCCACGGGTTACGGCTCCGACGACAGGGGCTCCACCCACAAGGACCTGCCGGGCACCCCGCGCGGGGGATCCTCCGACAGCGGCGGCCGCGGCGGCTCGTCCAACGGCGGCGGCGCCACGGCGGAGGGACGCACCGAGGGCTCGCCCGGCGTGCTCTCGGGCAACGGGCTCCAGCTGCCGGTCGACCTCCCGGTCAACCTCAGCGGCAACTCGGTGAACGTCGTCGGCATCGGCAACCCGGCCATCGGCAACACCTCGGTCAACGGCCCCTCCGAGGAGCCCTGCGACGAGCACCCCACCCCGCGCCCGCAGACCCCGGACCGGCACCTGCCGCCCGCCCCGAGCACCGGCGAGCAGCCGCCCGCGCCGGCCCCCGCCCCGCAGTCCAGCTCGGTCCAGCTCGCCAGCACCGGCTCCGACGCGGTCGGCTTCGCCGCCCCGGCCGGCGCCGCGCTGCTCCTCGGCGGCGCGCTGATGTACCGCAGGGCCCGCCGCGCGGGCGAGCAGGGCTGACGTCCGTCGCCCACGGCGCGCGGTCAGTCGGTACGCCAGGCCCGGAGCACCGCCTCGATGGCGGGTGCGACCCTCGTCCGGGCCTGGTGACGGGGGACTCCGGTCATCAGCAGCGAGTCGTATTCGGTGTCGACGTGCCGTACGGCGGCCCGTACCGCGGCCGTGACCGCGCCCCGGTCGAGGGAGCGGCCCGCGGCCGTGCGCCCCACCCGGCCGCTGCCCTTGGCGGAGGCGTGGCCGGCGATCTCCGCCGCCCGGTCCGCGGGGCAGTGCGGAAAGAGCCGCAGGATCTCCGCCTCCAGCGCCGCCGTGATCTCCGCGTCCCGCTCCGCCCGGCGCACCGCGTCCCTGGCCCGGCGCCGGGCCCGTGCCTCGGCGTCCGCGAGGCAGGCGGCCTCGGCCTGCCGGAGCGCCGCTTCCTCGACGAGCAGGCCCTGGCGTTCGTACCGGGTGCGGCGCCTGTTGTGCCGTACGACCACCGCCCACAGCGCGCTGCCCTCGCGGGCCCGGCGGGTGAGCGCGGTGTCGCCGCGGCGCAGGAAGACGAGGTGACCGAGGTCGGCGCAGTCCAGGCAGACGGGCGCGTTGAACTCGACGACCATCCGCTCCAACGGGCCTTGCCGGCACTCCGAGCAGCGGCGTCGCTTGAGCGGTTCGACCACGACGGGGGCGACGAGTTCCACGCCGTCGTCCTACCCCCGCGGGGCCCCGTCGACGCTCAGCGCACTCCGGGCGCGGCCGCCTCGATGAACAGGGCCAGGGCTTCCTTGGCCTGCTCGGAGCGCACGGTCCGGTCGCCGTCGTCCGTCGCCTCGTGCATGCGGTGGGTCACTTCGAAGGCCGCCTCGGCGAGTTGGCGGGTCCTCGCGTCGTCGCAGACCAGCTGGACCCGGAAGAGGGCCTGGCGGGCGACGGTCCGCTGGCGGTACGAGGCGTGTCGGGACTCCTCGGCCTCCTCGGAGCCCGGCTCCAGCCTGGCGCGGAACCAGCGGTCGTTCTGGCTGTGCCGGTAGTCGACGACCGCTCCGGCGAACGCGCTGTAGGTCGCGATCCGTTCCTGCCGCAGCTGCTCGGTCCTGGCGAGCGCCGCGGTCCGCTCGGTGGCCCGGGCCTGGAACCAGTGGGTGGCGATCACGCCCAGCAGGGTTCCGACGACGGCTATCAGCGCCGCATCCATGAGGGATCCGCTCCTTGCGCACTCGGTTGCTCGGTTACTCGACTACTCGACGCGGTTCCGCCGTAGGGGCGGGTGCGAGCTCAACAGGCAGGAAAAACAGTTCGATTCGCCGGGGCTCGACCCCTAGGGTCGAGCGCGTGGCAACGAAACTCAATCAGATCATCGCAGTGGAGAAAGGCGTCAAGTCCCGGGCGCATCAGGACCTGACCACCGCCCATCACGGTCTGCAGAAGCCGGCCCTGCTCGCCGGCATCTCCCGTACGTACCAGCCGAAGGACGAGGAGGGCGAGCAGCTGCCGCCCGAGTCGACGCTGGTGCAGGTCAAGGCCGAGGACGTGCTGCGCGACACCGCGCGGACGCTGACCCGCCTCTTCGACGTCACCGCCACCAAGGACTGGGCGAACTGCGGGGCCCGCGCCGACATCACCGTCGACGGGCGGGTCCTGGTGAGCGGGGTGCCGGTCGCCTATCTGCTCTTCCTGGAGAAGCAGCTGACGGACATCCTCACCTTCGTCCGCAAGCTCCCGGTGCTCGACGCCGCCGAGTCGTGGACGCAGGACCCGTCGACCGACGCGTGGAAGACCGAGCCCGTCCGTACGGTCCGTACGAAGAAGGTGCCGCGCAACCACGTCAAGGCGGAGGCGACGGAGAAGCACCCGGCGCAGGTCGAGGTGTACTACGAGGACGTGCCGGTCGGGTACTGGACGACCGTGAAGTTCTCCGGGGCGCTGCCCGCCCGGCGGGTGAACGAGCTGACCGAGCGGGTCGAGAAGCTCCAGCAGGCGGTGAAGTTCGCCCGCGAGGAGGCGAACGGCGCGGAGGTCACCGACCAGCGGGTCGGCGACGCCGTCTTCGGCTACCTCTTCGGGTAGTCCCATGAACTCCCCGGCCGCGAGCGCGGCCGGGGTGCGCGAGGAGCGCAAAGCTGAAGCTGAGCCTTGTCGTGAAGACGCGGTCCGGTCACCAGAGCACTTCTGACACGGATCGCGTTCAAACTCAGACTATTGCTCCAGATTCAGCATGCGCCGCTCATCGCCGGATCGACCGGGCCCGGGCCCTGGTGCGTCGAAATGCCAGTTCGAATCTGGTCCGCCGAGCTCTCGATCGGCGGTGGTCCAACGGCAGGACGCGACGCAATGACGACTGACCCGGGTCCTCAACTGCGCCGGCGTGTGAAGAGGAGCGGCATCGAAAGGGTCCGGGGGCAGGCTACGCCCTCGGACCCGCTGCCGTTTCCGGTGACCGGGGCTCCGGTGCCTACTGCCGGTATCCGCTCAGGAAGCGTCCGATGCGGCTGATCGCCGCGTCCAGGTCGTCCGCGTGGGGGAGCGTCAGGATGCGGAAGTGGTCCGGGCGCGGCCAGTTGAAGCCGGTGCCCTGGACGACCTGGATCTTCTCCCGCAGCAGCAGATCGAGGACGAACCGCTCGTCGTCGTGGATCTTGTGGACGGTCGGATCCAATCGGGGGAAGGCGTAGAGCGCGCCCTTGGGCTTGACGCAGGACACGCCGGGGATCTCGTTCAGCTTCTCCCAGGCGCGGTCGCGCTGTTCGTGCAGCCGTCCGCCGGGGGCGGTCAGCTCGTGGATCGACTGCCGGCCGCCGAGCGCCGCCTGGATGGCGTACTGGGCGGGGGCGTTGGGGCAGAGCCGCATGGAGGCCAGCATCGTCAGGCCCTCCAGATAGCTCTTGGCGTGTTCCTTGGGGCCGGTCACGACCAGCCAGCCGGACCGGAAGCCGGCCACCCGGTAGGTCTTGGAGAGCCCGCCGAAGGTGAGGACGACCAGGTCCGGGGCGAGGGAGGCGGCCGGGTAGTGCACGGCGTCGTCATAGACGATCTGGTCGTAGATCTCGTCGGCGAAGACCATCAGGCCGTGGCGGCGGGCGAGATCGAGGATGCCCTCGACGATCTCCTTGGGATACACCGCGCCGGTGGGGTTGTTCGGGTTGATGATCACGACCGCCCGGGTCCGGTCGGTGATCTTGGCGGCCATGTCGTCGAGGTCCGGGTACCAGTCGGCGGACTCGTCGCACAGGTAGTGCACGGCCTTGCCGCCCGCGAGGGTCGTGACCGCCGTCCACAGGGGGAAGTCGGGGGCCGGGATCAGGACCTCGTCGCCGTCCTCCAGGAGTGCCTGGACGGCCATCGACACCAGTTCGGAGACGCCGTTGCCGAGGAAGACGTCGTCGACGTCGACGCCCCGCAGGCCCATCGACTCATAGCGCTGCGCGACGGCGCGGCGGGCCGAGAGGATGCCGCGCGAGTCGGTGTAGCCGTGCGCCTTGGGGAGCATCCTGATCATGTCCTGGACGATCTCCTCCGGCGCCTCGAAGCCGAAGAGCGCGGGGTTTCCGGTGTTGAGGCGCAGAACGCTGTGGCCCGCCTCCTCCAGGGCGTTGGCGTGCTCGATGACCGGGCCGCGGATCTCGTAGCAGACCTCGCTCAGCTTGCTCGACTGCCGGAACTCCATGCGTCGACCTCCCCAGAAGTGTTGATGCTTGGTTTTACCAAGTTCGAGCTTGGAAAGTCCAACAACATGTCTAGACTGCGTCGCATGCCACGCCGCCGAAGCTATGACCAGTACTGCGCCGCAGCCCGCGCCCTCGACGCCGTCGGCGACCGCTGGACGCTCCTGATCGTCAGGGAACTCCTCGCCGGGCCGCGCCGCTACACCGATCTGCATGCCGATCTCCCGGGCGTCAGCACCGACATGCTCGCCGGGCGGCTCAAGGACATGGAGGGCGCCGAGCTCGTCACCCGCCGCCGGCTGCCCCCGCCCGCCTCCGCGTACGTGTACGAGCTCACCGACCGCGGCCGCGAACTGCTGCCCGTCCTGCGCGCCCTCGCCGCCTGGGGCGCGCCCTCCCTCGACGCGCCCCGGCCGACGGACGCCGTGCGCGCCCACTGGTTCGCCATCCCGCTCCTGACGGCCCTGGAGCCGCTGGGCGCGCGGGTCGTCCAGGTCACCCTCGACGAGGGCGAGTTCCACGTACGGACCGGGGCCGACGGACGGGTGGAGTACGGCGACGGGGCGGCCGCCGACGCCGAGGTGCGCCTCCTCACCGACGCGGAGACCTGCCGGGCCCTGGCCAACGGGGAGTGCACCCTCGCCGACGCGGTCGCGGCCGGCCGCGCCGAACTCGTGGAGCCGGCCCTGTCGTCCTGACCCGGGCCCCGGACGCCCGCCCGGGCCTCAGGGCCGGTGCGGCGCCTCTCCTGGCGCCCGTTCCGGCGCCCGTGCGGCCAGGGCGGTCGCGAGGCGGTCCCTGGCCTCCGTCTGCGCCGCGATCCGCGCGTCGAGCACCGCGAGCCGCTCGCGGGCGATCTCGAGACCCCGGGCGGAGGGCGGCGCGGCGGGCATGTCCCCGTCGAGGCAGGACGCGAACGCGGTCACGTCGTCGAGCGTCAGCCCGGCCTCCAGCAGGTACCGGATATTGGACACACGCACCACGGCGCCCTCGTCGTACACCCGGTATCCGTTGGCCGCGCGGGCCGAGGAGATCAGCCCCGCCTGCTCGTAGTGGCGCAGGGCGCGCGCCGTCGTCCCGGTCCGCCGGGCCAGTTCTCCGATGCGCAAGGCGACCACCTCCCCGCGCAGTCGTATCACGACACCAGGGCGCCCCCGTCGACGGGCAGCACCGTCCCCGTCAGATAGGCGGCGTCCCGCGAGGCCAACGAGGTGATCGCCCAGGCCACTTCCTCGGGGCGGCCGATGCGGCCCAACGGGATGTGCGCCAACTGCCAGTCCCGCAGGGACGTCCGCTGCTCCGGGGTGAGCCCCATGTGGTCGGCGATCGGCGTCTCGATCGCACCGGGCGCGACCGCCACGACCCTGACCCCGCGCGGCGCCAGCTCGACGGCCCAGCAGCGGGTCAGTGTCTCCAGAGCGCTCTTGGTCGCCGGATAGACGGAGCCGACGGGCCAGCCGCGCTGGCCGATCGTGGTCGAGACGTTGACCACGACTCCCCTGGAGGCCTCCAGCGCCGGCACGGCCGCCTGGGTGAGCAGGACGGGGGCGACGAGATTGGTCTCCAGGAGGGGGCCGATCACCTCGCGGCCCAGCGTCCCGAGCGGCCCGCCGTTGCCGATCCCGGCGTTGTTGACCAGCACGTCGAGCCGCCCGTACGCGTCGACGGCGGCCGCCACGATCTCCTCGGGCGCGCCCTCCGCCGTGATGTCGGCGACCAGCGGCCGGACCGTCGCAAAGCCTTCGGCGGCCTCCGCGAGCGGCTCGGGCCTGCGCCCCACGGCGAGGACCGTGGCCCCCTCGCGCGCGAAGGCGCGCGCCGTGGCCCGCCCGATGCCGGTTCCCGCGCCCGTGACCACGACGACGCGGGGGGTGCTGCTGTGCTGTGTGCCGGTGTCCATGGGGTGATGCTCGAACCCTGCCGCCAGTGACAAGGTCAAGACGGGGTCCACGATGGTGGATCCAAAGTCCTGGATCCAAAATCCTGGATCCAAAATCCAGATGGTGGATCCACCATCTGGGGTCCACGATCGTGGACCCCCCGTCCCCCATCCGCAATCCGAAATCCCGTCGCCCCGGACGTGCGGCAGGATGGGACGGATGCGATTCGAAGCGATCAGCTGGGAGCGGCTCGCCGACGCGGTGGCCGGTCGGGTCGACGGGGCCGAGCCCGCCGACGGCAGCCCCTGGCTCAAGGTGGGCATCGACGGCGCCCCCGCCGCACCGGGCGGGGAGCTGGCCGGGCGGGTCGCCGACGCGCTGCGGCTGCGCGGTCGGTCCGTCCTCGTCGTCGGGACCGGGGGCTTCCTGCGGCCGGCGTCCCTGCGCTACGAGTACGGCAAGCAGGACCCCGACGCCTACTACGGCGGCTGGTTCGACACCGGGGCGCTGTGGCGCGAGGTCTTCGGACCGCTGGAGCCCGGCGGCAGCGGCCGGGTGCTGCCCGACCTGTGGGACCCGGTCACCGACCGCGCGACCCGCAGTCCCGCCGTGCCCCTGCCGCCCGGCGGCGTCCTGGTCCTGCACGGCCCCTTCCTGCTCGGGCACTGGTTCCCGTTCGACCTGACGGTGCATCTGCGCCTGTCGCCCGGCGCCCTCGCCCGCCGCACCGAGGAGCCCTGGGCGCTGCCGGCCTTCGAGCGGTACGAGAACGAGGTCGCCCCGGCCGACGTCGCCGACGCCGTCGTACGCGTCGACGACCCGCGCCGCCCGGCCTGGGCCGGCTTCGGCGGTGCCGGCCGCGCCGGCTAGGGCCGCCCGCCCACCCTGGTGACCGCCTCGGCCCCCGCGCGGCAGCCGGACCCGGCCGCCGAGACCGGGTCCGCGCCGGTCAGGAGGGCGGCGAGGAAGGCGCCCGTGAAGGCGTCGCCCGCTCCGGTGGAGTCCAGCGGGCGGACCGGCGGCGCCGTCACCCGGGCCGTCACGCGTCCCTCCGCGGCGAGGACCGCGCCCTCGGCGCCCAGGGTCACCGCGACCAGCGGGAAGCGGCGGCTGAGCGCCGCGGCGGCCTCGTCCGGGCTCGCGCGGCCGGTCAGCAGGCGGGCCTCGTCGGCGTTGGGCAGCAGGCACTGCGCGCCGTCCGCGGCCGAGAGAAAGCGCTCCGGGCCCAGCTCCGTGAGGAAACCGGCCGACGCCGGGTCCACGCTCACCGGGACGCCGGCGGCCCGGGCGTCGCGCAGGACCAGCCCGGCCGTCTCCCGGCTCGGACCGGAGAAGAAGAGGTAGCCGGACAGATGCACCCGGGCCACCCCGTCGAGCAGCGCGGGCGACCAGTCCTCGGGCGCGAGGCGCAGCGAGGCCCCGCTGTCGGTGAGGAACGTGCGCTCGGCGTCGGGCCCGACCAGGGCGATGACCGCCGCGGTGGGCGCGTTCGGGTCCAGGGCCAGCAGCGGGCGGACGCCCGCGCGGCGCAGCTCCCGCTCGTGCCAGGCCGCCGAGTCGGTGCCCACCCGTCCGAGCAGCCGCACGTCCGCCCAGCCCGAACGCGCCGCCCAGCAGGCCACGTTGGCCCCCGCGCCGCCGGGGAGCGTCCGGATCCGCGCCGGGGTGTCGGTGGCGGCGGACAGGGGCTTGCGGTGCCGGGCGACCACGTCCGTGACGACGTCCCCGACCACCAGCAGCGCGGCCGGGCCGGTCACGGGCGCCCGCGGTAGGCCGCCGCGATCCACGCCGCGAGCCGCACGTTGCCGCGTACCGCCGCGAGGTTCGCCTCCAGGGACGCCCCTCCCGTGTGCACCGTCAGATGGTCGAGGAGGAAGGGCGTCACCGCCTGCCCCGTGATCCCCTTCTCCTTCGCCGCCGCCAGGCCCTGGGCGAGGACCCGGTCGTGCAGCGCGGGATCGAGCTGGTCCTCGTGCGGCACGGGATTGGCGACGATCAGCGCCGCGCGCGGACCGCCGAGCTCGTCCTGGGCGCGTATCACCGCCGCCACCTCGTGCGGCGTGCGCAGGGTCCAGTCGACGGGCTCGCCCGACGAGGAGAGGTAGAAGCCGGGGAACCGGTCCGTCCCGTAGCCGACGACGCCCACGCCGAGCGTCTCCAGGCGCTGGAGCGTCGCCGGCACGTCGAGGATCGACTTCACCCCCGCGCACACCACCGTGACGCCGACCTGGGCGAGCAGCCGCAGGTCGGCCGATTCGTCCTGGGTCTCGGTCCATTCCCTGTGGACCCCGCCGAGGCCGCCGGTCGCGAAGATCCGGATGCCCGCGGCGTCCGCGAGCCACGCCGTCGCGGACACGGTCGTCGCCCCGGTCGCCCCGGTCGCCAGCGCGGGCGCCAGATCGCGGTGGCCCAGCTTCCGCACCGACGGGTCCTCCGCGATGCGGGTGAGGGCGGCCTCGTCCAGGCCGATCCGGGCCGTGCCGTCGAGCACCGCGATGGTGGCGGGGACGGCCCCGCCCTCCCGGACCAGCGCCTCCAGCTCCCGGGCCACGGCCAGGTTGCGCGGGCGCGGCAGACCGTGGGCGATGATCGTCGACTCGAGCGCGACGACGGGACGGCCCTCGTGGAGCGCCTCCCGTACCTCCTCGGACACCTGTGTGGACATGGAAGATCTCTGGCGCACCCGGGGGTCCCGCAAACCTCGGCGGCGGGCATCAGCCACAGTGCGGCAGTCCGGGCAGCCGTGCCCCGTCCACCACCTGGATCACGCTCCGCGCACCGGCCGCCTTCGCCTCGCCCACGCTGTACGCGAGGGCCAGCGCGCCGCCGGCGGCCTGGACATAGCCGTACGCCGGGGTGATCTCGGCATACGCGCCGGAGCCGAGGTCCAGGGCGTAGGAGGTCTCCGGGGTGCGCCAGGTGACCAGCCGGCCGGAGGTCCGCAGCTGGTCCATGCCGTCGACGGCGGGGGAGGCGGTCACGGCGGCCGAGGGCCTGGCCTCGCCCGCGCGCCACACCATCAGCCGGGGCGCCGTCTCGCCCGCCACCCAGGCCCAGGTCGTGCCGTCGGACACCGGGGACCGGATGTCGCGCAGGGCGGCGATCGCCGGGGGCAGCGCCGCCGGGCGCCCGTCCCGCAGGGAGACGGCCGAGAGCCGGGTCCCGGCGCCCGCGGCCTCGCGCCACACCAGCAGGCCGCCCGCGGCGAACGGGCTGTCCAGCACGCCGGTGTGCCACGCGCGCGGGGCACCGCCCGCGGCCGGCGCGGCGAAGACGGTGGCCTTGCCGGAGCCCGTGCCCTGCGCCCACAGCACGGTGCCGTCGCGGACGACGGGCCGGGGGAGCGGCCCTGGCCGGGCGGCGCGGGCGAGCCGCCGGGACCTGCCGGTGGCCGCGTCCCACACGTACAGGCTCCACGGGCTGTCCAGGGTCCGCCCCTCCAGGACGGCGAACGCCGCCCAGCGGCGCCCGTCGAAGTCCGCGGCGAGCAGCTGGTGTTCCACGGGGTCGGCGAGCCGCAGCAGGGTGTGCGGAGACTTTTCGCCCGGGCGTACGAGGACGGCGCGGCGCCCCTCGGCGCCGGTCAGCTGGAGCGCCGTCCAGCCCGGCCCGGTCTCCGTGAGGACCGCGCGTTCCCCGGCCGGCGGCCGGTACTCGCCCGTCGTGAACGCGGAGCGCCACGCGGCGGGCAGCGCCACCTCGCAGGCCGCCGTCCGCGCCGGGGCGGCCGTCGGGGAGGGCGCGGCCCGCGCGGGACCGGGCCCGGCGCCGTCCGGCGAGCAGCTCGCGAGGAGCAGGGCGCCGGCCAGGAACGGCACCGGCAGGAGGCGTCGGCTACCAGACGTAGCCACGGCCGCCCATGATGGTGGTGATCGTGTCGGACGAGATGTGCGCCGACTTGGGCACCGAGCCCGCCCATGAGATGACGCTGGTGCTCACCCCGCCCACCGGGTCCAGATAGTCGACCTCTCCGGCGGCCGTGTCGGTGTTGTAGCCGTCGATCGAGACCCAGTGGAAGATCTCGATGTTGGGGTGGCCCACGAGATGCGGACCGCCCGGCACCTCCCAGGCGTTGCCCGCGATGGCGTAGTCGTTGTCGGTGTTGTGGACGATGTGCTGCTTGAAGTTGGCCTTGTCGGTGGCGGTGGGGGTGTACGGCAGTGCCTTCGGTACGTAACCGGCACCGGGGAGGCGGTAGTTGAGGGCGTCCGCCATCGGGTAGCCGGTCGGGCTCGGCACGTTGATGTCGATGCCGTACCAGGCGGTGCCGCTGGTGGTCGTCTTGAGCAGGGTCGCCGCGTCCTGCTGCGACCGGCCGCCGACCTCGTCGTGGGCCGACTGGGTGATCACCAGGGTGGCCGGGCCGCACCAGTAGGAGGTCTGCTGCGACTGGTGGAGGGCGCCGGAGAGCTTGTACCCGGCGAGGGCGCGCGCTCCCGCGTACGTTCTCTCCGCCTCGGTCTGCTTGGCGGCTGCGAGCCTGCGCTGGGCCGGCGTGAGGCGCTGCGGCCCGAGGGTGTCGTGGCCGGCCTTGTAGGAGGCGCCGGGAGCGGGTTCCGTCGCGGACGCGACGGGGACGGCGGTGGCGGCGGTCAGCAGCGCCACGGCGCCGAGGACGGCCGCGCGGGTGCCGAGACGGGTGGTGGGGGTCATCGCACTCTCCTGTCCGGGGTGGGGGGAGGAGGGGGAGCAGTCGGGTGGGAGTGTGACGCCCGCGCGCCACCTCTGTCAGGAGGCTCGGCGCAATCCACGCGACCAACATTGGCCCCACCAAAGACGCTGCCGCCCACCAGCGGGGACATCCGCGCGTAACGCCCCGCGCGGGGGCGGTTTTCGGTGCGCCCAAGGCCGAGAACAGACGCCCCTGGCCGGAACCGGGCCCTCGCCCGCGTCCGCGGGGGAGGGCCCGGCGGCTGCGGAATCGGTGCCTCGCCGCCCCGCCCCGAGGGGCTGGGGCGCCCCTTTGGGCGTGCCCCGGCCGTAAACCCCTCCTGCGGATTCCGTCGCGCCGGACGCGCCGGAGAAGTGCCTGGTCGGAGGGGGAAACGGAAGGAATTCCTCCAGCAGGTCCCGAGCCCGGTCGGGCGCCGGGGCCCCGCTACAGTCACCGGCCATGACCACTCACGCACAGCCCTCCTTCGCCGTCCACATCCCCGACGCCGACCTCGAACCCGAGCCGCTCGACCCCGGCCAGATCGTCTCCGGCACCCCCGAGGTGACCGGCAAGGTCCTGTGGGAGTCCGCCGACGGCAAGCAGATCCGCGGCATCTGGCAGATCACCCCCGGCGTGGTCACCGACACCGAGGCGAACGAGCTCTTCGTCGTCGTCAGCGGGCGCGCCACGGTCGCGGTCGAGGGCGGCGACACCCTGGAGATCGGCCCCGGCGACGCCTGCGTGCTGCGGGAGGGCGACCGCACCACCTGGACCGTCCACGAGACGCTGCGCAAGGCGTACCACATCAGCCTCTGAACTCCCTTCGCGGAAGCCTGGGTTCGGGGTCTGGTAGGAAACTTTCCTATCCACTAGCATCCCGGCAGCGGCTTGGCGCGGCGCCCCGCCCAGGGCTTCCCTGAGCGGGGCGTGACGCGCTCAGCGAGAGCTCTGACCCGGCCGCTGTGCACCGCAGCACGCCCCGTGGCGCCCCCCGCCAGGCGGCCCGGGCCGCGCTGCCCGCACCGGAGCCCAGCTCTCTCCGTCCCCAGGCAAAGGAGTCCCAGGTATGCGCCTGAACGCCTCCGCCCCACCCCGTCGCACCACGCTGTCCATCCTCCTCGCCGCCGTCCTGCTCCTCGCCGGCGGCCTGCTGATCGGCGCCCCCGGGCGAGCCGACGCCGCGGACCCGCTCCTGTCCCGCGGCAAGCCCGCCACCTCCTCCTCCGACGAGGACGCCACCCTCACCCCGGCCAAGGCCTTCGACGGCGACCCCGCCACCCGATGGGCCAGCGCCGAGGGCTCCGACCCGCAATGGCTGCGCGTCGACCTCGGCGCCACCGCCACCGTCTCCCGCGTCCGCCTCTCCTGGGAGGCGGCCTACGCCAAGGCCTACCGCGTCGAGGTCTCCTCCGACGGCGCCACCTGGACCGCCCTCGCCACCGAGACGGCCGGCAACGGAGGCACCGACGACTGGACCGGGCTCACCGGGAAGGGCCGCTACCTCCGGATCTACGGCACCGCCCGCGGCACCTCGTACGGCTACTCCCTCTACGAAGTGGAGGTGTACGGGACGACCGACGGCACCACCCCGCCGCCCACCACCGGCTCCTTCACCGTCGTCGCCGCCGGCGACATCGCCGCGCAGTGCACCGCCTCCAGCAGCTCCTGCGCGCACCCCAAGACCGCCGCCCAGGCCCAGCGGATCGCCCCCAGGTTCTACGTGACGATGGGCGACAACCAGTACGACGACGCCCGCCTGACCGACTACCGCGCCTACTACGACAAGACCTGGGGCGCCTTCAAGGCCAAGACCCGCCCCGTCCCCGGCAACCACGAGACCTACGACCCCGCGGGCTCCCTCGCCGGCTACAAGGCGTACTTCGGCGCGATCGCCTACCCCCAGGGCCTGCCCTACTACAGCTACGACGAGGGCAACTGGCACTTCATCGCGCTCGACTCCAACTCCTTCGACGACCCCGCCCAGATCCAGTGGCTCAAGGACGACCTCGCCCGCAACGCCAAGGGCTGTGTCGCCGCGTACTTCCACCACCCGCTCTACTCCTCCGGCGGGCACGGCAACGACCCCGTCTCCCGGCCCGTCTGGCAGATCCTCTACGCGGCCAAGGCCGACCTCGTCCTCAACGGGCACGACCACCACTACGAGCGCTTCGCCCCGCAGGACCCCGACGGCCGGGCCACCGCCGACGGCATCGTCGAGATCGTCGGCGGCATGGGCGGCGCCGAGCCGTACCCCATCGAGACCGTCCAGCCCAACAGCCAGAAGCGCATCAGCGGCTCGTACGGGGTGCTGAAGCTGAACTTCACCGACACCGCCTACAGCTGGCAGTACGTCGGCACGGACGGCTCGGTCAAGGACACCGGCCCGACCTACACCTGCCACTGATGTACCTCGCGACCACCGGTCGCCGCGGCACGCCGCCCACCCCCTCCGGGGTGCGGCGGCGCGTCCCCGCCACCGTCCTCGCCCTCGGCACCGTCAGCCTCGTCACCGACGTCTCCTCCGAGATGGTCACGGCCGTCCTGCCGCTCTACCTCGTCCTCGGACTCGGCCTGACCCCGCTCCAGTTCGGCTTCCTCGACGGGCTGTTCACCGGTGCCACCGCGCTCGTACGCCTCCTCGGCGGCCACGCCGCCGACCGCGGCGGGCACCACAAGCGGATCGCCGGCATCGGCTACGCCCTGTCCGCCTGCTCCCGCCTCGGCCTGCTCCTCGCCGGCGGCGCGACCGGTCTCCTCGGCGCCGCCCTCGCCGCCGACCGCCTCGGCAAGGGCATCCGCACCGCCCCGCGCGACGCCCTCATCACCCTCGCGAGCCCGCCCGACGGCCTCGGTCGCGCCTTCGGCGTCCACCGGGCCATGGACACCACCGGCGCGCTCCTCGGACCGCTCGCCGCCTTCGCCCTGCTGTGGGCGACCGCCGACGCCTACGACGCCGTCTTCGTCGTCAGCTTCTGCGTCGGCCTCCTCGGGGTGCTGCTGCTCGTGGTGCTCGTCCCCGGAGGCCGCCGGGAGACCGTGGATGTCACCCGCGGTCCGCGCGACCTGACGGCCCCGCTCCGCCTGCCCGCCGTGCGCCGGGTCGCGTTCGCCGCCGCGCTCCTCGGCGCGGCCACCGTCGGCGACGCGTTCCTCTACCTGCTGCTCCAGCGCAGGACCGAGCTGGCCACCACCTGGTTCCCGTTCCTGCCGCTCGGCGCCGCGGCCGCCTATCTGCTGCTCGCCGTACCCGCCGGGCGGCTCGCCGACCGCATCGGCCGCAGACGCCCCTTCCTGTACGGGCACGGCGCCCTGCTCCTCGCCATGGCCCTGCTCCTCGCCCCGGTGCCGGACGCCGTCCTCATCGGCGGGGTGCTCACCCTGCTCGGAGTCTTCTACGCCGCCACCGACGGCGTCCTCATGGCCCTCACCGGACCGCTCCTCCCGGCCACCGGCAGGGCGAGCGGGCTCGCCGTCGTCCAGACCGCGCAGGCCCTCGCCCGGGTCGCCGCGGCGACCGGCTTCGGTGCGGCCTGGACCCTGTGGGGGCCGTCCACCGCGCTCGTCCTCGCCTCGGCCGGACTCGCGGTGGCCCTCGTGTGCTCCGCCCGCCTGCTGCCCGCCGACCCACCGCACGGAAGGACCGCGACATGACCGCCCGCCGCCTCTGGGCACTCCTCCTGGGCGCCCTGCTCCTCGTCGGCGGCGCCACCGCCTACACCCTGCGGGCCGCCGCCGAGCGCCCGCGGACCGAGGCCGTCACCGCCGACACGGGCTTCGGGCTCGACGGGCCCCCGGGCGCCCTCTACTTCCGCGACACCGCCACCGGACGCGTCGCCCGCCAGGACCCGGCCGCACCGGGCTCACGCCTCGTCGGAGGACCGCGCTGCGACCGCTTCCACGCCGCCGCGAGCACCGCGCTCTGCCTCCAGCGCCG
The DNA here is from genome assembly GCF_044386705.1 of Streptomyces sp. NPDC020422. Lineage (NCBI taxonomy): Bacteria > Bacillati > Actinomycetota > Actinomycetes > Kitasatosporales > Streptomycetaceae > Streptomyces > Streptomyces sp. NPDC020422. The sequence continues at coordinate 149,740 of NZ_JBIRVJ010000008.1, read as the reverse complement.
CCCGGGCCTGCCCGCCCGCTCCTACGTCCTCGTCCTCGACCGGCGGCTGCACGAGGTGCGCCGGATGAGCCTGCCCGGCATCCCCAGCCGGGCCAGGGTCTCCGCCTCCGGGCGGGTGCTCGCCTGGACCACCTTCGCCACCGGCGACTCCTACGCCACCTCCGCGTTCTCCACCCGGACCTCGATCCTCGACCTGCGCACCGGTTATCTGATCAAGAGCATCGAGCAGATCCCGCTCACCCTGGGCGGGCGCCGCCACCACGCCCCGGACGTCAACTACTGGGGCGTCAGCTTCGCCCGCGACGACAACCGCTTCTATGCCACCGTCTCCACCCAGGGCCGCACCCACCTCGTCGAGGGCGACCTGCGGAACTGGTCGGCGCGCGCCGTCAAGGAGAACGTCGAGTGCCCCTCGCTCTCCCCGGACGGCACCCGCATCGCCTACAAGAAGAAGGTCTCCACCGACCCCGGAGCACCCTGGCGGCTGTACGTCCTCGACCTCGACACCCTGCGCGAACACCCGCTCGCCGAGACCCGGTCCGTCGACGACCAGGCGTCCTGGACGGGGCCGGGCACGCTCTCGTACGGCGTGGCGGGCGCGGTGTGGAGCGTGCCCGCCGACGGCACGGGGTCGCCGCGGCGCGTGCTGGAGGGGGCGAGCTCGCCGGTGGTGCCGCGCTGAGACGACTGGATCCAGGAAGTTTCAGCCGGGAGGTTGGATCCAGGAGGTTTGAGCCAGGGGGGATCCAAGAGGGGATCCAGGAGGGGATCCAGGATCCGACCGACCCGGCAGGCCCTCAGGCCCGCCGCACCGCGCCCCGCAGGGCCAGCAGCGCCATCGGTACCAGCAGGCAGGCCCCGACCGCGTTCAGCCAGCCGTAGCCGACCGTGGAGACGATCAGGCCCGCCGCCAGGCCGCCGAGTCCGGCGGAGGCGTTCATGATGAAGTCGGAGAGGCCCTGGACCGCGGCCCTGGCGGCCTGGGGGACGGAGTCCGTCAGGAGGGCCGAGCCGGAGACGAGGCCGGCCGACCAGCCGAGGCCGAGGACGAAGAGGCCGAGCGCGGTCTGCCCGTGGCTCGGCCCGGCGGTGCCCGCGAGGAGCGCCGCCGTGGCGATCAGCGCGATGGCGAGGCCGATCACCGAGAGCCGGCCGAGCCGGTCGGAGAGCCAGCCCATCAGCGGGGAGAACGCGTACATGCCCGCGATGTGCCCGCTGATGACCAGACCGATCAACCGGATGCCGGCGCCGTGGTGGCTGAGCGCGACCGGGGTCATCGACATGATCGACACCATCGCGGTGTGCGAGCCGGCCACGGTGACCAGGGCGAGCTTGGCCCGGGAAGAGGCCCGTACCGCCCGCAGACCGGCCTTGAGGGAGCGGCCCTCCGCCGCCGTGTCCTCCTCGGGGCCGGCCAGCGCGCGTGCCGTCAGAAGCGGGTCGGGCCGCAGCAGCAGCGCCACCACGAGGGCCGAGAGCACGAAGACCCCGGCCGCCCAGACGAACGGCCCGGCCGCCACCGGGATGCCCAGGCCCGCCACGCTCTCCCCGGCCGGGGCGGCGACGTTGGGGCCGAGGACGGCGCCGATGGTGGTGGCCCACACGACGGTGGAGATGGCCCGCGCCCGCCGGTCGGGCTCGGCCAGGTCCGCGGCGGCGAAGCGGGCCGCCAGATTGGCCGAGGAGCCGGCTCCGAAGCCGACCAGGCCGACGAGGAGCACCGGGAAGCTGTCGAGGACCGCGCCGAGCACCGCGACCCCCGCGCCGAAGGCGCCGACGAGATAGGCGAGGACGAGCCCCGCACGCCGGCCCCGGGTGGCCATCAGCGAGGCCAGCGGCATGGCGAGCAGGGCCGGTCCCGCGACCGAGGCCGTCGACGCGAGCCCGGACAGCGCCTCCGTACCGCTGACCTCCTTGGCGAGGACCGCGGCCAGTGCCACTCCGATGGCGATGCCGAGGCCGCCCAGGATCTGGGTGGCGATCAGCACCGCCTGTATGCGCCGCCGCAGGGCCGGGAGACGGTCGGGGGAGAGGGGGTCGGATATCGCGGTCGACAGGAGCGCGTCAGGGGCGCCGGGCGTGGTGGTCACTTACGCATAGTGCCAGCCTTCCCACAGCGTGGGAACGGCCGGACCCGGACGAAGCCCAGGTCATGGCTCAGAACAGCGGTTCCGGAAGAACCCCCTCCAGGGCGAGGAGCCTGCGCTTGGTCTCCAGACCCCCGCCGAAGCCCCCGAGACCCCCGTCGCTCTCCACCACCCGGTGGCACGGCACCACCACCGGCAGCGGATTGCTGCCCATCGCCGCTCCGACGGCCTGGGCCGCCGCCGGCTGCCCGACCCGGCGGGCGAGCTCCCCGTACCCCACCACCGTCCCGTACGGGACGCCCTCGGCCAGCTCGCGCAGCACCTGGCGGTTGAATCCGGTCACCAGCGACCAGTCCAACTTGACGTCGAAGCTCCGGAGCCTCCCGTCGAAATACGCCTCCAGCTGCCGAAGCGGCCCGGCGAGCAGGCCCGACGCGCTCCGCACGAGCTCCCCGCCCAGCGCGCCCGCCAGCCGCTCCAGGGCACGCTCGCGCACCCGCTCGTCGGCGTGGAAGACCACGCTCACCAGACCCCGATCCGTCGCGGCGAGCAGCAGGGGACCGATGGTGCTGGGCACCACCGCCCACTCCACCCGCACGCCCGCCCGCGCCGTCCCGGACTTCTCGCTCTCCATGCCGATCACCGTACGACCCGGCACCGACAACGGGGCAGGTCAATTCGCGGACCGCATGGCCGAGAGACCCCGGTGGACGCCATAATCCGGTAGCACTACTCAGCGGTACCGACTGTTTTCGGACGACGTTGCACCAGGGGTGGAGGGCAGACGCTCATGCAGGGCACGGTCGACGGATTCAGTTACGGCCTCGTCACACCGGTGGCGGCCTTCCTCATGGCCTGCCTCGGCGGGGCACTCGGGCTGCGCTGCACCACCCGGTCGCTGCGCCACCACGACACCTTCAAGGCCGGCTGGCTCGCGCTCGGCGCCACCTCCATAGGCACCGGCATCTGGACCATGCACTTCATCGCGATGATGGGCTTCTCCGTCCGGCAGGCCCCCATCAGCTACGACCGGCCCATCACCTTCGCCAGCCTCGGCGTCGCCGTCGTCATGGTCGGCATCGGGATCTTCATCGTGGGTTACCGGGGCGCCACCGCCCTGACCCTCGTCACCGGCGGCACCATCACCGGCCTCGGCGTCGCCACCATGCACTACCTGGGCATGGCCGGCATGCGGCTGCACGGCCAGATCTCGTACGACACCCTCACGGTCGCCCTCTCGGTCGTCATCGCCGTCGTGGCCGCCACCACGTCCCTCTGGGCGGCCGTCTCCGTCCACGGCTTCCTGGCCAGCCTCGGCGCCAGCCTGGTGATGGGCCTCGCCGTCAGCGGCATGCACTACACCGCGATGGCGGCCGTCGACGTCGAGGTGCACGGCACGTCCGCCCCGGGCACCGGCGACACCGCCACCTCGCTGCTGCTGCCGATGCTGGTCGGACCCGCCGTCTTCCTCCTGCTGGCCGCCGTCGTGGTCATGTTCGACCCGCTGCTCGTCATGGGCGAGCCCGACTGGCAGAAGCCCACGGCCCGCGGCGGCTACCGCCACGGGGCCCCCGGAGTGCCCGCCCCGCGCCGCGCCCCCGCCTACGGCGAGCCGGCGAACTGGTCCTCGGCGCGCCCCGCCGCCCGCAGGGGCGCCCACCGCGGCACGTACCGCTCCCAGGACTGGTGATCCGCCCCCGCCGCCCGCGCCGCTGAGCCGATCGCGGCCCGGCTGTCAGTGCCGGGTCGTACGGTGGATGCATGCGGCCCGTTTCCAAGATCGAACGTACGGTGGCGCCCTTCGAGGTCGTCAGCCCCTACCAGCCCAGCGGCGACCAGCCCGCCGCCATCGCCGAGCTCGACCGGCGCATCCGCGCCGGCGAGAAGGACGTCGTCCTGCTCGGCGCCACCGGCACCGGAAAGTCGGCGACGACCGCCTGGATGATCGAGCGGCTGCAGCGCCCCACCCTGGTGATGGCGCCGAACAAGACGCTGGCCGCCCAGCTGGCCAACGAGTTCCGCGAGCTCCTGCCGAACAACGCCGTCGAGTACTTCGTCTCGTACTACGACTACTACCAGCCCGAGGCGTACGTCCCGCAGTCGGACACCTACATCGAGAAGGACTCCTCGATCAACGAGGAGGTCGAGCGGCTGCGCCACTCCGCGACCAACTCGCTGCTGACCCGCCGGGACGTCGTCGTGGTCGCCTCCGTCTCCTGCATCTACGGCCTCGGCACCCCGCAGGAGTACGTCGACCGGATGGTCAACCTCAAGGTCGGCGAGGAGATCGACCGCGACCAGCTGCTGCGCCGCTTCGTCGACATCCAGTACACCCGCAACGACCTGGCGTTCACCCGCGGCACCTTCCGCGTCCGCGGCGACACCATCGAGATCTTCCCGGTCTACGAGGAGCTCGCCGTCCGCATCGAGATGTTCGGCGACGAGATCGAGGCCCTCTCCACGCTGCACCCCCTGACCGGCGAGGTCATCAGCGACGACCAGCAGCTGTACGTCTTCCCCGCCAGCCACTACGTCGCCGGCCCCGAGCGCATGGAGCGGGCCGTCAACGACATCGAGCGCGAGCTGGAGCAGCGCCTGAAGGAGCTGGAGAAGCAGGGGAAGATGCTGGAGGCCCAGCGCCTGCGCATGCGGACCACGTACGACATCGAGATGATGCGCCAGATCGGCTCCTGCTCCGGCATCGAGAACTACTCGATGCACTTCGACGGCCGCGAGCCCGGCTCCCCGCCCAACACGCTCCTGGACTACTTCCCGGAGGACTTCCTGCTCGTCATCGACGAGTCGCACGTCACCGTCCCGCAGATCGGCGCGATGTACGAGGGCGACGCCTCCCGCAAGCGCACCCTCGTCGACCACGGCTTCCGGCTGCCCTCGGCGCTCGACAACAGGCCGCTGAAGTGGGAGGAGTTCCAGGAGCGGATCGGCCAGACCGTCTACCTCTCCGCCACCCCCGGCACCTACGAACTCTCCCGCGGCGACGGCTTCGTCGAGCAGATCATCCGCCCGACCGGCCTCGTCGATCCCGAGGTCGTGGTCAAGCCCACCGAGGGGCAGATCGACGACCTGGTGCACGAGATCCGGCTGCGCACGGAGCGGGACGAGCGCGTCCTGGTCACCACCCTCACCAAGAAGATGGCCGAGGACCTCACCGACTACTTCCTGGAGCTGGGCATCCAGGTGCGCTATCTGCACAGCGACGTCGACACGCTCCGCCGGATCGAGCTGCTGCGCGAGCTGCGGGCCGGCGAGTACGACGTCCTGGTCGGCATCAACCTGCTCCGCGAGGGCCTCGACCTGCCCGAGGTCTCCCTGGTCGCCATCCTCGACGCCGACAAGCAGGGCTTCCTGCGCTCCGGCACCTCGCTCATCCAGACCATCGGCCGCGCCGCCCGAAACGTCTCCGGCCAGGTCCACATGTACGCGGACACCATCACCCCGGCGATGGCGCAGGCCATCGACGAGACCAACCGGCGCCGCGAGAAGCAGGTCGCCTACAACAAGGCCAACGGCATCGACCCCCAGCCGCTGCGCAAGAAGATCAACGACATCGTCGCCACCATCGCGCGCGAGGAGGTCGACACCGAGGAGCTGCTCGGCAGCGGCTACCGCAAGGCGAAGGACGGCAAGGGCGCCAAGGCCCCCGTCCCCTCGCTCGCCGCGCACGCCCCGAAGGGCAGGGCGGGCAAGGCCGGCGCCACGGTGGAGCTCGGCGACCGCCCTGCGACCGAACTCGCCGGAATCATCGAGGAGATGACGGACCGGATGAAGGCCGCCGCGGCCGAGCTGCAGTTCGAGGTCGCCGCCCGGCTGCGCGACGAGGTGTCGGAACTGAAGAAGGAGCTGCGCCAGATGAAGGAGGCGGGACTGGCCTGACCGGCCCGTTCGGACCGGCCGCGGCGGCCCGGTGTGTTGCAAGAGCGACACAAAACCGGGCCGCTCCCGGCGCGTTGTCAGTGCGCCTGCGTAGGGTGCTGCTCACACCGATGAGAGGGGCAGCGCGTGACGGTCAACATGACCAAGGGGCAGGCCATCAGCCTGGAGAAGAAGGACGGAGGCAGCCTGACCTCCGTGCGGATGGGCCTCGGCTGGCAGGCGGCGCCCCGCCGCGGCCTGTTCGGCTCGCGCACCCGCGAGATCGACCTGGACGCCTCCGCCGTGCTCTTCGCCGACAAGCAGCCGGTGGACGTGGTCTTCTTCCGTCACCTGGTCAGCGACGACGGCTCCGTCCGGCACACCGGTGACAACCTGGTCGGCGGCGTCGGCCAGGGCGGCGACGACGAGGCGATCCTGGTCGACCTCCAGCGCGTCCCGGTCCACATCGACCAGATCGTCTTCACGGTGAACTCCTTCACCGGCCAGACCTTCCAGGAGGTGCAGAACGCGTTCTGCCGCCTCGTGGACGAGACCAACGGCCAGGAGCTGGCCCGCTACACGCTCGACGGCGGCGGCCAGTACACGGCCCAGATCATGGCCAAGGTGCACCGGGCCGGCTCCGGCTGGCAGATGACGGCCCTGGGCAACGCGGCCAACGGCCGCACCTTCCAGGACCTCATGCCGTCGATCTTCCCGGTCCTGTAGACGCGGCTCGGGCACCACGTTCGTACGCACGGAGAGACGGAGCAGATGACCGCCGAGCTGGTCCGGGGGCAGAACCACCCCCTGCCCCACACCCGCCTGGAGATCCGGGTCTCGGCCGGTCATCCGGTCCTCGCCGCGGCCACCCTGGTCGACGAGGCGGGCCGCCTCCCGGGCGCCGGGGCCGTCGCCCATCCCGGCGCGACGGCGCTGCCCGGGGTCGAGGTGCCCCGGCAGGCCGCGACCGAGCACCGGCTCGCGGTCGACCTGGAGGCCGTCGAGGCCGCCGTCCACCGCGTCTGCGTCCTCCTGGCCCTGCCCGTCGGCGTGGACGGGCCCAGCAGCTTCGGCGCCGGAGCGGCCCCCGTCGTCACCGTCACGGCGCCCGACGGCACCAGGATCGCCGACTACACCATCACCGGCCTCGACCGGGAGTCCGCACTCGTCGCCCTGGAGCTCTACCGACGCCAGGGCGCCTGGAAGGTGCGGGCCGTCGGCCAGGGGTACGAGGGCGGCCTCGCCGCGCTCCTCGCCGACCAGGGCCTGGAGCGCCCCGCCGAGCTCGCCGGCTCGATCCTGGAGGCCGTCGCCCAGGGGCTGGCCCGCTCCGTCGCCGCCCCGCCCCCGCGCGTCCCCGAGGCCGACCGCGTCCGGCAGCCGGCCCCGGCCGCCCCCGGCGGCCCCATCGACTACACCCACCCGGGCCGCCGCCCGGCCCCGGGCGCCGTCCCGCCCCGGCCCGAGCAGCCCCCGGCCCCGCCGGCGCACCCGGCGCCGGTCGCCGGCGACGCCACCGGCTGGTCCATGGACGAGCGCCTCTACAACCAGGTGTGGAGCATGTTCGAGGACCTGGCCCGCACCACCGCCGCCTACCGCAGCGCCTGCCAGTTCGCCGAGTCCCGGCTCGACCAGGAGCTCGACCGGGTGCTCTCCGACCCGCGCAACCGGATCGGCGGAGCCGGCGACGCCGCCCGGGCCGCGGCGAAGGCGAAGCACGACGAGCTCACCGCCCGCGCGCAGGAGGCCCTCGACCGCGACCTCGCGCAGCTCACCGCCGAGTCCGAGGTCGTCGAGCCCGCGCTGCCGGCCGCCTACGCCCGTTGGGACAGCCCCGTCTGGCAGGCGTACCGGGTCCCCATGGAGGCGCCGATGGCGCTCCGCCTGGGCGACCTCCACCTGCCCGAGCGCCCCGGTCTGCGCATCCCGTTCCTGGCCCGGCTCCCGCTGGCCCGCGGGCTGTGGGTGGACTCCGGGCGCGGCCACTCGGAGGCGGCCGCCCTCCTCGACGAGGCCGAGCTGCGCCGACTCGCCCTGGACACGGCGGTCGCGCTGGTGGCCCGGCTGGTCGCGGTGTATCCGGCCGACGGCTTCCGGGTGCGGGTGATCGACCCGGCCGGTGCGGGCGCGGCCGCGTTCGCACCGCTCGTGGAGGCCGGGGTGCTCGCCGCGCCGCCGGCCGCGGGGGCCGCCGGGGTCTCGGCCGTCCTCGCGCAGCTCACCGAGCGGGTCGACCTGATGCAGATGGCGCTGCGCGCCGGTGCCGCCGACGACCTGCCGCCGGGCATGGATCCGGCCGAGCACCTGCTGGTCGTCCATGACTTCCCGCACGGATTCGACGACCGGGCGGTCAACCAGCTGCGCTATCTCGCCGACGAGGGCCCGCAGGTCGGCCTGCATCTGCTGATGGTCGCGGACCGGGCGGACGCCGCCGCGTACGGACCGGTGCTCGATCCGCTGTGGCGCACGCTGATGCGGCTCACCCCGGTGCCCGACGACCACCTCGCCGACCCCTGGGTCGGGCACGCCTGGACGTACGAGCCGCCCCTGGTCCCGCAGGGCAGCGCGGTGCTCCGGCAGGTCCTCTCCCAGGTGGCGGACTCACGACGCCAGTGGGGTCGCTGACCTGCGGGTTTGAGGCAGCTTTACCCTTCTCTTTACCTTTCCTTGGTTCTTCGGGTAATCTTCTTGGTGCGGAGGGGAGTACTCCCCATTGCGCGACGTGCCCGTCAATACGGACAGATCGGGGATCTGAGCCCGGGGCGTCGGCCCGGGCCGTTCCCCGGGTGGAAGAGACCTCCGGCAGCGACGACGCTGATCACAAGCCGTACGACGCCGGAGGCGCAGTGGACGTTTCGATGACCCTGTGGGTGCTGACCATTCTCGGTCTGGGCGCCCTGATCGCGGTCGACTTCTTCATCGGGCGCAAGCCCCATGACGTGTCGGTCAAGGAAGCCGGAATCTGGACGATCGTCTGGATCGCCCTCGCCGTGCTGTTCGGCATCGGCCTGATGGTGTTCGGCAACAGCCAGGCCTCGGGCGAGTTCTTCGCCGGCTTCATCACCGAGAAGTCGCTCAGTGTCGACAACCTCTTCGTCTTCGTCCTGATCATGGCGAAGTTCTCGGTGCCCTCCCACCTCCAGCAGCGGGTGCTGCTCGTGGGCGTGTTGATCGCCCTGGTGCTCCGCGCGATCTTCATCGCCGCCGGCGCCGCGATCATCACCAGCTTCTCGTGGGTCTTCTACCTCTTCGGCGCGTTCCTGATCTACACCGCCTGGAAGCTCATCCAGGAGGCGCGCTCCGACGAGGAGGAGGACGACTTCGAGGAGAACCGCCTCCTCAAGTCCATCGAGAAGAAGTTCGGCGTCGCCGACCGCTACCACGGCACCAAGCTCTTCATCCGCAACAACGGCAAGCGGGTGCTGACGCCGCTGATGGTCGTCATGCTGGCGATCGGCACCACCGACGTGCTCTTCGCCCTCGACTCCATCCCGGCGATCTTCGGCCTCACCCAGGACCCGTACATCGTCTTCACCGCCAACGCCTTCGCCCTCATGGGTCTGCGGCAGCTGTACTTCCTGATCGGCGGCCTGCTGAAGAAGCTGGTCCACCTCAGCTACGGCCTGTCGGTGATCCTCGGCTTCATCGGCGTGAAGCTGGTGCTGCACGCCCTGCACGAGTCCGGGGTGCACGTTCCCGAGATCTCCATCCCGTTCTCGCTCACCGTGATCTGCGGCGTCCTGGTCATCACCACGATCACCAGCCTCATCGCCTCCAGGAAGCAGGAGCAGCGGGAGGCCGCGGAGGCCGCCGCCGCGGCCCCGGCCGCCGACGCCGGCGAGGCCGAGAAGGACAGCGTCGGGGCCTGACCCCCGGCGTGAAAGGGCCGGTGCGGGTGGCAGCACGCCACCCGCACCGGCCTTCGCCTTGTCCGCGCCGCGCCTGCGGCCCGAGGCCCGGCCCCCGCCTACACGGGCTCCGGCGCCTGCGCGGGTTCCGGCACCGGCGTCCGCGCCGGGAGGGTCTCCGGGAGCAGGGCGAAGCAGCCCAGGCTCACCAGCGCGACCACCGTCAGATAGGCCGCCACGCCCCACGGCGGGCCCTCGCCGCCCTCGGAGAGGGCCGTCGCCACGATCGGCGTGAGCGCCCCGCCGAGCACCCCGGCCAGGTTGTAGCCCACGGCCGCGCCCGTGCAGCGCACCCGCGGCTCGTACAGCTCCGGGAGGTAGGCGGCGACCACCGAGAACATCGTGATGAACGCGAGCAGCGAGCCGAGGAAGCCCAGGAACATCAGCAGCGGCCGCGCGGTGGAGAGCAGCGCCACCATGGGGAACATCCACACGGCGGAGGCCGCGCAGCCCGTCAGGCACAGCGTCCTGCGCCCGTAGCGGTCGCCGAGCATCGCCGCGAACGGGGTCACCGCCCCCTTGATCGCCACCGCCGCCATCACACAGACCAGCATCACCGTGCTGGACACGCCGAGCCGCTCCGTGCCGTAGGCCAGGGCCCAGGTGGACACGGTGTAGAAGACCGCGTAGCCGACGGCCAGCGCGCCCGCCGTCAGGAGCACGAGCCGCCAGTGTCCGCGGAACACCTCCGTGAGCGGGGCCTCCGCCCGCCGCCCCGAGGCGGCCAGCTCCTCGAACTGCGGGGTCTCGGCGAGCGAGGAGCGCAGCCCGAGACCGGCCGCGGCGAGCAGCCCGGCGGCCCAGAACGGCACCCGCCAGCCCCAGGACCGGAACTCGGCGTCGCTCAGCCCGGCCGTCAGCGCCAGCATCACCCCGTTCGCCAGCAGGAAGCCGACCGCGGGTCCGATCTGCGGGAAGCTCGCCCACAGCGCCCGCCGCCGCTCGGGGGCGTGCTCGGCGGTCAGCAGCACCGCCCCGCCCCACTCGCCGCCCAGGCCGAGCCCCTGCAGGAAGCGCAGCAGGAGCAGCAGCGCGGGCGCGGCGATGCCGAGCGTCTCGTACGTGGGGACACAGCCGACCGCGACCGTCGCGCAGCCCGTGAGCAGCAGCGAGGCGAACAGGACCGGGCGCCGCCCGTACCGGTCGCCGACGTGGCCGAAGAGGACGGAGCCCAGCGGGCGGGAGACGAAGCCGACCGCGAAGGTGCCGAAGGCCGCCAGGGTGCCGGCGAGCGGGGAGAAGTTCGGGAAGAAGAGCGGGCCGAGGACGAGCGCGGCGGCCGTCCCGTACACGAAGAAGTCGAAGAACTCGATGGCGGTGCCGACGAGCGAGGCGGCGGCGAGCCGGCCCATCGACGGAGAGTGACTGTGGCGCATGTCGCGCCAACTACCCGGGCGTCACCCGGGTTACGGGGGCGTGCGGGGGCGCGGCGGGGTCACCAGCCGCGCTCGCGCCACTCCGCGAGGTGGGGCCGCTGGTCACCGAGCGTGGTGTCGCTGCCGTGGCCCGGGTAGACCCAGGTCTCGTCCGGCAGCTCCCCGAAGAGCTTGGTCTCCACGTCGTGGAGCAGGCTCGCGAAGGCCTCCGGGTCGCCCCAGGTGTTTCCGACGCCGCCCGGGAAGAGGCAGTCGCCGGTGAAGACGTGCGGGTGGCCGTGCGGGTCGTCGTAGACCAGCGCGATCGAGCCGGGGGTGTGCCCGACGAGCCGGCGGGCGGTGAGCTCGACCCGGCCGACCCGGAGGGTGTCGCCGTCCTGCACCGGGACGTCGGTCGGGACGGGGATGCCCTCCGCGTCGTACGCCCCCGCGTAGGTGCGGGCGCCGGTGGCCTCGACGACCTCGGCCAGGGCCTGCCAGTGGTCGCCGTGCCGGTGGGTGGTGACGACGGCCTTGATGCCGTCGTCACCGATCAGCGTGAGCAGGGTCGCGGCCTCGTTGGCCGCGTCGATCAGCAGCTGCTCGCCGGTCGCCCGGCAGCGCAGCAGATACGCGTTGTTGTCCATCGGGCCGACCGCGACCTTCGAGATCATCAGGTCGGTCAGCTCGTGCACATCCGCAGGTCCGCCGACCTTCACCACTCCGCTGTACGTCATGGCCTCAGCCTATCCCCGGGCGCCGGGGGGCGGGCGGCAACTGCGGTTACAGCGGCGGGAGCTCGGGGAGCGGGCCGCCCTCCGCGGCCAGGCCCGCGCCCTTGTCGCCGCGCCCGGACAGCCAGCCAAGGAGCGCGTCGAGGGGGCCGGTGACGGTCACCGGGGCGCCCTCGGTGCCGCCGGTGCGGCCGCGGTCCGTGCCGTCGGGGGTGCGCAGGGTCACCGGCGGCACGTCGGCGCGGCCGGACCAGCGGTCGGCGAGGAAGTCGATCTCCCGCAGCTGGAACTCCTCCGGCAGGTCGCGGAGCTCGTATCCGGCGCCGAGGTCGACGTGGTGGAGGGCCACCTCGACCCAGCGACGGAACGGCACCCGGGAGGCACTGTCGGTGACGCCGTTGCGCAGCTCCACGGTCCGCGTCCAGTCCGCGGGCTCCTCGCACACGGCCTGGAAGCGCTCGGCGCTCTCGCGCAGGTCGGCGAGCTGGACGTCGAGGGGGCGGCCGGCGTCCCGCTCGATGTCGGTGTCGCGGGTCGCGCCGTCCTTGTACATGGGCAGGCCCTGGAGCACGTTCACCAGAGCGTCGGCGTTTCGGGAGAGGTGGGCGAGGACGTGGCCACGGGTCCAGCCCGGAAGCCGTGACGGCTCGGCGAGCGCCGCGTTGTCCCAGGAGGAGACCGCGTCGACGAGCCGGTCGGTCGCCTCGCGCACGGAGGTCAGGTCACGCACATGGTCGATCATGGCGCCGACCCTAGCGCCGCCGGGGTGTCGCCACTCGTTCGGGTGAAGAGGGCAGCGGAACTCCGGAAATCGAATGTGCGTGCTATAGGCTCGATGGAAGCATCCGGCATCCTTGGTTGTTGGGTCTTCAGGCACATCCGCTCTCTCAAGAAAGGTGCGGACCGGCGTGGCCGACCGTCTCATCGTCCGTGGCGCTCGCGAGCACAACCTCAAGAACGTCTCGCTCGACCTCCCCCGTGACTCCCTCATCGTCTTCACCGGGCTCTCCGGGTCGGGCAAGTCCTCCCTCGCGTTCGACACGATCTTCGCCGAGGGGCAGCGCCGGTACGTCGAGTCGCTCTCCTCCTACGCCCGTCAGTTCCTCGGCCAGATGGACAAGCCGGACGTCGACTTCATCGAAGGTCTGTCGCCCGCCGTCTCCATCGACCAGAAGTCGACCTCGCGCAACCCGCGCTCGACGGTCGGCACCATCACCGAGGTCTACGACTACCTCCGGCTGCTCTTCGCCCGCATCGGCAAGCCGCACTGCCCGGAGTGCCGCCGGCCGATCTCCCGCCAGTCGCCGCAGGCCATCGTCGACAAGGTCCTGGAGCTGCCCGAGGGCAGCCGCTTCCAGGTCCTGTCGCCGCTGGTGCGCGAGCGCAAGGGCGAGTTCGTCGACCTCTTCGCCGACCTCCAGACCAAGGGCTACAGCCGTGCCCGGGTCGACGGCGTGACGATCCAGCTGAGCGAGCCGCCGACCCTGAAGAAGCAGGAGAAGCACACGATCGAGGTGGTCGTCGACCGCCTCACCGTGAAGGACAGCGCCAAGCGCCGGCTCACCGACTCGGTCGAGACCGCGCTCGGGCTCTCCGGCGGCATGGTCGTGCTCGACTTCGTCGACCTCGCCGAGGACGACCCCGAGCGCGAGCGGATGTACTCGGAGCACCTCTACTGCCCGTACGACGACCTGTCCTTCGAGGAGCTGGAGCCGCGCTCCTTCTCCTTCAACTCGCCCTTCGGCGCCTGCCCGGACTGCACCGGCATCGGCACCCGCATGGAGGTCGACCCGGAGCTCGTCGTCCCCGACGAGGAGCGCTCCCTCGACGAGGGCGCCATCCACCCCTGGTCGCACGGCCACACCAAGGAGTACTTCGGCCGGCTCATCGGCGGCCTCTCCCAGGCCCTCGGCTTCCGCACCGACATCCCCTACGCCGGGCTGCCGCAGCGGGCCAAGAAGGCCCTGATGTACGGCCACAAGACCCAGGTCGAGGTCCGCTACCGCAACCGGTACGGCCGCGAGCGGGCCTACACCACCCCCGCCTTCGAGGGCGCCGTCTCCTTCGTGAAGCGGCGGCACAGCGAGGCCGAGAGCGACTCCAGCCGCGAGCGCTTCGAGGGCTATATGCGCGAGGTGCCCTGCCCCACCTGCCAGGGCAGCCGGCTGAAGCCGATCGTGCTGGCGGTCACGGTGATGGACAAGTCCATCGCCGAGGTCTCCGCCATGTCGATCAGCGACTGCGCCGACTTCCTCGGCCGGCTCACGCTCAACGCCCGCGACAAGAAGATCGCCGAGCGGGTCCTCAAGGAGGTCAACGAGCGGCTGCGCTTCCTCGTCGACGTCGGCCTGGACTACCTCTCGCTCAACCGGGCCGCCGGCACCCTCTCCGGCGGCGAGGCCCAGCGCATCCGGCTGGCCACCCAGATCGGCTCCGGCCTGGTCGGCGTGCTCTACGTGCTCGACGAGCCGTCCATCGGTCTGCACCAGCGGGACAACCACCGGCTCATCGAGACCCTGGTGCGGCTGCGCGACATGGGCAACACGCTCATCGTCGTCGAGCACGACGAGGACACCATCAAGGTCGCCGACTGGGTCGTCGACATCGGCCCCGGCGCCGGCGAGCACGGCGGCAAGGTGGTCCACTCCGGCCCCTTGAAGGAGCTCCTCGCCAACGAGGAGTCGATGACCGGGCAGTACCTGTCGGGCCGCAGGGCCATCGGCACCCCGGACATCCGCCGTCCCGTGGACCCCGGCCGCCGCCTCACCGTGCACGGCGCCCGCGAGAACAACCTGCAGGACATCGACGTCTCCTTCCCGCTCGGCGTCCTCACGGCCGTCACCGGCGTCTCCGGCTCGGGGAAGTCGACCCTGGTCAACGACATCCTCTACACCCACCTGGCGCGCGAGCTCAACGGCGCCAAGTCGGTGCCCGGGCGGCACACCCGGGTGGACGGCGACGACCTCGTCGACAAGGTCGTGCACGTCGACCAGTCGCCCATCGGCCGCACCCCGCGGTCGAACCCGGCGACGTACACCGGCGTCTTCGACCACGTCCGCAAGCTCTTCGCGGAGACCATGGAGGCGAAGGTCCGCGGCTATCTGCCGGGTCGCTTCTCCTTCAACGTCAAGGGCGGCCGCTGCGAGAACTGCTCCGGCGACGGCACGATCAAGATCGAGATGAACTTCCTCCCGGACGTCTACGTCCCGTGCGAGGTCTGCCACGGCGCCCGGTACAACCGGGAGACCCTGGAGGTCCACTACAAGGGCAAGTCCATCGCCGAGGTCCTGGACATGCCGATCGAGGAGGCCCTGGACTTCTTCGAGGCCGTCCCGACCATCGCCCGTCATCTGCGCACGCTCAACGAGGTCGGTCTCGGGTACGTCCGGCTCGGCCAGTCCGCGCCCACCCTGTCCGGCGGCGAGGCCCAGCGCGTCAAGCTCGCCTCCGAGCTCCAGAAGCGCTCCACGGGCCGCACGGTCTACGTCCTGGACGAGCCGACCACGGGCCTCCACTTCGAGGACATCTCGAAGCTGATCAAGGTCCTGTCCAACCTGGTCGACAAGGGCAACTCGGTGATCGTCATCGAGCACAACCTCGATGTCATCAAGACCGCGGACTGGATCATCGACATGGGCCCCGAGGGCGGCAGCGGCGGCGGACTGGTCGTCGCCGAGGGCACGCCCGAGGAGGTCGCCTCGGTCCCGGCGAGCCACACCGGCAAGTTCCTCCGCGAGATCCTCGGTGCCGACCGGGTCAGCGACGCGACGGTCCCCGCCGCGCGCGGCGCGAAGAGCGGCGGTGCGGCGAAGCGGACCGCCGCGAAGAAGGCGCCGGCCAAGAAGGCGGCCGCGACCAAGAGCGCGGCGTCCAAGACCACCGCGGCGAAGACCGCGGCGGCGAAGAAGGCGGCGCCGGCGAAGAAGGCGACGGCCAGGTCCCGCAAGGCCTGACGGCCGCCCGGCCGGGCACGGAAGAGAGGGGGCGGTCCCGCGGGAGCGGGGCCGCCCCCTCAGCCGTCGCCCAGCTCGTGCCCGTAGGGAGGCTCCGCGCCCGCCCTCGTGCAGGTGACCGCCGCCGCCCGCGCCGCGAAGGACAGCAGCTCCCGCCACTCCGCCCGGGACAGGGCGCCCGGGGCGCGGCCGGCCAGCCCGTGCAGCAGGGCCGCGTTCACCGTGTCGCCCGCCCCGATCGTGTCCACCACCCGTACCCGAACACCCGGCACGGACACCTCGGAGCCGGGCGTGAACACGGTCAGGCCCTCGGCGCCCCGGGTCAGCACCACCGCGGCCGGCCCGGCGTCCAGCCACTCCCGCGGCGAACCTCCCAGCCAGGCCGCGTCCTCCTCCGAGAGCTTCAGGAGCGAGACGTCCGGCAGCCAGCCCGCGAAACGCTCCCGGTAGGCCACCGCGTCCGGGATGAGACCGGGCCGGACGTTGGGGTCGAGCAGGGTGAGGGCGCCGTCCCGGAACGCGCGCCGCAGCAGCGCCTCGTACGCGCTCGCGCCCGGCTCCAGGGCGAGCGAGCAGGTCCCGAAGGCGACCGCCCGCACCCCCTCGGGCAGCCGCTCCGGCAGCGTGAAGAGCCGGTCCGCGGTGCCCTCCACGTAGAAGCCGTAGCGCGCGGAGCCGTCCGGGCCCACCGAGGCCACCGCCAGGCTCGTCGGCTCGGGCCCCCGCTGCACCAGACCGGTCGCCACGCCCGCCGCCCGCAGCCCGTCGAGCAGCGCCTCGCCGAAGGCGTCCGTCGAGATCCGGGAGCAGAAGGCGGCCTCCGCCCCCAGCCGCCCGAGGGCCACCGCCGTGTTGTACGGGCCGCCGCCCGGCCGCGGCAGCAGCGGGGACAGGGGGCCCGGGGCCCCGCCCGGGACCAGGTCGATCAGGGACTCACCGGCGACGACGATCACGTACCGGAAGGTAACCCATGCCACAGCGGTCACGACAGCCCGGCCGCGGGGGACCGCGAACGCGCCGGTATCGTCGTTCGGGTCACCCGCTTCGGGTGGCTTGTCCCCGATTTCCCCCGTGAACCCGTGGAGCGCTCATGTCCGGCCAGTCCACCCGCCGCACCGTACTGAAAGGCGCCGCCCTCGCCGGGGCCGCCGGTCTGGGTGTCGCCGCCTGCTCCACGGACTCCAAGCTGGGCCACGCCGAGAACCCGACCCCGACCGCCCCGGTGACCCTCGGCGCGCCCGAGGAGGTCCCCGTCGGCGGCGCCAAGCTCTACCGCGAGCAGCGGCTCCTGGTGCACTGCCCGGCCAAGGGCCAGTACAAGGCGTTCAGCGCCCAGTGCACCCACGCCGGCTGCGTCCTCGACAAGATCGAGGACAACGAGGGCAACTGCCCCTGCCACGGCAGCCGCTTCGACGTGACCACCGGCAAGGCCGTCCAGGGCCCGGCGACCGTGCCGCTCCCCGCCGTCCCGGTCCGCGTGGAGAACGGGCGGCTGGTCGCCGGTCCGGAGGCCTAGGCACACCCGGGAGCCGGGCCCTCAGGCCCAGTCCCACTCGACCCCCAGGATCCCGGGGCGCACCCCCTGCTCCACCACGTGCACCGTGCGGTGCCGGCCGCTCAGCGTCAGTTCCGACCGGCCACCGCGCGGCGCGCCCGTCGACGCCTGCGCGAACCGCCGGCACCGCACCGGCAGCGCCGCCTCGTCGAAGCGCACCTGGAGCACGTACTGCCCGCCGGCGAAGCTGAAGCCCCGCACGTACTCCCTGCTCGCACCGCCCGTGCCGTCCTCGAAGCCGTACGCGAAGACGTACGTGTCCCCGGCCCGCAGCCGGGTGTCGAAGAGCAGCTCGGCGACGAGCACCCCCGTCTCCGCGTGCCGCCGCACCCGGCCCGTGCGGCAGTTCTCCGTCGCCCGCACCTCCACCCGGGAGGGATCGCAGCCGGGATCGCCCCAGTGGATCGCCAGATAGCGGTCGATCCCGTCCCGGTGCGCCCGCACCACCTGCTGCGAGTCCCGGCCGAGCATCTCCCGCCCCGCCCCTATCCGCACCCGCTCGTGGTGCCCGACCGTGTGCAGCCCCCCGTCCGCCGGGCTCTCCAGCTCGGCCAGCAGCCTCTCCACCACCCCGCTGGCCTCGACCAGGGAGCGGTACGAGCGGGTCGCCGGCCGCTCCACCTCGGCGCGGGCGGCGGCGTCCTCGGCGAGCAGCCGGGTCAGCGAGTTCCCCGGCAGCTGGAGCACCTCCTCCAGGGCCCGCACCGCCTTCATCGACTCGGGCCGCTGCGGGCGCCGGGCGCCCTGCTGCCAGTAGCTCAGCGAGGTCACCCCGACCTTGATGCCGCGGTGCGCCAGATGGTGCTGCACCCGCTGGAGCGGCAGTCCGCGCACCGCGAGCGCCGTGCGCAGCGCCAGGTGGAACGGGCCGGTGTGCAGCAGTTGCGCCAGATCGGCCTCGGTGTGACCCACGAGGACTCCTCAGTGAACGTTCACGGCAGGGCGGACGGGGCAGGGCGCCGCCCGGGGCGGGAGGGCAGGTGGACCCGGGGCCGCCGTTCACAGCCGGGTCACACCGTTCACAGCTCGCCGTCACCCCGCATTGAAGCGTGTTGACCCGTTCCGGACAACGGCCGATGCTCCTGACCAGCGTCCGGACGCGCTCCTCTCCTCCAACTCCCCACATCCCCACCTCGGGAGGAACGCGATGCGCAAGAGAAAGCTTTCCATCGCGGCACTCGCCGCGGCCGCCGCACTCCTCGTCCTGCCCGCAGCCCCGGCGTCCGCCGCGCCGGCCGGTTCCGGGACCCAGGGCGACACGGTGTCGGCGTACGCCTCCAAGCGCCTGAACATCACCATGCAGGCCCAGCAGAAGACCAACTGGTGCTGGGCGGGCGGCGGAAACACCATCGCCACCTGGTTCGGGCGCGGCTACACCCAGAATCAGTTCTGCAACGCCGCCTTCAACCGCCAGCAGGGCTACGACTGCCCCAACTGGCAGGCCACCCTCGGCAACGTCCAGAACGGCCTCAGCTGGGCGGGCATCAACCCCGGCTCGTACGTGGACGGCTGGCTGCGCTACTCCACGGTGCAGACCGAGATCAACGCCAACCGGCCCATCGAGACGCGGATCCAGTGGTCCAGCGGTGGCGGCCACATGCACGTGATCTACGGCTACGACGACGCCAACAGCTGGGTCTACTGGGGCGACCCCTGGCCGTCCAGCGACCGCTACAACTGGGCCTCGCACGACTGGTACGTGAACAACAACTCGTTCTCCTGGACCCACTCGCTCTACCGGATCGGGGCGTGACGACGATGAGCGTACGTATGCGTGCCGGGGCGGCCGGGCTGCTGAGCGGTGTGGTGCTCGTCGTCCTCGGGGGCGGTCCGGCCGACGCGGCCCCGGTCCCTTCCGCGCCCACGCCCGAGCAGGCGGCCGCGGCGCCCGGGACGCTCGACACGGTGGCCCGCTTCTTCAGCCGGGACGACAAGGCCGGCGCTCTTGCGCGCGCCGCCGTCACACCCCGGGTCGAGGGCGCGTCCGTGCCCGTACGGATCCTCTCGCCCGACTTCGTCGCAGGAAAGGCCGGGGCGCCGGTCGCCCGCGTCGAGTTCCACGCCAGCAAGGCGGTCGCCCCCGACGGGCGCACCGCCTCGCTCTGGACGGTGCGCGGCGCCGACGGCGGGTGGCGGGTCGTGAACATCGCGACCGGCGACGACGAGGTGCGCTACACCGAGCAGGGACGGCGGGTGCTGCCCGGCGGGGTCGTCTTCCGCGAGCCGCAGATCGACGCGTGGTACGTCCAGAAGGGGGCGAAGGTGCTGCCGCTGGACGAGGACGCGGTGCGGGCGGTCGGCAGGAACGGGACCAGCCTGGTGGCGTACCGGGAGCGGGTGGTGCGGGCCTACGGGGACAAGCTTCCCGGATCCGCGTACGCGAAGAAGGGGGCGGCGGGTGGTTACGAGGTCGCCGCCGGGTCGGCACCCGCGGCCGGCGGGTCCGCTGTCGCCGCCGCGTCCGGGGCGGCCGGGATCGGTGCCGTGCTGGTGCTCGGGCTGATCGGGGCCGGCGCGATACGGAAGCGGCGCGGGCCCGTCGGACGCTGAGGGACCGACGACCGGGAGCGGAGGCGCCCGTGAGGGCGCCGTCCGTTGTGCCCGCCCTCCCCCGGGACCCCGCCCGGGGGACCCCCGTCACCCCAGCGGGACGCGTGCCCACGACGGCGGGGGCGGGTCGGGGCGGGGAGGGCGGGCCGGCACCGGTGTCCTACTGCGCCAGGTAGCCCCCGTCCACCGGCAGGACCGCTCCCGTCACGAAGGACGCCTCGTCCGAGGCCAGGAAGAGGATGGCCGACGCCACCTCGTCCGGGTGGCCGAAGCGGGACATCGGGTGGGCCTTGGCCGCCGTCTCCAGGTACTCGGGGCCGCCCGGTTCCTCGCGTACGGCGGCCACGCGTTCCGTCTCGATCGTGCCGGGGGCGACCGCGTTGACGCGGATGCCGTGGGCGGCCCACTCCACGGCCAGGTGCTTGGTCAGGCCCGTCGCCACGAACTTCGCCGGGCCGTAGACCGCCTGCCGGGCCTGGCCGGCCACGCCCGAGACCGACGAGGTGCACACGATCGCGCCGCCCCCGCCGCGCAGCATCGCCTCGATCGCGTACTTGCAGGTCAGGAACATGCCCCGGCCGTCGACCGCCATCACCTCGTCGAAGTCGGCGGCGCTCGCCTGAGTGATGTCGAGGAGGGGGATCACCCCCGCGTTCGCCACCAGGACGTCCAGGCGGCCGAAGCGGTCCAGGGCCGTGCCGATCATGCGCCGGGCGTCCGTGTCCCGGGAGACGTCGCCCACGACCGTCACCACGCCGTCGCCGAGCGTGGCAAGCCGCTCCGCGTCCACGTCCGCCGCCACCACGCGGGCGCCCTCGCGCGCGAAGCGCAGGGCCGTCGCCCGCCCGATCCCGCTCGCCGCGCCCGTGACCACGCACACGCGGTCCGCGAGCCGTCCGGAAACCTCGTTCGCCATGTCCGGCCAACGAGCGGACCCGGCCTGAGTGTCGGTCCCCGCCAGTAGGGTGGGATCCATGGCCGACCCCTCCAGCTACCGCCCCAAGCCGGGACAGATCCCCGACTCGCCGGGGGTCTACAAATTCCGCGACGAGCACCGCCGGGTGATCTACGTCGGGAAGGCGAAGTCCCTGCGCCAGCGCCTGGCGAACTACTTCCAGCCGCTCGCCGGCCTGCACCCGCGGACGGCGACGATGGTGACCACGGCCGCCTCCGTGGAGTGGACCGTGGTCTCGACCGAGGTCGAGGCGCTGCAGCTGGAGTACTCCTGGATCAAGGAGTTCGACCCCCGGTTCAACGTGAAGTACCGGGACGACAAGAGCTACCCCTATCTCGCGGTCACGCTCGACGAGCAGTATCCGCGGGTCCAGGTCATGCGCGGGCACAAGAAGAAGGGCGTGCGCTACTTCGGGCCGTACGCGCACGCGTGGGCCATTCGCGAGACCGTCGACCTGATGCTCCGGGTGTTCCCGGTGCGGACCTGCTCCGCGGGCGTCTTCCGCAACGCCGCCTCGGCCGGGCGGCCCTGTCTGCTCGGCTACATCGGGAAGTGCTCGGCCCCCTGCGTCGGTCGGGTCACCCCCGAGGAACACCGCGAACTGGCCGAGGACTTCTGCGACTTCATGGCCGGCCGCACCGGCACGTATCTGCGTCGTCTCGAGAAGGAGATGATGCTCGCGGCCGAGGACATGGAGTACGAGAGGGCCGCCCGGCTGCGTGACGACATAGGCGCTCTGCGCAAGGCCATGGAGAAGAGCGCCGTCGTCCTCGCCGACGCCACCGACGCCGACCTGATCGCCCTCGCCGAGGACGAGCTGGAGGCGGCCGTCCAGATCTTCCACGTCCGCGGCGGCCGGGTCCGCGGCCAGCGCGGCTGGGTCACGGACAAGGTCGAGGCGGTCGACACCGCCGGGCTCGTCGAGCACGCCCTCCAGCAGCTGTACGGCGAGGAGAGCGGCGACGCCGTGCCCAAGGAGGTGCTGGTTCCCGCCCTGCCGGACGACGCCCAGGCCGTCAGCGCCTGGCTGTCCGGGCGGCGCGGTTCCGCCGTCTCGCTGCGCGTGCCGCAGCGCGGCGACAAGAAGGACCTCATGGAGACCGTCGCGCGCAACGCGCAGCAGGCGCTCGTGCTGCACAAGACCAAGCGGGCCAGCGACCTGACCACCCGCTCCCGGGCCCTGGAGGAGATCGCCGAGGCCCTGGATCTGGACTCGGCGCCGCTGCGCATCGAGTGCTTCGACATCTCCCACCTCCAGGGCGAGGACGTCGTGGCCTCCATGGTCGTCTTCGAGGACGGACTGCCCCGCAAGGGGGAGTACCGCCGCTTCCAGATCAAGGGCTTCGAGGGCCAGGACGACGTCCGGTCCATGCACGAGGTGATCAGCCGCCGCTTCAAGCGCTACCTCGCCGAGAAGGAGAAGACGGGGGAGTGGGTCGACGGGGAGGTGCCCGAGGACCTCGCCGAGGACGACGGGCGGCCCAAGCGGTTCGCCTACCCGCCGCAGCTCGTCGTCGTCGACGGCGGCCAGCCGCAGGTCGCGGCGGCCCGGCGGGCCCTGGACGAGCTGGGCATCGACGACATCGCCGTCTGCGGGCTGGCCAAGCGCCTGGAGGAGGTCTGGCTGCCCGGGGACGACGACCCCGTGGTGCTGCCCCGCTCCAGTGAGGGCCTGTACCTCCTCCAGCGGGTACGTGACACGGCTCACGACTTCGCCATCCGCTACCAGCGGTCCAAGCGGAACAAGCGCATCCGTAGCAGCCCCCTGGATGCCGTCCCGGGCCTGGGCGAGACGCGGAAACAGGCGCTGATCAAGCATTTCGGCTCGGTGAAACGGCTCCGACAGGCGACAATCGAGCAGATCTGCGAGGTTCCCGGCATGGGCCGCAAGACGGCGGAGGCCGTGGCGGTGGCCCTCGCGCAGGCGGCCCCGGCCGCGCCCGCCGTGAACACGGCCACAGGAGAGATCATGGAAGACGACGGGGGCACGACGGCATGACCACGCACGACGAGCACCACGAGCACGACCCGCACAACGAGCACGAAGACGGAGCGCCAGACATGGATACGGGCACCACGGAGCCCGCGGGCGAGAACAACGCCGACGCGGCCATCCCCGAACTCGTGATCATCTCCGGCATGTCCGGAGCCGGCCGGTCCACCGCGGCGAAGTGCCTGGAGGACCTCGGCTGGTTCGTCGTCGACAACCTGCCGCCCGCGCTGATCCCCACCATGGTGGAGCTCGGCGCCCGCTCCCAGGGCAACGTGGCCCGGATCGCGGTCGTCGTCGACGTCCGCGGGCGGCAGTTCTTCGACAACCTCCGCGACTCCCTCGCCGACCTCGACTCCAAGCAGGTCACCCGCCGGATCGTCTTCCTGGAGTCCTCCGACGACGCCCTCGTCCGGCGCTTCGAGTCGGTCCGCCGCCCGCACCCGCTCCAGGGCGACGGGCGCATCGTCGACGGCATCGCCGCCGAGCGCGACCTGCTGCGCGAGCTCCGCGGCGACGCCGACCTGGTGATCGACACCTCCAGCCTCAACGTCCACGAGCTGCGCGCCAAGATGGACGCCCAGTTCGCCGGCGAGGAGGAGCCCGAGCTGCGGGCCACCGTGATGTCCTTCGGGTTCAAGTACGGACTGCCCGTCGACGCCGACCTCGTCGTCGACATGCGCTTCCTGCCCAACCCGCACTGGGTCCCGGAGCTGCGCCCCTTCACCGGTCTGAACGAAGAGGTCGCCAACTACGTCTACAACCAGCCCGGCGCCAAGGAGTTCCTCGACCGCTACACCGAGCTGCTCCAGCTGATCGCCGCCGGATACCGCCGCGAGGGCAAGCGGTACGTGACCATCGCCGTCGGCTGTACGGGGGGCAAGCACCGCTCCGTGGCCACCGCCGAGAAGCTGGCCGCCCGCATCGCCGCGGAGGGCGTCGAGACCGTCGTCGTGCACCGGGACATGGGGCGCGAGTGAAGCCGTACAAACGGCGTGCCTCCACCCTGTCGGTGCGGCGCACGCTCCGCAGGCGCGGAGCCCAGCCCAAGGTCGTCGCCCTGGGCGGCGGCATGGGCCTGTCCGCCTCCCTGGCCGCCCTGCGGCGCATCACCGGCGACCTGACCGCCGTGGTCACCGTCGCCGACGACGGCGGCTCCAGCGGCCGGCTCCGCGAGGAGCTCGGCGTGCTGCCCCCCGGCGACCTGCGCAAGGCGCTCGCGGCGCTGTGCGGAGACGACGACTGGGGCCAGACCTGGGCCCGGGTCATCCAGCACCGCTTCCAGTCCAAGGGCGAGATGCACGGCCACGCGGTCGGCAATCTGCTGATCGTGGCGCTCTGGGAGCAGCTCGGCGACCCGGTGCAGGCCCTCGACCTGGTCGGCAAACTGCTCGGCGCGCACGGCCGGGTGCTGCCCATGTCCGCCGTCCCGCTGGAGCTCCAGGCCCTGGTCAAGGGCCACGATCCCGAGCGCCCGCAGGACGTCGACACCGTGCGCGGCCAGGCCACCGTGGCCCTGACCCCCGGCGAGGTGCAGTCCGTGCACCTGGTGCCGCACGACCCGCCGGCCGTGCCCGAGGCCGTCGCCGCGGTCCTGGACGCGGACTGGGTGGTGCTCGGCCCCGGGTCCTGGTTCTCCTCGGTGATTCCGCACCTCCTGGTGCCCGAGCTGCTCGACGCCCTGGTGGAGACCAAGGCCCGTCGGGTGCTCTCGCTGAACCTCGCGCCGCAGCCCGGAGAAACCGAGGGCTTCTCCCCGCAGCGTCATTTGGAGGTTTTGGCACGACACGCCCCTAAACTCGCCCTGGACGTGGTGCTGGCCGACGAGGCCGCCGTGCCCGACCGCGAGTCCCTCGCCGACGCCGCCAAGCGGCTCGGCGCCGCGGTCGAGCTGGCGCCCGTGGCCAGGCCCGACGGTGCTCCGAAGCACGACCCGGAGCTGTTGGCCGCCGCGTACGACCGTATTTTTCGGATGCATGGAAGGATCGGCCCATGGCGATGACGGCAGCGGTGAAGGACGAGATCTCCCGGCTCCCCGTCACCCGGACCTGCTGCAGGAAGGCCGAGGTCTCGTCGATCCTGCGGTTCGCGGGCGGGCTGCACCTGGTGAGCGGCCGGATCGTGATCGAGGCGGAGCTGGACACCGCGATGGCGGCCCGCCGCCTGAAGCGGGACATCCTGGAGATCTTCGGGCACAGCTCGGAGCTGATCGTGATGGCACCCGGCGGACTGCGCCGGGGCTCGCGTTTCGTGGTGCGGGTGGTGGCGGGCGGCGACCAGCTGGCCCGCCAGACCGGCCTGGTGGACGGCCGCGGCCGGCCCATCCGGGGACTGCCCCCGCAGGTCGTGTCGGGTGCCACCTGTGACGCGGAGGCGGCCTGGCGCGGCGCCTTCCTGGCGCACGGCTCGCTGACCGAGCCGGGCCGCTCCTCCTCCCTGGAGGTCACCTGCCCCGGCCCGGAGGCGGCGCTCGCCCTGGTCGGCGCTGCCCGCCGGCTCTCCATCGCGGCGAAGGCCCGCGAGGTGCGCGGCGTGGACCGGGTGGTGGTCCGCGACGGCGACGCCATCGGGGCCCTGCTCACCCGGCTCGGCGCACACGAGTCGGTGCTGGCCTGGGAGGAGCGGCGGATGCGCCGCGAGGTCCGCGCCACGGCCAACCGGCTCGCCAACTTCGACGACGCCAACCTGCGCCGCTCGGCGCGTGCCGCCGTCGCCGCGGGCGCCCGGGTGCAGCGCGCCCTGGAGATCCTCGCCGACGAGGTGCCCGAGCACCTCGCCGCCGCGGGCCGGCTGCGGATGGAGCACAAGCAGGCCTCCCTGGAGGAGCTGGGCGCGCTCGCCGACCCGCCGCTGACCAAGGACGCGGTGGCCGGCCGGATCCGACGGCTCCTCGCGATGGCCGACAAGCGGGCGCAGGACCTGGGCATCCCCGGCACCGAGTCCAACCTGACGGAGGAGCTCGACGACAGCCTCGTCGGCTGACCCTGGGACACCCGCTCGCCAGAACGGGTGATTCCGCTCAACTCCCGGCTGCCGGTGCCTTTCTGAGGTGCCGGCAGCTTCCGTTCCGGCGCGCCGCACGCGCCCTTGACGCGGCCTGTGAGTCCCCACGAGCCTGGCGTCTGTTCACTTTCGTGGCAGACAACAGCAAGGGGGGCTTATGAGACGCAAAGCGAGTGCAGTGCTCGCTGCGACCGCACTGCTGATCGCGGGGCTCGCGGCGGCACCCGTCGCCGGAGCGCAGCCGAACGCCGCGGGCACCGACCACGGCGACGCGCTGTCCGTATGGCGGGCCAAGGTCAGCAAGGAGCAGATGCCGCTGCTCCTCGACGCCGGCACCGACGCCCATGAACTGTCCGAGCAGGTGCCCGACCGGGGCTCCGCCACCGTCGAGCTGTATCTGACCGACGCGCAGGCCGGAAAGCTGCGCCGGGCGGGCGTCGAGCTCGCCGAGCACACCCTCTCCGCCCAGGCCGAGAAGCGGGTCGCGGGCGCCGGCGACGGCGTCTTCCGGCCGTACGGCGGCCCCGGCGGCCTCAAGCAGGAGATCCTGGACACGGCCCGCGCCCACCCGGGCCTCACCAAGGTCGTCTCCCTCGGCAAGACCCTCAAGGGCCAGGACATCCTCGCGCTCAAGGTCAGCAAGGGCGCCGCCAGGACCAAGGACGGCTCCCGGCCCGCCACGCTGTACATGTCCAACCAGCACGCCCGTGAGTGGATCACCCCGGAGATGACCCGGCGGCTGATGCACCACTACCTCGACGGCTACGGCAAGGACGCCCGCCTCACGCGGCTCGTCGACACCACCGAGCTGTGGTTCGTGCTCTCCGCCAACCCCGACGGCTACGACTTCACGCACGCCGACCCGGCCAACCGCCAGTGGCGCAAGAACCTGCGCGACAACAACGGCGACGGGCGCATCGAGTCCGGCGACGGCGTCGACCTCAACCGCAACTTCGCCTACAAGTGGGGCTACGACGACGAGGGCTCGTCGCCCGACCCGGCCGACGAGACCTTCCGCGGCGCCGGACCGATGTCCGAGCCCGAGACCCGCGCCCTCGACCGCTTCGAGAAGCGCATCGGCTTCCGCTACGGCATCAACTACCACTCCGCCGCCCAGCTGCTGCTCTACGGCGTCGGCTGGCAGGTCGCCACCGACACCCCCGACGACGTGGCCCTCAGGGCGCTCGCCGGCACCCCGCAGAAGTCCGCGGTGCCCGGCTACCGCCCGCAGGTCTCCTCCGAGCTCTACATCACCAACGGCGAGGCCGACGGACACGCCGCCAACGTCAACGGGATGCAGATGTTCACCCCGGAGATGTCGACCTGTGCCACCGCCTCCCGGGTCGACCCGAACGACGCCTGGGAGCCGGGCGACTGCGCCTCCGTCTTCACCTTCCCGGACGACGAGAAGCTGATCCAGGCCGAGTTCGCCAAGAACATCCCCTTCGCGCTCGCCGTCGCCGAGACCTCGGCCCATCCGGACCGGCCCGTCTCCCCGGTGGGCATCGAGGCCCCCGACTTCACCCCGAACGCCTTCGCCACCTCCTACGCCGCCCGCGGCCAGGAGCAGGAGGTCTCGGTCACGGCCCGCAAGTCGCTGCGCGCCAAGACCCTGAACTACCGGATCAACGGCGGCCGCACCCAGCGCGAGGGCCTGGAGCCCTGGCAGGGCGGCAAGACCTACGGCGGTCACGACAACCTCTACTTCGACGAGTACCGCGCCGAGGTCGAGGGGACGAAGCCCGGCGACAAGGTCGAGGTCTGGTACACGGCCCGCACCCGCGAGGGCAAGGCCACCGCGTCCACCCCGTTCACCTACACCGTGGCCGCACGGCCCCGCGGCGACGTCCTCGTCCTCGCCGAGGAGGGCGGCACCACCGCCGCGCGCAGCGCCGACGCCTATGTGAAGGCGCTCGCCGCCGGCGGGCGCAAGGCCGCCGTCTGGGACGTCGCCACCCAGGGCGCCCCGCACGCGCTCGGCGTGCTGAGCCACTTCCGCAGCGTCGTCTGGTACACCGGCGCCGAGCAGCCCTCCGGCGCCACGCTGCTCGCCGTGCGCGCCTACCTCAACGAGGGCGGCAAGCTGGTGAACGCCGGCGAGAAGTCCGGCGGCCTGGTCAGGATCGGCCGCGCCGAGTCCAACGACTTCGCCCAGTACTACCTCGGTGCCTACCGCAGGGCCGGCCTCAGCGGCCCCGCCTCCTTCGCCGGAACCGGCCGGCTCGGCGGCACCGGCGTGCCCCTCGGCGCGGCCGACGGCAACCCGCTCGACAACGCGGGCGCCTACACCGTCACCTCCGACACCCTGACGCCCGACCGCTTCCCGCAGTTCGCGAGCAGCGCCGCCGCGGGCGACTACCCGGGCCTCCGCACCCCCTTCGAGCCGTACGGGGGCAGCCGCTTCGCCGCGGTGCGCCACTCCGACGACGCCTGGGCGCGGCTGGCCAGGACCGTCGACCTCACCGGCGTCGCCGCCGGCTCGAAGCCGAACCTGACCTTCCAGGTCAGCTACGACACCGAGCCGGGGTACGACAACGTGATCGTCGAGGCCCACACGGTCGGCCAGGACGACTGGACCACGCTGCCCGACGCCAACGGCGGCACCTCCACCGAGGCACCCGCCGACTGCGGCGAGGGCTTCTACGTCCGCGGCCACCCCTTCCTCGCCCACTACCTCACGGTCGGCGAGGACGGCTGCGCCGTCACCGGCACCACCGGGGCCTGGAACGCCTTCACCGGCCCGTCCAACGGCTGGCGGGAGGCGCGCATCGACCTGAGCGCCTACGCGGGCAAGCAGGTCGAGCTGGCGATCTCGTACGTCTCCGACGGCGGCACCGGCGAGATGGGCGCCTTCGTCGACGATGTCCGGCTCACGGCCGGGGCGAGCACCGAGACCGAGGGCTTCGAGACCGGAACCGGCAACTGGTCCGTACCGGGAGCGCCGGCCGGCAGCCCCGGAAACAACACCGACTGGACCCGTTCGGAGGCCCTCTTCCACTCCCAGGCGGCGGTCACCACCCGTGACACCGTCCTCCTGGGCTTCGGTCTGGAGCACGTCCCGAATGCGGCGGATCGGGCGGCTCTGCTCGGAAAGGCCCTTAGTTCGCTCCGACGCTGATCCGGGTGCTCAGGAGAGCACCGATTTTTGTCACCCTGTGTAGTCGTGACTAAGGTCCCGCGGCAGCCCTTACCCGTTGGTAGGCAAGGGCTGTCGGCCTTTTTCCGGCACTTTCCGGGCTCATACGGCTGCACCGGATGTCACTCTCGGGCGCTGGGAGAGGTAGGGTCGTAAGCGGTCGGGGACATCCCAAAAGAGAAGCTCGCCGGGCGTCGAACACACCCGGCGTACCTAACGAGGAGATCGGTTCGTGACGATCCGCGTAGGCATCAACGGCTTTGGCCGTATCGGTCGCAACTACTTCCGCGCGCTCCTTGAGCAGGGTGCCGACATCGAGATCGTGGCTGTCAACGACCTGGGTGACACCGCGACCACGGCCCACCTGCTGAAGTACGACACCATCCTGGGCCGCCTCAAGGCCGAGGTGACCCACACCGCCGACACCATCACCGTCGACGGCCACACCATCAAGGTCCTGTCCGAGCGCAACCCGGCCGACATCCCCTGGGGCGACCTGGGCGTCGACATCGTCATCGAGTCGACCGGCATCTTCACGAAGAAGGCGGACGCCGAGAAGCACATCGCCGGCGGCGCCAAGAAGGTCCTCATCTCGGCTCCGGCCAGCGACGAGGACATCACCATCGTCATGGGCGTCAACCAGGACAAGTACGACCCGGCGAACCACCACGTCATCTCGAACGCGTCCTGCACCACCAACTGTGTGGCGCCGATGGCCAAGGTCCTCGACGAGAACTTCGGCATCGTCAAGGGCCTGATGACCACGGTCCACGCGTACACCAACGACCAGCGCATCCTGGACTTCCCGCACAAGGACCTGCGCCGCGCCCGCGCCGCCGCGGAGAACATCATCCCGACCACGACGGGTGCCGCCAAGGCCACCGCCCTGGTCCTGCCGCAGCTCAAGGGCAAGCTCGACGGCATCGCGATGCGCGTCCCGGTCCCGACCGGCTCCGCCACCGACCTCGTCGTCCAGCTCGACCGCGAGGTCACCAAGGACGAGGTCAACGCCGCGTTCAAGAAGGCCTCCGAGGACGGCTCGCTCAAGGGCATCCTGTTCTACACCGAGGACCCGATCGTGTCCTCGGACATCGTGAGCGACCCGGCCTCCTGCACCTTCGACGCCTCCCTGACCATGGTTCAGGACGGCAACTCGGTCAAGATCCTCGGCTGGTACGACAACGAGTGGGGCTACTCCAACCGTCTCGTCGACCTCACCGTCTTCGTCGGCGGCCAGCTCTAAACTCTAGGGCGGGCTTTCGATATGAAGCAGGGCTCGGGCAGCGCGATGAAGCGCTGTGCGAGCCCTGTGTCGTGTGCTCCACCGCGTGTACCAAGGAGTCAGAGAAACAGATGAAGACGATCGACGAGCTGCTCGCCGAGGGCGTCGCAGGCAAGCGGGTGTTCGTCCGCGCCGACCTCAACGTGCCCCTCGACGGCACGACCATCACGGACGACGGGCGCATCCGCGCCGTCGTCCCCACCGTCAGGGCGCTGGCCGACGCGGGCGCCCGCGTGGTCGTCGCCTCGCACCTGGGCCGCCCCAAGGGCGCCCCGGACCCGGCCTTCTCGCTCGCCCCGGCCGCCACGCGCCTGGGCGAACTGCTCGACGCCGAGGTGGCGTTCGCGACCGACACCGTCGGCGAGTCCGCCCAGGCGACCGTCGCGGGCCTCACCGACGGCCAGGTGGCCGTCATCGAGAACCTGCGCTTCAACGCGGGCGAGACCTCCAAGGACGACGCCGAGCGCGGCGCCTTCGCGGACCGCCTCGCCGCCCTCGCCGACCTCTACGTCGGCGACGGCTTCGGCGCGGTCCACCGCAAGCACGCCTCGGTCTTCGACCTCCCGGGCAAGCTGCCGCACTACGCCGGCTACCTCATCGCCAACGAGGTCGGCGTCCTGAAGAAGCTCACCGACGACGTCAAGCGCCCCTACGTCGTCGTCCTCGGCGGCGCCAAGGTCTCCGACAAGCTCGGCGTGATCGACCACCTCCTGGAGAAGGCCGACCGCATCCTCATCGGCGGCGGCATGGCGTACACCTTCCTCAAGGCCCAGGGCCACGAGGTCGGCATCTCGCTGCTCCAGGAGGACCAGATCCCGGCCTGCCTGGACTACCTCAAGCGCGCCGACGAG
Source organism: Streptomyces sp. NPDC020422 (assembly GCF_044386705.1). Lineage (NCBI taxonomy): Bacteria > Bacillati > Actinomycetota > Actinomycetes > Kitasatosporales > Streptomycetaceae > Streptomyces > Streptomyces sp. NPDC020422. The sequence continues at coordinate 118,508 of NZ_JBIRVJ010000008.1, read as the reverse complement.
CGCGGCGTGGAGTTCGTGCTCCCCGTCGACGTCCTCGTCTCGGCCGAGTTCCCGGACCTGAAGACCAAGGCCCCGGCCAACCCGACCACGGTCGCCGCGACCGCCATCCCGGCGAGCGAGGAGGGCCTGGACATCGGCCCGGAGACCCGCAAGCTGTACGCCTCGAAGCTCGCCGACGCGGCCACCGTCTTCTGGAACGGTCCGATGGGCGTCTTCGAGCACCCCGACTACGCCGACGGCACCAAGGCCGTCGCGCAGGCGCTCGTCGACTCCCCGGCCTTCACCGTGGTCGGCGGCGGCGACTCGGCCGCTGCCGTCCGGATCCTGGGCTTCGACGAGAATGCCTTCGGCCACATCTCGACCGGCGGCGGCGCCTCCCTCGAATACCTCGAGGGCAAGACGCTTCCCGGTCTCGCCGCACTGGAGGACTGACCCCCGTATGAGCACCCGCACCCCGCTGATGGCGGGCAACTGGAAGATGAACCTCAACCACCTCGAGGCCATCGCGCACGTCCAGAAGCTCGCCTTCGCGCTCACCGACAAGGACTACGACGCCGTCGAGGTCGCGGTCCTCGCGCCCTTCACCGACCTGCGCTCCGTCCAGACCCTGGTCGACGGCGACAAGCTGAAGATCCAGTACGGCGCCCAGGACATCTCGGCGCACGACTCCGGCGCCTACACCGGCGAGATCTCCGGCCCGATGCTGGCGAAGCTGAAGTGCGCCTTCGTCGCCGTCGGTCACTCGGAGCGACGCCAGTACCACGGTGAGTCCGACGAGCTGTGCAACGCCAAGGTGAAGGCCGCCTTCAAGCACGGAATCACCCCGATCCTCTGCGTCGGCGAGGAGCTGGAGGTCCGTGAGGCCGGCAACGCCGTCCCGCACACCCTGGCCCAGGTCGAGGGCGGCCTGAAGGACGTCCCGGCCGAGCAGGCCGAGACCATCGTGGTCGCCTACGAGCCCGTGTGGGCCATCGGCACCGGCAAGGTCTGCGGCGCCGAGGACGCGCAGGAGGTCTGCGCGGCGATCCGCGGCAAGCTCGCCGAGCTGTACTCGCAGGACGTGGCCGACAAGATCCGCATCCAGTACGGCGGGTCCGTCAAGGGCGGCAACGTCGCCGAGATCATGGCGCAGGCCGACATCGACGGCGCGCTGGTGGGCGGTGCCTCGCTGGACGCCGACGAGTTCGTCAAGATCGTGCGCTTCCGCGACCAGTGAGTATGCGGTAGCGGAGATACGTCGTACCCTTGCGGGGGTCGGGCAGGCGCCCGGCCCCCGTCCGTATAAGTCCGAGGAAGTTGGTCCAGCCGTGGTTATGGGGTTCTCGATCGCCCTGATCGTCTTCAGCGCGCTGCTGATGCTGCTCGTGCTGATGCACAAGGGGAAGGGCGGCGGCCTCTCCGACATGTTCGGTGGCGGCATGCAGTCGTCCGTCGGCGGCTCCTCGGTCGCCGAGCGCAACCTCGACCGCATCACCGTCGTGGTGGGTCTGCTGTGGTTCGCCTGCATTGTCGTACTTGGTCTGCTGATGAAGTTGGACGGGTAACTCCAATCACTGGACGCGCGTTGGGCCTTACGTAGACTGGGGCATCTTCGAGCACCATCACGCAGGGAGTTACGACCGTGGCAAGTGGCAACGCGATCCGGGGAAGCCGGGTCGGAGCGGGGCCGATGGGGGAGGCCGAGCGCGGTGAGTCCGCGCCGCGGCTCCGCATCTCCTTCTGGTGCTCGAACGGGCACGAGACCCAGCCCAGCTTCGCCAGTGACGCACAGGTCCCGGACACCTGGGACTGCCCGCGGTGCGGCTTCCCGGCCGGTCAGGACCGGGACAACCCGCCGGACCCGCCGCGCACCGAGCCGTACAAGACGCACCTCGCGTACGTACGGGAGCGGCGCAGCGACGCGGACGGCGAGGCGATCCTCGCCGAGGCGCTGGCCAAGCTCCGGGGCGAGATCTGAGCGTGTTCGTGACGGTGTGACCGAAGGGGCCCTGCCCGCGAAGCCAGTTCGCGGGCAGGGCCCCTTCGGCTTCGTCCGGGCGTCCGTTCACCCGCTCACCCGCTCACCCGCGATGGCCGTCCACGATGTGCGCGGTGAGGGCCAGGGCGGCGGTGGCACGCGAGTGGGTCAGCTGTGTCACGCGCGCGTAGAGGCAGTCCAGGATCAGCAGCGCCGAGTGCCGGGCGCCGAAGCCGCCGTGCCGGAAGCCGGTCTCCGCGGCCGTCGAGGTGAGGTGGACGCCGGCCGCCCGGGCCACCGGCGAGCGCGGGTCCCCGGTCACGGCGACCGTCGCGGCACCCCGCTCGGCGGCCAGCCGCAGCGGTCCGAGGACCTCGCGGGTGGCGCCCGAGTGGGACAGCGCGACGACCGCGTCGGCGGGGGTCAGGAGGGCGGCCGAGGTCTTCGCCGCGTGCACCTCGGTCCAGGCGCGTGCCTCGCAGCCGATGCCGAAGAGCCGGGCCTGGGTCTCCAGGGCGAGCACCCCTGAGGCCCCCACCCCGTAGACGTCGATCCGCCGGGCCTGGGCGAGGGCGCGGGCGGCTCGCTCCAGGGCGCCCAGGTCGAGCTGCTCGGCGGTGGAGCGCAGCGCCTGCAGGTCGGCGCGGGCGACGGCGGCGACGACCCGGTCCAGCGGGTCCTCGGGTCCGATCTCGGGCCCGAGCGGAGTGGGTTCCTCGCCGCTCGCGCTCTCCTGCCCCTGTTCCCGGGCGAGTTCGAGCAGCAGGCGCTGGTACGAGTCGAGGCCGAGGGCGTGGCAGAACCGGGTGACGGTGGCCTGCGAGGTTCCCGTACGGCGGCCCAGCTCGGCGGCGGAGAGCGCCGACACGCGGGCCGGGTCGGCGAGGACCCAGTCGCCGACCTTGCGCAAGGAGCCGGACATCCGGGGGAGTTCGGAGCGGATCAGTGCGGTGATCATGCGGGGCCGGCCTTCGTGGGTCGTGGCTTGCGGGTCGTGGGCGGGGTCGTGGGCGTCGAGGTCTTGTGGTCGGTGAATCTATCAACCACCATGCGGGCTGATGAACGAATCCGGGATTCAGTGGGTCGTCGGCGTCGACGCGGGCGGTACGCGGACCAGGGCGCGGCTCGCCGAGGCGGCGAGCGGCCGGGTGCTCGGCGAGGGTGCAGGGGGCCCGGGCAACGCGCTGAGCGTGGCGCCCGACGCGCTCGTGCGGCATCTCGTGGACGCCCTGCGCGGGGCGGCGCCTTCGGGTGGAGCGGTCGCCGCGGTGGTGGGCGGGTTCGCGGGCGGTGGGCCCGGGGGAGGGCGGGAGCGGGCGCTCCTGGCGCTGACGGCGGCGCTGTCCGAGGCGGGACTGCGGGCGGGCCACGTCGAGGTGCGGGGCGACGCCGATGTCGCCTTCGCCGCCGGCCGCGGAGCCCCTGCCGACGGCCTCGTCCTCATCGCCGGCACGGGCGCGGCGGGGGCGCGGGTGGTGGACCGGCGTGCGGTGAGCGCCGTGGACGGTGACGGCTGGCTACTCGGCGACGCCGGGAGCGGGTTCTGGCTGGGGCGGGAGGCGCTGCGCGCGGTGCTGCGGGGGCTGGACGGGCGCGGCCCGTGGACCGCGCTGGCGGGGCCGGTGGGGGAGTTGTGCGGGGGGCTGAGCAAGGAGCACGTCGTCCGGTACGCGTATGCGGCGGAGCCGGTGCGGTTGGCTTCGCTGAGCCCGGTGGTGGTGGAGGTGGCGGGGGCGGGGGACGTCGTGGCCTCGGGGCTGCTCGACCGGGCGGCCGAGGAACTGGACTCCACCGTGCGGGCGTTGAAGCCGCGGTTCGGTGAGCCGCTGGTGACCACCGGCGGGCTCCTGGGACCCGATGGGCCGCTGCTCGGGCGGCTGGCGGCGCGGGTCGCCGACCTCGGGCTGGTCCCGGATCCCGTTCCCGACGGGCTGGGTGGGGCCGTGGCGTTGGCGCGGGTTGCTTGGGGTGCGGGTCCGGCCGCGGGAGCCTAGGCCCGGCAGGCGACGCCGCCCGTTGTGGCCTTGACGGGTCCCGGGCGGACTGGTTCATTGAGCCCAGTCGTCCCGCCGTGCTCGGTTCGGTCAACCAGAGGAGTCCTCCCCGTGTCCCAACCCGCCCCCTCCTCCGCCCAGTTCGCCGATCACGCCCGTACCGCCCTCGAACGGGCCGTGGCTGTCAACAAGGGTTCCGTCCCCGTCGCCGCGCGGCTCTTCGCCGACTGTGTGGCCGCCGACGGGGTGATCCACGCCTTCGGGACCGGGCACTCGCAGGCCGCCGCGCTCGAGGTCGCCGGGCGGGCCGGGGGGTTCGTGCCCACGAGCCGGATCGCCCTCGCCGATCTCGTGCTCCGGGGCGGCGAGGACCCCGCGGTGCTGTGGGATCCCTTGCTCGAACGGTCCCCGGGGCTCGCCGACCGGCTCTACGCGCTCGCCACGCCCCGGCCCCAGGACCTGTTCGTCATCATCTCCAACTCGGGGGTCAACAACTCGATCGTCGACATGGCCCTCAAGGTCACCGCGGCCGGCCACCGGCTCGTCGCGCTCACCTCCCTGGAGCACACCCACGCCGTCCCGGCGCTGCACCCGAGCGGCAGACGCCTCGCCGATCTCGGCGACGCCGTGCTCGACAACTGCGCACCCGCGGGGGACGCCGTGCTTCCGCTGCCCGGCGGTGCGGCGCTGTGCGGGATCTCGACGCTCACCTCCTCGCTGCTCGTCCAGATGGTCGTCGCCGACGCCGTCGCGCTGCTGCTCGCGGAGGGGCACGAGCCGCCCGTGTACGTCTCCGCCAACCTGCCCGGCGGCCACGAACGCAACGCCGTACTCGAAGCGCGCTACGCGGGACGGCTGCACCGCGGCGGTCACTGAACGCGTTTCGCACACCGGATCAATTAGGTTGGTGGGGCAGCGGGGCACACACGCAGTGAGACGAAGAAATGGGCGATGTCCGAGATGAGTAACGAAGGCCGTAGCAGGCTCAACCAGCTGCCCGAGTGGGCGGCCCTCGGCAAGCACCGCGAGCAGCTGGGCGACACCCATCTGCGCGAGCTGTTCGCCGCCGACCCCGGGCGCGGCACCGACTACACGCTGCGCGTCGGCGACCTGTATCTGGACTACTCCAAGAACCTCGTCACCGAGGAGACGCTGGCGCTGCTGCGCGAGCTGGCCGTCGCGACCGACGTCGCCGGCCTGCGCGACGCCATGTTCCGCGGCGACAAGATCAACAACACCGAGCACCGGGCGGTCCTGCACACCGCGCTGCGCGCCCCGCGCGACGCGGTGATCGAGGTGGACGGCGTGAACGTCGTCCCCGAGGTGCACGCCGTCCTCGACAAGATGGCCGCCTTCGCGGACACGGTGCGCGCCGGACGGTGGACCGGGCACACCGGCAAGCCGGTCAAGAACATCGTCAACATCGGGATCGGCGGCTCGGACCTCGGCCCCGCCATGGCCTACGAGGTCCTGCGCTCCTACACCCAGCGCGACCTGACGTTCCGTTTCGTCTCCAACGTGGACGGCGCCGACCTGCACGAGGCCGTCCGCGACCTCGACCCGGCCGAGACGCTCTTCATCGTCGCCTCGAAGACCTTCACCACCATCGAGACGATCACCAACGCCACCTCCGCCCGCAACTGGCTCCTCACCGGGCTGCGGGCCGGCCAGGAGGCCGTCGCCAAGCACTTCGTGGCCCTGTCGACCAACGCCGAGAAGGTCGAGGAGTTCGGCATCGACACGGCGAACATGTTCGAGTTCTGGGACTGGGTCGGCGGCCGCTACTCGTACGACTCCGCCATCGGGCTCTCGCTGATGATCGCCATCGGACCGGACGCCTTCCGCGAGATGCTCGACGGCTTCCACCTCGTCGACGAGCACTTCCGCACCGCCCCGCCGGAGGAGAACGCGCCGCTGCTGCTCGGCCTCCTCGGCATCTGGTACGGCGCCTTCTTCGACGCCCAGTCGCACGCCGTGCTGCCGTACTCCCACTACCTGTCGAAGTTCGCCGCCTACCTCCAGCAGCTCGACATGGAGTCCAACGGCAAGTCCGTGACCCGTGACGGGCAGCCGGTGGACTGGCAGACCGGCCCGGTCGTCTGGGGCACCCCCGGCACCAACGGCCAGCACGCCTACTACCAGTTGATCCACCAGGGCACCAAGGTCATCCCGGCCGACTTCATCGGCTTCGCCGAGCCCGTCGCCGACCTGCTGCCCGGCCTGGTCGCCCAGCACGACCTGCTGATGGCGAACTTCTTCGCCCAGACCCAGGCGCTCGCCTTCGGCAAGACCCCCGAGGAGGTGCGGGCCGAGGGCGTCGCGGAGGAGCTCGTCCCGCACAAGACCTTCAAGGGCAACCACCCCACCACCACGATCCTGGCCGACGCGCTGACCCCGTCCGTGCTCGGTCAGCTCGTCGCGCTCTACGAGCACAAGGTCTTCGTCCAGGGCGCCGTCTGGAACATCGACTCCTTCGACCAGTGGGGCGTCGAGCTCGGCAAGGTCCTCGCCAAGAAGATCGAGCCGGTGCTGACCCAGGGCAAGGGCGGCGAGCAGCTCGACTCCTCCACCGCCGCGCTCGTCTCCGCCTACCGCTCGCTGCGCGGCCGGGGCTGACGATGACCCTGGGGGAGGGGGCGGTGCGGCTGCGCCCGCCGAGGAACGCCGTGGACGGCCGTGCCGTCCCCTGGTGGCGGGTGCAGCTCCTGGTGACCACGGCCGTGCCGGTGGCCGTCCTGGCCGTGCTCGGCTGGCTGATCACCCCGGCCAGGGGCTGGCTGGCCGGCGCCGCCGCGATCGTGGCGGTCCTCGGGCTCGCCTGCACCGCCCTCCTCCCCCTCTGGTGGTTCCGGGTGCACCGCTGGGAGGTCACCGAGGACGCCGTCTACGTGCGGACCGGGGCCCTCTGGCAGGAGTGGCGGATCGCCCCCATGTCCCGGATCCAGACCGTCGACACGGTGCGGGGACCGCTGGAGCAGACCTTCCGCCTCGCCACGGTCACCGTCACCACCGCCTCCTCCAAGGGGGCCCTGCGCATCGAAGGCCTCGACCACGAGCTCGCCGCCGAGCTCGCCGAGCGGCTCACCGCGATCACCCGGGACACCCCCGGGGACGCGACATGAGCGACCCCCAGGACTGGCGCCGGCTCCACCCCCGCACCCTCCTGGCCGGCGTCGCCGTCCTGTGCGGCGTCGCCGGCGGCGCCGCCCTGCCCGCCTTCCTCAGCCTCTCCTCCGGCTCCCGTCCCGCCTGGCAGGCCGCCGCCTGGGTGCTCGCCGGAGCCACCCTGCTCATCGGCGGCGGGGCAGCCGCCGACTGGGTCAGACTGCGCCGCACCCGCTACCGCGTCGGCGCCGAACTGGTCGAGCTCCACACCGGCCTCGCCGTCGTCAAACGCCGCTCCCTGGCCCGTGAGCGCATCCGCAGCGTCGACCTCACCGCCAACCCGCTCGAACGCGTCCTCGGCCTGGTCAAGGTCAGGATCGGCACCGGCGAGCACACCGACGGCGAGTCCACCCTCGAACTCGACCTGGTCACCCGCGCCGAGGGCGAACACCTCCGCCGCACCCTGCTCGCCCGCGCCGAGGCGCCCGAGGACCCCTCCCACGACGGCGTCCTCGCCGCCGTCGACCCGCGCTGGATCCGCTACGCCCCGGTCTCCTTCGTCACCCCGCTGCTCGCCACCGCGGCCGCCGGCGCGGTCATGCAGGTCAGCGACTGGTTCGGCGCCCAGGAGGAGGTCATCCACTGGATAGGCGAGCGCTTCGAGGACGTCTCGCTGCCCTGGATGATCGTCGACCTCGCCCTGCTCGCCGCCGTCGCAGGACTGGTCGGCGCCCTCGGCCTGTGGGTCGAGATGTGGTTCCGCTACCGCCTGGAACGCGAACCGGGCGGCACCCTGCGGGTCCGCCGCGGCCTGTTCACCGCCCGCTCGATCTCCCTGGAGGAGCGCAGGCTGCGCGGGGTCGAGCTGGTCGAGCCCCTGGGCGTACGCCTCTTCCGCGCCGCCCGCCTCGACGCCGTCGCCACCGGACTCGCCCAGGACGACGACGACAAGCACGGCGACCTCAAGAACCTGGTGCCCCCGGTGCCGCGGGCCGTGGCCCACCGGGTCGCCGCCCAGGTCCTGCGCGAGACCGAACCGCCCACCGGCGCCCCGCTCGCCGCGCACCCCCGCGCCGCGCTCCGCCGCAGGACCGGCTGGGCGCTGTGGGCCGGGCTCGGGCCGGCGGCGGTCCTCGCCGTCCTCGGCGCCCGGCTCACCCCGGTCCTCGGCTACGCGGCGGCCGTCCTCGCCGCCGTCCTCACCCCCCTCGCGCTGCTCCTCGCCCGCGACGCGTACCGCAATCTCGGACACGGCGTCAGCGGCGCCTACCTGGTGACCCGTTCGGGCACGCTGCGCCGCTCCACGGTCGCCCTCCAGCGGGCCGGGGTGATCGGCTGGACCGTCAAGCAGTCCTGGTTCCAGCGGCGGGCCGGGGTGCTCACCCTCAGCGCCACGACGGCCGCCGGCGAGGGCGCGTACGCCGTCTACGACGCGGGCGAGAGCCAGGGCCTGGCCTTCGCCGCCGAGGCGGTGCCGGACCTCCTCACGCCCTTCCTGGAGCCCGTGGAAGCCCCGGACACGCCGGAGGCCCGGCTCACCGTCAGGTGAACCGGGCCTCCGTGACGCCCGTTCGGGCTCAGGCCGTCGCCGGCGGATACAGGCTCCGCGGCAGCTCCGAGGCCGCGGCCGCGTCCAGCAGCCACAGCGTGCGCGAGCGCCCGTGGGCACCCGCCGCCGGGGCCTGCACCTCGCCCGCGCCGGACAGCGCGATGGCAGCCGCCTTCGCCTTGTCCTCGCCGGCCGCGAGCAGCCAGACCTCCTTCGCGGCCCGGATCGCCGGCAGGGTCAGCGTGACCCGGGTCGGCGGCGGCTTCGGCGCGCCGTGCACCCCCACCACCGTCCGCTCGGTCTCGCGGACCGCCGGCAGCTCGGGGAAGAGCGAGGCCACGTGCGTGTCCGGGCCGACGCCCAGCATCAGCACGTCGAAGGTCGGCACCCCGCCGTGGTCGCCGGGACCGCAGGCCGCCGCGAGCTCCGCCGCGTAGGCGGCGGCGGCCGCCTCGACGTCACCGCCGAACGGGCCGTCGGAGGCCGGCATCGCGTGCACCCGGGCCGGGTCCAGCGGGACGCTGTCGAGCAGCGCCTCACGGGCCTGGGTGACGTTGCGCTCCGGGTCGCCCTCGGGCAGGAAGCGCTCGTCGCCCCACCACAGGTCGAGCCGGGACCAGTCGATCGCGTCCCGCGCCGGCGCGGCGCTCAGCGCCGCCAGCAGCCCGTTGCCGTTGCGGCCGCCGGTGAGCACCACCGAGGCGGTGCCGCGGGCGGACTGGGCGTCCACGATCCTGGTGATCAGCCGGGCCGCCGCTGCCTGCGCCATCAGCTCCTTGTCGCGGTGGACGACGAGCTGGGGGGCGCTCACTTGGCCGCCGCCTTCTTGGCCGGGGCCTTCTTCGCGGCCTTCGCCGCCCGAGCCGGAGCCGGGGCCTCGGCCTGCGGGTCCGCCACCTGCGGGTCCTCCAGGGCGGGCACGGGGGCGGTGGTCGCCGCCTCCTCGTCGAGCCGCTCCAGACCGAACCGCAGCGCCGAGGCGTAGGTGTCGTCCGGGTCGAGCCGGCGCAGCTCCTCCGCGATCAGCTCGGCCGTGTCACGGCGCTTGAGCGCCACGGCACGGTCCGGCTGCCCCTGGATGGAGAGCGTGGCGAGCGAGGCGTCCGGCCGGTCGAGCACGATGGGGCCGGCGTTGGTCTCCATCCGTACGGAGGTGAGACCGGGGCCCGTCGACTTCGAGCGCCGCACCGGGATCTTCAGCCGGTCCGCGAGCCACATGGCGAGCAGCTCGACACTGGGGTTGAACTCCTCGCCCTCGACCTCGGCCGAGGTGACCTCGCACTCGACCTGGTCCAGCGCGGCGGCCAGCATCGAACGCCACGGCGTGATCCGGGTCCACGACAGGTCCGTGTCGCCCGGGGTGTACGCGTCCGCGCGCGCGGTCAGCTCCTGGATGGGCTGCTCGGCGGCGTACGTGTCGGTCACACGGCGCTGGGCGAGGGCGCCCAGCGGGTCGTTCGCCGGGTCGGTCGGCGCGTTCACCGGCCACCAGACGACGACGGGCGCGTCCGGCAGCAGCAGCGGCAGCACCACCGACTGGGCGTGGTCGACGACCTCGCCGTACAGCCGGAGCACGACCGTCTCGCCGGTGCTGGCGTCGGCGCCGAGGCGGACCTCGGCGTCGAGCCGCGCCTTGGCACGGTCCCGCGCGGAGCGCGAGACCCGCTTGATGACGACGAGGGTCCGCGAGGGGTGCTCGCGGGACGCCTCGTTGGCCGCCTTCAGCGCGTCGTAGGCGTTCTCCTCGTCGGTGACGATGACGAGGGTGAGCACCATGCCGACGGCCGGGGTGCCGATGGCCCGCCGCCCGAGCACCAGCGCCTTGTTGATCTTGGAGGACGTGGTGTCCGTCAGGTCGGTCTTCATGGCCGGCGCCAGCTCCTGCCGTCTCGTGCGAGCATCTCGTCCGCCTCGACCGGACCCCAGGTCCCGGACTGGTACTGCGCGGGCTTGCCGTGCTTGTCCCAGAACTGCTCGATCGGGTCGAGGATCTTCCAGGACAGCTCGACCTCCTCGACCCGCGGGAAGAGGTTGGAGTCGCCGAGCAGGACGTCGAGGATGAGCCGCTCGTAGGCCTCGGGGCTGGACTCGGTGAAGGACTCGCCGTAGGCGAAGTCCATCGACACGTCCCGGACCTCCATCTGCGTGCCCGGCACCTTGGAGCCGAACCGCATGGTGACGCCCTCGTCCGGCTGGACCCGGATGACGAGCGCGTTCTGGCCGAGCTCCTCCGTCGCCGTCTGGTCGAAGGGGGAGTGCGGGGCGCGCTGGAAGACCACCGCGATCTCGGTGACCCGGCGGCCCAGGCGCTTGCCGGTGCGCAGGTAGAAGGGGACGCCCGCCCAGCGGCGGTTGTCGATCTCCAGCTTGATCGCCGCATAGGTGTCGGTCTTCGACTGCGGGTCGATGCCGTCTTCCTGGAGGTAGCCGACGGCCTTCTCGCCGCCCTGCCACCCGGCCGCGTACTGGCCGCGCACGGTGGACTTGCCGAGGTCCTTCGGCAGCTTCACCGCGCCGAGCACCTTGGTCTTCTCCGCCGCGAGCGCGTCGGCGTCGAAGGAGGCGGGCTCCTCCATCGCGGTCAGCGCGAGCAGCTGGAGCAGGTGGTTCTGGATGACGTCACGGGCGGCGCCGATGCCGTCGTAGTACCCGGCCCGGCCGCCGATGCCGATGTCCTCGGCCATGGTGATCTGCACGTGGTCGACGTACGACCGGTTCCAGATCGGCTCGAAGAGGGTGTTGGCGAAGCGGAGCGCCAGGATGTTCTGGACGGTCTCCTTGCCGAGGTAGTGGTCGATGCGGAAGACCGCCTCGGGCGGGAAGACCTCGTGGACGACCTCGTTGAGCTCCTTGGCGGAGGCCAGGTCGTGGCCGAAGGGCTTCTCGATGACCGCGCGGCGCCAGGAGCCGTTCTTCTGGTCGGCCAGGCCGTGCTTCTTGAGCTGCTGGACGACCAGGGGGAAGAACTTCGGCGGCACGGACAGGTAGAAGGCGAAGTTGCCGCCGGTGCCCTGTGCCTTGTCCAGCTCCTCGATGGTGGTCTTCAGCTGCTCGAAGGCGTCGTCGTCGTCGAAGTCGCCCTGGACGAAGCGCATCCCCTGGATCAGCTGCTGCCACACCTCCTCGCGGAACGGGGTGCGGGCGTGCTGCTTGACGGCGTCGTGGACCTCCTGTGCGAAGTCCTCGTCCTGCCACTCGCGACGGGCGAAGCCGATCAGCGAGAAGCCCGGCGGCAGCAGTCCTCGGTTCGCGAGGTCGTAGACCGCGGGCATCAGCTTCTTACGGGACAAATCGCCCGTGACGCCGAAGATCACCAGACCCGACGGCCCCGCGATGCGCGGGAGCCGTCGGTCTGCGGCGTCACGGAGCGGGTTGGCTCCGGTGACTGCGCTCAAGGTGATTACGCCTCCGAAGGTGCGCGGCGGGCGAGCTCCGCCTCGGTCGACTTGAGCAGGTCGTTCCAGGACGCCTCGAACTTGTCGACGCCCTCGTCCTCCAGGAGCTGGACGACGTCGTCGTACGAGATGCCGAGCTTCGCCACGGCGTCGAGCACCTGGCGGGACTCCTCGTACGTGCCGCGGATGGTGTCGCCGGTGATCGCGCCGTGGTCGGCGGTGGCCTCCAGCGTGGCCTCCGGCATGGTGTTCACCGTGCCCGGGGCGACCAGGTCGTCCACGTACAGGGTGTCCTTGTACGCCGGGTCCTTGACGCCGGTCGAGGCCCACAGCGGACGCTGCTTGTTGGCCTGCGCCTTGTCCAGGGCGGCCCAGCGCTCGGAGGAGAAGACCTCCTCGTACGCCTCGTAGGCGAGACGCGCGTTGGCCAGGGCGGACTTGCCCTTGAGGGCCTTCGCCTCGTCGGTGCCGATGGTGTCGAGGCGCTTGTCGATCTCGGTGTCCACGCGGGACACGAAGAAGGACGCCACGGAGTGGATCTTCGACAGGTCGAGGCCGCGCTCGCGGGCCTTCTCCAGGCCGGCCAGGTAGGCGTCCATGACCGCGCGGTAGCGCTCCAGCGAGAAGATCAGCGTCACGTTGACGCTGATGCCGAGGCCGATGACCTCGGTGATCGCCGGCAGACCCGCCTTGGTGGCCGGGATCTTGATGAGGGTGTTGGGGCGGTCCACCAGCCAGGCCAGCTGCTTGGCCTCGGCGATGGTGGGGACCGTCTCGTGGGCCAGACGGGGGTCCACCTCGATGGAGACCCGGCCGTCCTGGCCGTCGGTCGCCTCGAAGACCGGGCGCAGGATGTCGGCGGCGTCCCTCACGTCAGCCGTCGTGATCATGCGGATGGCCTCGTCCACGGTCACCTTGCGGGAGGCCAGGTCGGCGAGCTGCTGCTCGTAACCGTCGCCCGAGGTGATCGCCTTCTGGAAGATGGACGGGTTGGTGGTCACACCGACCACATGGCTCTGGTCGATGAGCTCGGCCAGGTTGCCGGACGTGATCCGCTTGCGCGAAAGGTCGTCCAGCCAGATCGCGACGCCTTCGTCGGAGAGGCGCTTGAGAGCGTCTGTCATGGGAATTGCATCTCCATTAAGTCGTACGTATGCGCGTCAGCGCGCGACGGCGTCCAGGGATTCCCGGGCGGCGGCGACGATCGCCTCCGGCGTGAACCCGAACTCGCGGAACAGGACCTTGGCGTCGGCCGAGGCACCGAAGTGCTCCAGCGAGACGATCCGGCCGGCGTCGCCGACGTACTTGTGCCAGGTCAGACCGATGCCGGCCTCGACCGCGACACGCGCCGCGACGGACGGCGGCAGAACCGAGTCCTTGTACGCCTGCTCCTGCTCCTCGAACCACTCCACCGACGGCATCGAGACCACCCGGGTCGGGACGCCTGCGGCCTGCAGCTGCTCCCGGGCCTCGACGGCCAGGTGCACCTCGGAGCCGGTCGCGATGAGGATCAGCTGCGCCTCGCCGCCCTCGGCCTCGAACAGCACGTAGCCGCCCTTGGCCGCGTCCTCGTTCGGCGCGTAGGTCGGCACGCCCTGGCGGGTGAGGGCGAGACCGTGCGGGGCGCCCTTGCCGAAGACCTTGGTGTGCCGCTTCATGATCTCGCGCCAGGCGATCGCCGTCTCGTTGGCGTCGGCCGGGCGGACCACGTTCAGACCCGGGATCGCGCGCAGCGAGGCCAGGTGCTCCACCGGCTGGTGGGTCGGGCCGTCCTCGCCCAGGCCGATCGAGTCGTGCGTCCACACGTACGTCACCGGCAGGTGCATCAGCGCGGACAGGCGCACGGCGTTGCGCATGTAGTCGGAGAACACCAGGAAGGTGCCGCCGTAGACGCGCGTGTTGCCGTGCAGGGCGATGCCGTTCATCTCCGCGGCCATCGAGTGCTCGCGGATGCCGAAGTGGATCGTCCGGCCGTACTTGTCCGCCTCGGGGAGCGGGTTGCCCTCCGGGAGGAAGGAGGACGACTTGTCGATCGTGGTGTTGTTGGAGCCGGCGAGGTCGGCCGAGCCGCCCCACAGCTCCGGGATCACCGCGCCGAGCGCCTGCAGGACCTTGCCCGACGCGGCACGCGTCGCGATGCCCTTGCCCGCCTCGAAGACCGGGAGCTTCTCCTCCCAGCCGGCCGGGAGCTCGTTGGCCTGGATGCGGTCGAACTCGGCCGCCCGCTCCGGGTTGGCGGTGCGCCACTCGGCCAGCGACTTCTCCCACGCGGCGCGGGCCTCGCGGCCGCGGTCGCCGAGGGCGCGGGTGTGCGCGATGACCTCGTCGGTGACCTCGAAGGTCTGCTCCGGGTCGAAGCCCAGGACGCGCTTGGTGGCGGCGATCTCCTCGTCGCCCAGCGCCGAGCCGTGCGCGGCCTCGGTGTTCTGGGCGTTCGGCGCCGGCCAGGCGATGATCGAGCGCATCGCGATGAACGAGGGGCGCTCGGTCTCGGCCTCGGCGGCCTTGATCGCGGCGTACAGGGCGGCCGGGTCCAGGTCGCCGTTGGCCTGCGGCTCCACGCGCTGCACGTGCCAGCCGTAGGCCTCGTACCGCTTCATCGTGTCCTCGGACACGGCGGTCTCGGTGTCGCCCTCGATCGAGATGTGGTTGTCGTCCCACAGCAGGATCAGGTTGCCGAGCTTCTGGTGTCCGGCGAGCGAGGAGGCCTCGGCGGAGATGCCCTCCTGGAGGCAGCCGTCACCGGCGATCACGTAGACGCGGTGATCGAAGGGAGAGGTGCCCTGGGGGGCCTCCGGGTCGAACAGGCCGCGCTCGTAGCGGGCGGCCATGGCCATGCCCACCGCGTTCGCGACGCCCTGGCCCAGCGGGCCGGTGGTCGTCTCCACGCCGGCCGTGTGGCCGTACTCCGGGTGGCCCGGGGTCTTCGAGCCCCAGGTGCGGAAGGCCTTCAGGTCGTCGAGCTCGAGACCGAAGCCGCCCAGGTAGAGCTGGGTGTAGAGGGTCAGGGACGAGTGCCCGGCGGAGAGCACGAAGCGGTCGCGGCCCACCCATTCCGGGTCGGCCGGGTCGTGCCGCATCACCTTCTGGAAGAGGGTGTACGCGGCGGGCGCCAGGCTCATCGCCGTACCGGGATGGCCGTTTCCGACCTTCTGAACGGCGTCGGCGGCAAGGATGCGGGCGGTGTCCACGGCCCGCTGGTCCAGTTCGGTCCACTCGAGGTCTGTGGTCGTCGGCTTAGTGCTCACCCTGAGTCAGGGCTCCTCTCCGCATGTCTGTAGCCGGTGACTGAGGGTGTCCCGGCGATGTCGAGCCTACCCCCGGAATTCGTCCCTCTTTTCGTGTTCATGCCGCTCATATGTGCGCTCACAGCAAAGACTGCCGGGGCCCGCGGGAGTTCGCCTCCCGAGGCGGACGAGGGGCACGTCCACCCCTTGGGACGCGCCCCCGCCAACACGACCCCACCCCCGCGAAGATCGGCGTATGGGCAACGTCTACAGTGGCGTGGTACGCGCAAGTCTTTACCCCGTTTTCATCCGGGGAGCTTGCTGGGAATTTCTCTGTCAGGGGTGTGCGTGACGGCCGTCGAGTCCCGACCCGCAGGGGTCGTCTTGACTCCCAGCCCGGGGGGCCATCGGCCGTTCGGGGCCCGCGTCAAGGCATTCGTGGCGCTGACCAAGCCGCGGATCATCGAGCTGCTGCTCATCACCACCGTTCCGGTGATGTTCCTCGCCGAACAGGGCGTGCCCGATCTGTGGCTCGTGCTCGCCACGTGTTTCGGCGGATATCTGTCGGCGGGTGGCGCAAACGCGCTGAACATGTACATCGACCGGGACATCGACGCCCTGATGGACCGCACGTCCCAGCGTCCGCTCGTCACCGGCGTGCTCACTCCGCGTGAGGGGCTGGTCTTCGGACTCACCCTCGCTGTGGTCTCCACGCTCTGGTTCGGGCTGCTCGTCAACTGGCTGTCGGCCGCCCTCTCGCTCGGCGCGCTCCTCTTCTACGTCGTGGTCTACACGATGATCCTCAAGCGGCGCACCGCCCAGAACATCGTCTGGGGCGGCATCGCGGGCTGTCTGCCGGTGCTCATCGGCTGGTCGGCCGTCACGAACTCGATGTCGTGGGCCGCGGTCATCCTCTTCCTCGTCATCTTCTTCTGGACGCCGCCGCACTACTGGCCGCTGTCGATGAAGGTGAAGGACGACTACGCCCGCGCGGGCGTGCCCATGCTGCCGGTGCTCGCCACCAACAAGGTCGTCGCCAAGCAGATCGTGCTCTACAGCTGGGTCATGGTCGCCGTCTCCCTGCTGCTCACCCCGCTGGGCTACACCGGCTGGTTCTACACCGCCGTGGCGCTGGCGACCGGCGGCTGGTGGCTGTGGGAGGCGCACGCCCTGCTCAACCGGGCCAAGGCGGGCGCCACGGGCGCCAAGCTCAAGGAGATGCGCCTCTTCCACTGGTCCATCACCTATGTCTCGCTGCTCTTCGTGGCGGTCGCGGTGGACCCCTTCCTGCGCTAGGGGCGTCTCGTCCCTACGGACCCGGTCGACGGCCGGGGCGCGTGGCCCACGCCACGTGCCCCGGCCGTCGCCGATTGATCTACCCGCGAGTAGCATCCTTGCCATGGCAGACACGAAGCAGGCGGAGCGCAGGGCGGCGAAGCTCGCCAAGCAGATCAAGGCGTTCTCCACGAAGCACGGCGGCGCCGAGGGCCAGCTCGCCCACATCGGCCAGGCCGGGACCCGGATCGTCCTCGTGGGCGAGGACGGCGGCTGGGGCGACCTGGTGGCACCGACGTACGCGACCGCCCAGCTGGCCGCCGAGAAGGCCGGTCTCACCCTCCACGAGGAGTTCGACGGCGAGTTCGCCGCCAAGGTCGTCACCGGTCCCTACGAGTGGACCCGAATGGCCGGTATCCAGGTCGGCGGGCCCTCCGACGGCTGACGCCGCAAGGCAACAACCTCGCGCGGGGCTCACCCGTTAGGAGGGGTGGAAGCCCGTCCTCACGTGGGAGCCCCCGATGATCCACACTCCGAGCCTGGTGGACCAGTACTGCCACGGGGTGCTCCGTACGGAGCTCGGCCTCGGCAGCTTCGAGACGCACCTCGCCCCCGCCGCCGCGCTCCCGGCGGCCGGCACCACCTTCTTCGACACCCAGACCGGCTTCGCGGTACGCCGCTGGTGTCCGCCGCTCCTCGGACTCGAACCGCACTGCCCGCCCGCCCGCTATCTCGCCAGGCGCCGTGAACTCGGCGTCGTCGAGTCCGGCCGGCGCCTGCTGCGGGCCTCCGGGATCGCCACCTACCTGGTCGACACCGGGCTCCCCGGCGACCTGACCGGCCCCGCCGAGCTCGCCGCGACCGGGGGAGCCGCCGCGCACGAGATCGTCCGGCTCGAACTCCTCGCCCAGCAGGTCGCCGACACCTCCGGCACCGTCGAGGCCCTCCTGGCCAACCTCGCCGAGGCCGTCCACGCGGCCGCCGCGGGAGCCGTCGCCTTCACCTCCGTCGCGGGCGTACGGGGCGGGCTCGCGGCCGTCCCCGAGCCGCCCGGACCCGGCGAGGTGCGCGGCGCGGCCGGGCGCTGGCTGGCCCGGCGGGCGGTCGGCGGGGCGGTGGACGACCCGGTGCTGCTGCGCCACCTGCTGTGGGTCGCGCTCGGGACGGGCCGGCCGCTCCAGCTGCACGTGGGGGAGCGGGACCCCGGCTCCCTGGCCGGCTTCGCCGCCGCCACCGGCGGACTCGGCACGGACCTGGTGCTGCTGCACGGCTACCCGCACCACCGCCAGGCGGCGGGGCTCGCGGCGCGCTTCCCGCACGTCTACGCGGACCTCGGACCGGTCGTCGCGCGCACCGGGGCCAGGGCCGCGGGGGTGCTGGCCGAGTTCCTGGAGCTGGCGCCCTTCGGCAAGCTCCTCTACTCCAGCGGCGCCCGCGCCCTGCCGGAGCTGCACGTCGTCGCCGCCAGCATCTTCCGCGGCGCCCTCGCCCGGGTCCTGGGCGAGTGGGTCGGCGACGGCGCCTGGTCCCGTACGGACGCCCAGCGGGTCGCCGACATGATCGCGGCGGGGAACGCGCGACGGGTGTACGGACTGGGGTGAGGAACGGACCGGCGGGCGGGCCGGGGCCCGGTCTCAGGCGGTCGCGAGTTCCGCGTCCGGCTGGGCCGGGATGCCCGGGGTCGTCGTCGGGCGCTCGCGCAGGCTCAGGGCCAGCCGCAGCACCGCGATCCACATCAGGGAGGAGCCCAGCATGTGCGCGGCGACCAGGAGCTCGGGCACGCCGGTGAAGTACTGGACGTAGCCGATGATCCCCTGCGCGAACAGCACGATCAGCAGGTCCCTGGCCCGTGCCCGGGTGTCGTCCGGGGCGTCCACCACGCGCAGCACCAGCCACATCGCGAGGGCCAGGGCGACCACCACCCAGGCGGCGATGGCGTGGACGTGGGCCGCGTTCGTCCAGTCCCAGGGCATCCGCGGCACGTCGCTGGAGTCGCCCGCGTGCTTGCCGGCGCCCGTCACCGTCGTGCCCAGCGCGATGAGCAGCGCGGAGACCAGGACGATCGCCCAGGACAGCTTGCGGACCGGGCGCGGGACGCGCGGCTTGGGGGTGCCGTCGCCCTCGCCGGTGCGGTGCCAGGTGATGACCGCCACCGTGAGCAGAGAGTTCGCGGCCAGGAAGTGACCGGCCACGGTCCACGGGTTGAGCCCCATCCACACCGTGACGCCGCCGATGACGGCGTTGCTCATCACGATCCAGAACTGGGCCCAGCCGAGCCGGGTGAGGCTCCGGCGCCGGGGCTTGGCGGAGCGGGCCGCGATGATCGCCCAGCCGACGGCCGCCGACAGGACGTAGGTCAGCATGCGGTTGCCGAACTCGACGAAGCCGTGGAAGCCCTGCTCGGCGGTGACGATGAGGCTGTCGTCCGTGCACTTGGGCCAGGTGTCGCAGCCGAGACCGGAGCCGGTCAGCCGGACCGCGCCGCCGGTGACGATGATGACCACGCTCATCACGACGGCGGAGAGCGCGGCGCGCCGGAGCGTCCGGGGGGACGGGGTCCAGCGCTGGGCGATGAAGGCGAGGGGGGTCAGCACGGGCCCTATCGTAGGCGCGGGCTTGTGCGCGTTTTCACGAGGGGTGTGTTCCGGGCGTTTGTGCCGCGAAACGTCACCGGGCGCTCACCCTCCGGGCCCGCCCGGCCTACTCCCAGCGGAAGAACCGGGCCGCCGCGCCGAGCCCGAGCACCGCCCACACCGCGAGGATCAGCGCGTCGCCCCAGGGCATCCCGGCGCCGTCCTGGAGCACGTCCCGCAGCCCGTCGGAGAGCGCGGAGATGGGCAGGAAGGCGAGCACGTCGCCGGCGGCGCCGAACTTCTCCAGCGGCACCATGACCCCGCCGCCCACCAGGAGCAGCAGGAAGACCAGGTTGGCCGCGGCCAGCGTCGCCTCCGCCTTCAGCGTGCCGGCCATCAGGAGGCCGAGCCCGGAGAAGGCGGCGGTGCCGAGGACGAGCAGGAGCAGGACGGAGGCGGCGTTCCCCTGCGGCGACCAGCCCAGGGCGAGCGCGATGCACGTCAGGAGCGCGACCTGGAGGACCTCGGTGACCAGCACCGACAGCGTCTTGGCGGCCATCAGCGCCCAGCGGGGCAGCGGCGAGGCCCCGAGCCGCTTGAGCACCCCGTAGCGGCGCTCGAAGCCGGTGGCGATGGCCTGGCCGGTGAAGGCGGTGGACATCACGGCGAGCGCGAGGACGCCCGGGGCGAGGAAGTCGACGGCCTTGTCCGTGCCCGTGTCGACGATGTCCACCGTCGAGAAGAGCACCAGCAGCAGGGAGGGGATGACCACCGTGAGGAGCAGCTGCTCGCCGTTGCGCAGCAGCATCCGGGTCTCCAGGGCGGTCTGCGCGGCGATCATCCGGCCGACCGGGGCCGCTCCCGGCTTCGGCGCGTACGTACCCGTGCTCATCCGCGCAGCTCCTTGCCGGTCAGCTCAAGCCCGTGCCTGCCCGGGGGACGACCCCCGGACCCCCGGCGGATCGCCGTGTCGCCCCGCTTCATGACCTCAGCTCCTTGCCGGTCAGCTCAAGCCCGTGCCTGCCCGGGGGACGACCCCCGGACCCCCCGCGGATCGCCGTGTCGCCCCGCTTCATGACCTCAGCTCCTTGCCGGTCAGCTCAAGAAAAACGTCTTCGAGGGTGTGGCGCTCGACCGAGATCCGGTCGGGCATCACGCCGTGCTGCGCGCACCAGCTGGTGACGGTGGCGAGCAGCTGGGGGTCGACCGTGCCGGTCAGCCGGTACGAGCCCGGGGTGGGCTCCGTCGCGGCGGTGCCGTCCGGCAGGGCCTTCAGGAGCGAGCCGAGGTCGAGGCCGGGGCGGCCGGTGAAGCGCAGGGTGTTCTCGGCGCCGCCGCGGCACAGCTGCTCGGGGCTGCCCTGGGCGACGACCCGGCCGGCGTCGATGATCGCGACGTCGTCGGCGAGCTCCTCCGCCTCGTTCATGAAGTGGGTGGTGAGCACGACCGTCACGCCGTCGGCGCGCAGCTCGCGGACCAGGTCCCAGGTGGCCCGGCGGGCCTGCGGGTCGAGTCCGGCGGTCGGCTCGTCGAGGAAGACCAGTTCGGGGCGGCCCACGACGGCCATGGCGAGCGAGAGGCGCTGCTGCTGGCCGCCGGAGAGGCGCCGGTAGGCGGTCCGGCCGCAGGAGCCGAGGCCGAGGCGCTCGATCAGGGCGTCGACGTCCAGCGGGTGCGCGTGCAGCTTGGCCATGTGGCGCAGCATCTCCTCGGCGCGGGCGCCGGAGTAGACGCCGCCGGACTGGAGCATCACGCCGATCCGGGGGCGCAGCGCGGCGGCGTCGGCGACCGGGTCGAGGCCGAGGACGCGCACGGTGCCGGCGTCCGGCTTCCGGTAGCCCTCGCAGGTCTCGACCGTGGTGGTCTTGCCGGCGCCGTTGGGCCCGAGGACGGCCGTCACGGTGCCGGCCCGGACGTCGAGGTCGAGGCCGTCGACGGCGGTCTTCGTGCCGTACCGCTTGACCAGGCCACGGACCCGGACGGCGGACTCGACGGACTCGTTTCGCATGCCGGGAAGTCTAGAGAGGGGGCGAAGGTCCCTCCGGCGCGGGGCCCGGGTCCCTTGGGTCGGGACCTTTACGTGCGCCTGACGGCCGGCGCCGGAACTAGCGTCGGCAGGGTGATCAGTGTGGCGGAGAACCTGCGGGAGACGGCCGGGCAGGCCGAGCACAAGGCGCACGACCTGGCGCGCCCCGGCCGCTACGCGGTGTCGTCGGTGCTGGCGGGGGCGTACATCGGCGTGGGGGAGGTGCTGCTGCTGGTGGCGGTGTCGCCGTTCGTGGCGCAGCACTCGGCTGCCGCGCGGCTCCTGGAGGGGGCGGTCTTCCCGGTCGCGCTGACGATCGTGATGTTCGCGGGGGCGCAGCTGTTCACGAGCAATGTGATGGTGATGCTGCTCGGTGCGCTGTCCGGCCGTACGGGATGGCGGGATCTGGCCGGCAGCTGGGCGCTCTCGCTGGGCGGGAACGCCGTGGGGGCCTTCGCCTTCGGGGCGATGGTGCACGCCTCCGGGGTGCTGTCGGCGCCGTCGGCGAAGGCGATGCTGGCGGAGC
Organism: Streptomyces sp. NPDC020422; assembly: GCF_044386705.1. Lineage (NCBI taxonomy): Bacteria > Bacillati > Actinomycetota > Actinomycetes > Kitasatosporales > Streptomycetaceae > Streptomyces > Streptomyces sp. NPDC020422. The sequence goes on along the minus strand of NZ_JBIRVJ010000008.1, from coordinate 96,881 downwards.
TGGTGGCGGGCAAGGAGGCGCTCGCGGGCGGGCAGCTGTTCTGGCGGGCGGTGCTCTGCAACATGCTCGTGTGCCTGGCGATCTGGATGTTCTACCGGGCGCGGGGGGACGCGGCGAAGGTGTTCGTGCTGTGGCTGCCGGTGCTGGTGTTCGTGGCGGTGGGCTTCGAGCACTGCGTGGCGAACATGGCGCTGTTCTCGCTGGCGATCCTCGACGGCACGGCCGGTTTCGGCGATCTGCTGCGCAATCTGCTGTTCACCGTGCCGGGCAACATCGTCGGCGGCGGACTGCTGGTGGGCTGCTCCTACTGGTTCACCGGCGGGCCGGAGACCAGGCCGAAAACGTCCTACGAATGATCGTTTTCGCAGGTCAGGTAAGCCTTACCTGAGTGATGCACGACATCGTCACCGCTCACGAGGCGGCTTGTCACTCCTCGATTAATTACGCAACAATGGCGTTGTGAAAAACGTTGGCGCGGCTCCGGTGGAGGAACTCGCGACCCGAGAGCGTTCCACGCGCAACCGGGTCGCGCGCTCGATCCTGGATCACGGGCCCTCGACCGTCGCCGACCTCGCGGAGCGCCTCGGCCTCACCCAGGCCGCCGTCCGCCGCCACCTGGACTCGCTGGTCGCCGACTCCGTCGTCGAAGCCCGTGAGAAGCGCGTCTACGGGACCCGCGCCCGTGGCCGCCCCGCGAAGGTCTTCGCGCTCACCGACTGCGGCCGCGACGCCTTCGACCAGTCGTACGACTCCCTGGCCGTCGAGGCGCTCCGCTGGATCGAGCGCAACGCCGGGGGAGAGGCGGCCGTCGCCGCCTTCGCCCGCGACCGCGTCGAGGCCCAGGCCGCCGCGTACCGCGAGGCCGTCGAGTCGGCCGAGCCGGAGGAACGCACCGAGGCTCTCGCCAAGGCGCTGACCGCGGACGGGTACGCTGCCACTGCGCGCAACGCGCCGGTCGGCGAGCAGCTCTGCCAGCACCACTGCCCGGTCGCCCACGTCGCCGAGCAGTACCCCCAGCTGTGCGAGGCGGAGACGGAGATCTTCTCCCGCCTCCTCGGGACCCACGTCCAGCGCCTGGCCACCATCGCGCATGGTGACGGCGTCTGCACGACCTTCATCCCGCACGGCAGCCCCCAGGGGCCACAGACCAGTTCATCATCAGCATCCGCAAGCACGGCCGGGAGGAACCCCGCATGACCACCGAGATCAGCCACCCCGAGCTCGAGGGCCTGGGTCGGTACGAGTACGGCTGGGCCGACTCGGACGCGGCCGGTGCCGCCGCCAAGCGCGGCCTCAACGAGGACGTCGTCCGCGACATCTCCGCGAAGAAGAACGAGCCCGAGTGGATGCTGAAGCTGCGCCTCAAGGGTCTGCGGCTCTTCGACAAGAAGCCCATGCCGACCTGGGGCTCCGACCTGTCCGGCATCGACTTCGACAACATCAAGTACTTCGTGCGGTCCACCGAGAAGCAGGCGGAGTCCTGGGAGGACCTGCCGGAGGACATCAAGAACACGTACGACAAGCTCGGCATCCCGGAGGCGGAGAAGCAGCGCCTCGTCGCCGGTGTCGCCGCCCAGTACGAGTCCGAGGTCGTCTACCACCAGATCCGCGAGGACCTGGAGGAGCAGGGCGTCATCTTCGTCGACACCGACACCGCGCTGAAGGAGCACGAGGAGCTCTTCAAGGAGTACTTCGGCACCGTCATCCCGGTCGGCGACAACAAGTTCGCCTCGCTGAACACGGCCGTGTGGTCCGGCGGATCGTTCATCTACGTGCCGAAGGGCGTGCACGTCGAGATCCCGCTGCAGGCCTACTTCCGTATCAACACGGAGAACATGGGCCAGTTCGAGCGGACGCTGATCATCGTCGACGAGGACGCCTACGTCCACTACGTCGAGGGCTGCACCGCCCCGATCTACTCCTCCGACTCGCTGCACAGCGCCGTCGTCGAGATCATCGTGAAGAAGGGCGGCCGCTGCCGCTACACGACCATCCAGAACTGGTCGAACAACGTCTACAACCTTGTGACCAAGCGCGCCGTCGCCTACGAGGGCGCCACCATGGAGTGGGTCGACGGCAACATCGGCTCCAAGGTCACCATGAAGTACCCGGCCGTCTACCTGATGGGCGAGCACGCCAAGGGCGAGACCCTGTCCATCGCCTTCGCGGGCGAGGGCCAGCACCAGGACGCCGGCGCCAAGATGGTCCACATGGCCCCGAACACCTCCTCCAACATCGTCTCCAAGTCGGTGGCGCGAGGCGGCGGCCGCACCTCCTACCGCGGTCTCATCGAGATCGGCGAGGGTGCCCCGGGCGCCAAGTCGAACGTGCTGTGCGACGCGCTGCTCGTCGACACGATCTCCCGCTCGGACACGTACCCCTACGTGGACGTCCGCGAGGACGACGTGTCCATGGGCCACGAGGCCACCGTCTCCAAGGTCTCCGAGGACCAGCTCTTCTACCTGATGAGCCGCGGCCTCACCGAGTTCGAGGCGATGGCCATGATCGTCCGCGGCTTCGTCGAGCCCATCGCGAAGGAGCTGCCGATGGAGTACGCGCTGGAGCTGAACCGGCTGATCGAGCTGCAGATGGAAGGGTCGGTCGGCTGAGGCCCCAGGCCTCGCCCCGCCCCGCCCGTACCGCAGCACTGATTTCTTTTTGACGCAGGAAGAGAGCAACACGACAGCCATGGCTGAGGCTCAGAACATCCCCGCGGGCTCCACCACCGCGGGCTCGATCGCGGTGGCCGCCGAGTCCACCGTCGCCACGCGCATGAGCGCCCCGCCCTCCTTCGACGTGGCGGACTTCCCGGTCCCGCACGGCCGCGAGGAGGAGTGGCGCTTCACCCCGCTGGAGCGCCTGCGCGGTCTGCACGACGGCACCGCCGTCGTCTCCGGCGAAGGCGTCCGCGTCGAGGTCGAGGCCCCCGAGGGCGTCACCGTGGAGACCGTGGGCCGTGACGACGCGCGCCTCGGCAAGGCCGGCACGCCGGTCGACCGGGTCGCCGCCCAGGCGTACACCTCCTTCGAGAAGGCCTCGGTCGTCACCGTCGCCAAGGAGGCCGTCCTCAGCGAGCCGATCCGCATCGCCGTGCACGGCCAGGGCGGCGTCGCCTTCGGCCACCAGGTGATCGAGCTCGGCGCCTTCGCCGAGGCCGTCGTGGTCATCGACCACACCGGTGACGCGGTGCTCGCCGCCAACGTCGACTACGTGCTCGGCGACGGCGCCAAGCTCACCGTCGTCTCCGTCCAGGACTGGGACGAGAAGGCCGTCCACGTCGCCCAGCACAACGCGCTGGTCGGCCGCGACGCCTCCTTCAAGTCGGTCGTCGTCACCTTCGGCGGCGACGTCGTGCGCATCCACCCGCGCGTGACCTACGCGGCCCCCGGCGGCGAGGCCGAGCTCTTCGGCCTCTACTTCACCGACGCCGGCCAGCACCAGGAGCACCGCCTCCTGGTCACCCACAACGTCCCGCACTGCAAGTCCAACGTGGCCTACAAGGGCGCGCTGCAGGGCGAGGCCGCGCACGCGGTCTGGATCGGCGACGTCCTCATCGAGGCCGCGGCCGAGGGCACCGACACCTACGAGCTCAACCGGAACCTGGTCCTCACCGACGGTGCCCGGGTCGACTCCGTGCCGAACCTGGAGATCGAGACCGGCGAGATCGCCGGCGCCGGCCACGCCTCCGCCACCGGCCGCTTCGACGACGAGCAGCTCTTCTACCTGATGTCCCGCGGCATCCCGGAGGCCGAGGCCCGCCGCCTCGTCGTCCGCGGCTTCTTCGCCGAGCTGGTCCAGCAGATCGGCCTGCCGGACGTCCAGGAGCGCCTGCTCGCCAAGATCGAGGCCGAGCTGGAGGCGTCCGTCTGATGGCCTTCGTCCGCGCCTGTGCGCTGAGCGAGCTGGAGGAGGACACCCCGAAGCGGGTGGAACTCGACGGCACGCCGGTGTCCATCGTCCACACCGAGGGCGAGGTGTACGCGATCCACGACATCTGCTCGCACGCGAACGTCTCCCTCTCCGAGGGCGAGGTGGAGGACTGCCAGATCGAGTGCTGGCTGCACGGCTCCGCGTTCGACCTCCGCACCGGCAAGCCGTCCGGCCTCCCCGCGACGCGCCCCGTCCCCGTATACCCCGTACAGATCGAAGGGGACGATGTGCTCGTCTCCGTCACCCAGGAGTCCTGAGTCACCCATGGCAACGCTTGAAATCCACGACCTGCACGTCTCCGTCGAGGCCGAGAACGGTCCGCGCGAGATCCTCAAGGGTGTCGACCTGACCATCAAGCAGGGCGAGACCCACGCCGTCATGGGCCCGAACGGCTCCGGCAAGTCGACCCTGGCGTACTCGCTGGCCGGCCACCCGAAGTACACGATCACCGGCGGCACCGTCACCCTCGACGGTGAGGACGTCCTGGAGATGTCGGTCGACGAGCGCGCCCGTGCCGGCGTCTTCCTCGCCATGCAGTACCCGGTCGAGGTCCCCGGCGTCTCGGTCTCCAACTTCCTGCGCACCTCCGCCACCGCCGTGCGCGGCGAGGCGCCCAAGCTGCGCACCTGGGTGAAGGAGGTCAAGTCCGCGATGGAGCAGCTCCAGATGGACCCGGCCTTCGCCGAGCGCAACGTCAACGAGGGCTTCTCCGGCGGTGAGAAGAAGCGCCACGAGATCCTCCAGCTCGAGCTGCTCAAGCCGAAGATCGCGATCCTCGACGAGACCGACTCCGGCCTCGACGTCGACGCCCTTCGCATCGTCTCCGAGGGCGTCAACCGCGTCCGCGAGACCGGCGAGGTCGGCACCCTGCTGATCACGCACTACACGCGCATCCTGCGCTACATCAAGCCCGACTTCGTGCACGTCTTCGCGAACGGCCGCATCGTCGAGTCCGGTGGCGCCGAGCTCGCCGACCAGCTGGAGAACGAGGGCTACGACAAGTACGTGAAGGGTGGCGCATCCGCGTGACTTCCGCCCATCAGGGGCTGACCGGCCTCCTCGACACCGAGGCGATCCGCAAGGACTTCCCGCTCCTGGATCGTCTGGTCCACGACGACAAGAAGATCGTCTACCTGGACTCCGCGGCCACCTCGCAGAAGCCGCGCCAGGTCCTCGACGCCCTGAACGCGTACTACGAGCGGCACAACGCCAACGTTCACCGCGGTGTCTACACGGTCGCCGAGGAGGCCACCGCGCTGTACGAGGGCGCCCGCGACAAGGTCGCCGCCTTCATCAACGCGCCGAGCCGCGACGAGGTGATCTTCACCAAGAACGCCTCCGAGTCGCTCAACCTCGTGGCCAACATGCTGGGCTGGGCCGAGGAGCCCTACCGCGTGGACCACGAGACCGAGATAGTCATCACGGAGATGGAGCACCACTCCAACATCGTCCCGTGGCAGCTGCTCGCGCAGCGCACCGGCGCGAAGCTGAAGTGGTTCGGTCTGACCGACGAGGGCCGCCTCGACCTGTCGAACATCGAGGAGCTGATCACCGAGAAGACCAAGGTGGTCTCCTTCACCCTGGTCTCCAACCTCCTCGGTACGGTCAACCCGGTCGAGACGATCATCCGCCGGGCCCAGGAGGTCGGCGCGCTGGTCTGCATCGACGCCTCCCAGGCCGCCCCGCACATGGTGCTCGACGTGCAGGCGCTGCAGGCCGACTTCGTGGCCTTCACCGGCCACAAGATGTGCGGCCCGACCGGCATCGGCGTGCTGTGGGGACGGCAGGAGCTCCTGGAGGACCTGCCGCCGTTCCTCGGTGGCGGCGAGATGATCGAGACCGTCTCGATGCACTCCTCCACCTACGCGCCGGCCCCGCACAAGTTCGAGGCGGGTACGCCCCCGATCGCCCAGGCCGTCGGCCTCGGCGCGGCCGTGGACTACCTGTCGGCGATCGGCATGGAGAACATCGCGCGCCACGAGCACGCGATCACCGAGTACGCCGTCCGCCGCCTCCAGGAGGTCCCGGACCTGCGGATCATCGGCCCCACCACGGCCGAGGACCGCGGCGCGGCGATCTCCTTCACGCTCGGCGACATCCACCCGCACGACGTGGGCCAGGTCCTCGACGAGCAGGGCATCGCCGTGCGCGTGGGCCACCACTGCGCGCGCCCGGTCTGCCTGCGCTACGGAATTCCTGCGACCACGCGGGCGTCGTTCTATCTGTACTCCACCCCGGCCGAGGTCGACGCCCTGGTCGCGGGTCTGGAGCACGTACGGAACTTCTTCGGCTAGGGGACGCCTCGTGAAGCTGGATTCGATGTACCAGGACGTCATCCTGGACCACTACAAGCACCCGCACGGGCGCGGTCTTCGGGACGGCGACGCCGAGGTGCACCACGTCAACCCGACGTGCGGTGACGAGATCACCCTCCGCGTGAAGTACGAGGGCTCGCGCATCGAGGACGTGTCGTACGAGGGCCAGGGCTGCTCCATCAGCCAGGCCTCGGCCTCCGTCCTCAACGAGCTGCTCGTCGGCAAGGAGCTGGCCGAGGCGCAGAAGATCCAGGGCACCTTCCTGGAGCTGATGCAGTCCAAGGGCCAGATCGAGCCGGACGACGCGATGGAGGAGATCCTGGAGGACGCGGTCGCGTTCGCCGGTGTCTCGAAGTACCCGGCCCGGGTGAAGTGCGCGCTGCTCAGCTGGATGGCGTGGAAGGACGCGACGGCCCAGGCCCTGGGTTCCGACGCTGAGAGGAAGTCGGCATGACCGAGAACGCCGAGGCCACGATGAAGCCGGCCTCCGAGGAAGAAGTCCGTGAGGCGCTGTACGACGTCGTCGACCCCGAGCTGGGCATCGACGTGGTCAACCTGGGCCTGATCTACGGCATCCACATCGACGACTCGAACGTCGCGACGCTGGACATGACCCTGACGTCGGCGGCCTGTCCGCTGACCGATGTGATCGAGGACCAGGCGAAGGCCGCCACCGACGGCATCGTCAACGAGCTGAAGATCAACTGGGTCTGGATGCCCCCGTGGGGTCCGGACAAGATCACGGACGACGGCCGCGAGCAGCTGCGCGCGCTCGGGTTCAACGTCTGAGCCTGACAGGCCGGAAGGGCCGCACCCCCTGGGGGTGCGGCCCTTCGCCGTGTGTCGGAGCGCGGCTCAGAGCACCCCGGCCGCCCGGGCCAGGACCGGGCCCAGGTTCTCCTTGCGGATGCGCTGGTCCACGTAGAGGAGGGCGGACAGCAGGGGCTGGAGGGGGGCCAGGACGGCCTGGACGGCGAAAGAGCCGATGAGGACGAAGGCCATCAGGCCGGACATCGAGGCGAGGAACGCGCCGGGGGAGTCGCCCGGGTCGAAGCTCATCGTCGACATCGGGATCCAGGCGAGGATCGAGAGGACCTGCTGGACGGCCCAGCTGACGACGGCCACGATCGCGCCCATGGCGATCGTGCAGCCGAAGACGCGCCACCAGGAGCCGCGGACCAGGGCGGCGGAGCGGCGCAGCGCGGCCAGGGCGCCGCTGCCCTCGATGACGGCGGCCGCGGGGGCCAGGCTGAACTTCACCCAGAGCCAGAGGGCGAAGGGGACGGTCGCCAGGGCGGCCAGGAAGATCACCAGTCCGGCGATCAGCTGGCCCACGCCCTCGTCGCTCCCGGACGCCCCGATGCCCATGATCGTGCCCGCCATCAGGAAACCGGCGCCGAGCACGAAGAGCGCCGCCGGCACGAACGTGGCCAGCACGGTCAGGAAGACCGAGCCCAGCACCGCGCCGAGGCGCGACCAGGCGCGGCGCCAGACGGCCCCGAGGCCGATGGGCCGGCCGACCACCGCCTCCTGGGCGACGACCGGGGCGGAGGCGTGGACCAGGCCGGTGGCGAGGACCAGGCAGACGGCGCCGACCAGCCAGACGCAGCCGAAGGCGACGAACAGCGCCTGGAGGTCGGCCCAGTCGGGGTCCTGGTACTTCGGCAGGTTCGAGAGCCGGTCGACGGTGCCCGACACGGCGTTCCAGGCGAGCAGGAGCGCACCGACCACGATCGCCGTCGCCGTCCCGTAGGCGGTCGCGGCGACGCCGACGAGCGGCTTCCAGTACCGCCCGTACGCACTGAACGCGCCCGTCAGGAGCTGGCCGAACGTCAGCGGCACCAGCGGTATGACGCCGGGCTTCGGCGGTGGCGGCGGGGGAGCGTATCCGTATCCGTACGGCCCCGAGGGATATGTCATGCGCACACCGTATCGGCAGCCGTTGTGTACGCTCGTACACATGGGATACGGACTGCTCGCGGGCGCCATAGCGGCGGAGATCGTCGCCACCACCTCCATGAAGTACAGCGAGGGTTTCTCCAAGCTCGTGCCCTCCCTGATCACCGGCGCCGGCTATCTCCTCGCCTTCGCGCTGCTCGCCCAGGCGCTCAAGACCCTCCAGGTCGGCACCGCCTACGCCATCTGGTCCGGGGTCGGCACCGCCGCCGTCGCCGTCATCGGCGCCCTCTTCCTCGGCGAGAGCCTCACCCCCGCCAAGATCGGCGGCATCGTGCTGATCATCGCGGGGGTCGCCGTCCTCAACCTCGGCGGAGCCCACTGATGGCCCGGCCCCGGCGGCACGACCCCGAGCGGCGCGAGCGGATCGTCGACGCCGCCCTGCGCGTGGTCGGACGCGCCGGGATCGGCGGCCTGAGCCACCGCACCGTCGCCGCCGAGGCCGACGTGCCGCTCGGCTCCACCACGTACCACTTCGCCTCCCTCGACGAACTCCTCGTCGCCGCCCTGCGCCGGGCCAACGACAACTTCGGCCGCGCGCTGCGCGAGAGCCCGGAGCTCGCCGACCCCGGCCACGACCTCGCCACCGCCCTCTCCCGGCTGACCGGCGAGTGGATCGGCGGCGAACGGACCGGAGTGGAGCTGGAGTACGAGCTCTACCTCGCCGCCCTGCGCCGCCCCGCCCTTCGCCCCGTCGCCGCCGAATGGGCCGAGGACGTCGCCGCCTGCCTCGCCCCGCGCACCGACCCCGCCACCGCCCGCGCCGTCATCGCCCTCCTGGACGGCATCTGCCTGCAGGTCCTGCTCACCGACGGCAGCTACGACGAGGAGTACGCCCGCGAGATGCTCGGCCGGATCCTCGCCGGCGGTTCGCCCGCGACGGCTGAACGAAGCGCCGAAGGCCCGGTCCGCGCGTCGTCCGAAACGCCAGGGACGCGGCCCGACACCTGAGACCGGTTGGCCCGCGGAGGGGCCCGCCGGTTAGGTTTTCCGTCATGACCACTGCTCCTCGCACCACCGGCGCCGTCGCCGCCGGCCTCGCCACCATCGCCGGCGACGGCACCGTTCTCGACACCTGGTTCCCCGCCCCCGAGCTGACCGACGCCCCCGGCCCCGCCGGCACCCGGCGGCTGGACGTCGACGAGGCCGTCAACGCCCTCGGCGAAGGCGCCGCCAAGGCCCTCGGCGTGGACGCCCGCCGTGGTGTCGAGGTGGTCGCCGTCCGCACCGTCATCGCCTCGCTCGACGACAAGCCGCTCGACGCCCACGACGCCTACCTGCGCCTCCACCTGCTCAGCCACCGGCTGGTCAAGCCGCACGGCCAGAGCCTGGACGGCCTCTTCGGCCTGCTCGCCAACGTCGCCTGGACCTCGCTCGGCCCGGTCGCCGTGGACGACATCGAGAAGGTGCGGCTCAACGCCCGCGCCGAGGGCCTGCACCTCCAGGTCACCTCGATCGACAAGTTCCCCCGCATGACCGACTACGTCGTGCCCGCCGGCGTCCGCATCGCCGACGCCGACCGGGTCCGCCTCGGCGCCCACCTCGCCGCCGGCACCACCGTCATGCACGAGGGCTTCGTCAACTTCAACGCCGGCACCCTCGGCACCTCCATGGTCGAGGGCCGCATCTCCGCCGGTGTCGTCGTCGGCGACGGCTCCGACATCGGCGGCGGCGCCTCCACCATGGGCACCCTCTCCGGCGGCGGCAACGTCGTCATCTCCATCGGCGAGCGCTGCCTCATCGGCGCCGAGGCGGGCGTCGGCATCGCGCTCGGCGACGAGTGCGTCGTCGAGGCCGGCCTGTACGTCACCGCCGGCACCCGGGTCACCATGCCCGACGGCCAGATCGTCAAGGCCCGCGAGCTCTCCGGTGCCTCGAACATCCTCTTCCGCCGCAACTCGGTCACCGGCGCCGTCGAGGCCCGCCCGAACAACGCGGTCTGGGGCGGCCTCAACGAGATCCTGCACAGCCACAACTGAGCCACCCCGCCCGTGCCGTCCGGCCCGCCGCCCCGTAAAGGGACGGCGGGCCGGACGCCGTCTCTGGCATGATCCCCCTGCGCGACAGGAGGCCACGAGACAAGGAACAGCACCATGACCGAACAGCAGCCCGTCGCCCTCGTCACCGGCTCGTCCTCCGGCATCGGGGCCGCCGTCGCCCGCAGGCTCGCCGCCGCGGGCTACCGGGTCGCCGTCAACTCGGCCCGCTCCGTCGAGGCGGGCGAGAAGCTCGCCGCGGAACTCCCCGGCGCCCACTACGTCCGGGCCGACGTCGCCGACCAGGCCCAGGCCACCCGCCTCGTCGAGGAGACCGTGGCGCACTTCGGCCGCCTGGACCTGCTGGTCAACAGCGCGGGCACCACCCGCTTCATCCCACACGACGACTTCGAGGCGGCCTCGCCCGACGTGTGGCGCCACCTCTACGACGTCAACGTCATCGGCGTCTGGCAGACCGTCACCGCCGCCGTGCCGCATCTGCGCGCGGCCGGGGGCGCGATCGTCAACATCTCCTCGCAGGCCGGCGTCCGGCCGGGCGGCAGCTCCATCCCGTACGCGGTGACGAAGGCCGCGGTCAACCACATGACCAAGCTGCTCGCCAAGACCCTGGGCCCCGAGGTGCGGGTCAACGCGGTCGCTCCGGGGCTCATCGACACCCCGTGGTTCGACGGCGTCGAGGGCGCCGACGCCGCCAAGGAACACGTCGCCTCGGTGGTGCCGCTGCGCCGGGTGGGACGGCCCGAGGACATCGCCGAGGCCGTGCACGACCTCGCCAAGGCCACGTACATCACGGGCGAGGTGCTGCTCGTGGACGGCGGCGGCCACCTGCTCGGCTGAGCGGGCCGTCAGCCCTCCTCGCCGTGGCGACGGCGGGCGCGGGCACGGGCGAGCATGGTCAGGGCGGTGCCGAGGGTGACCGCGGCGCCGGCCGCCAGGGGCCACCGTCCGGTGCCCCCGCCGGTGTCGGCCAGCCTGCCGCCCCCCGTCTGCTCCGGCGCGGGGTCCCCCGCCGGGTCGGGGGCCGGGGCGGGGGCGGAGGTGTGCCCGGGGCCGGGCGTCGGCCGCGGGCCGCCGGGGTCCGGCGTGGGCTTCGGTTCGGGGTCGGGCGTCGGCTTCGGGTCGGGTGTCGGCTTCGGGTCCGGGGTGGGCTCGGGGTCCGGTGTCGGCTTCGGGTCCGGCGTCGGTTCCGGGTCGGGGTCCGGGTCGGCCGGGCGGTAGATCTCGGACTCGGTCCATCCGGCGCCCTCGCCCTCGTCGTCGCCGTACTCCACGTTCACCCCCGCGCCGAAGGCGTAGAACTGCGAGGGGGCGTCCGCCGTGAACTTCATGCGCAGCGGAAAGGTGCTCGTCCCGGGCGGGAAGGGACGCCCGCCCAGAGCCGGATCCGTGTTGAGGAGATGCGACGGCTGCGGCGGGCTGAACTCCTGCTCCCGCCACTGCCCGTCGACCTTCATCTGGATCCGTATCTGCTCCGGCCGCAGACCTGGGTAGTCCTCGTCGACGTCCCACCACAGCAGGACCTCCAGGTCCCGCAGCACCCCGTCGCCGGTGTTGTCCAGGGTGAGCGTGAACTCCTGCCACTCGCCGCCCGCGAGGAATCGTTTCGGAAGTCCGCTCACGCTGGGGACCACCAGTACGTCCGGCGTCTTCCGCTCCTCCGCCGCGTCCGGAACGGACACGGCGGGCGGGCGGGACGCGTCCGCCGCCGCGGGGGTGGCCGGCCAGGTGGCGGGGGACAGGACCGAGGCGGCCGCGAGGGCTGCGATGCGCGTGGATTTCAAGGGATTCGTCGTTTCGCCGAGGTGGACGGGACGATTCCACCCTGGGGCGACGAACCGTCACCGGGTACCCCGTCGCGGTTGATCGACCCATAAACGACGTTTATCGCCCATCCGCCGCTAAAGGCTCAGCTTGAACCCGTCGTGGCTGCGGGCGTAGCCCAGCGAGGCGTAGAAGCGGTGGGCGTCGGTGCGGTTCTTGTTGCTGGTGAGCTGGACCAGCGCGCAGCCGCGGGCGCGGGCCCGGGCTGCCGCGCGCTCCATCAGCTCCCGGCCGAGCCCGCCGCCGCGCCGGTCGGCCCGGACGCGGACCGCCTCGATCAGGGCGCGTTCGGCGCCGCCCTTGCCCAGGCCGGGGATGTACGTGGCCTGGAGGCAGCCCACCACCACACCGTCCTGGAGCAGCACGAGCATCTCGTTGCGGGGGTCGGCCTCGATGGCCGCGAACGCCCGCTCGTAGGCGGGGGTGACGGTCACCGAGGCCGGGTCCACCACGCCGTCCTCGTCGGCGAGCAGCGCGAGGACGGCGGGCAGGTCGGCACGGGTGGCGGGGCGCAGGATCACGGCCCGCAGTCTCGCACACCCGTGCCCACGGGGATCACGGGCGGAAGCGCAGCACCTGCGGGTCGTGGTCGCTGTTCTGGTCCGCGAACTCCGCGTTGATGTGCACGCTGTCGTACTCGAAGTGGTGCACGCCGGGGCTGGTCAGGATCTGGTCGAGGACCTGGCTGTTGCCCTGGTAGACGTACGAGTAGCGCTCGCTCTCCGGGAGCGAGGAGATGGCCGGGTACAGCGCGCCGCCGTCCGTCATCGCCTGCGTGGTGCCGGAGAACTCGAAGTCGTTCATGTCGCCGACGACGAGGACGTCCGCCTGCTTGTCGACGGCCTCGATCTCCTTGACGAAGGCGTTGACGGCCTGGGCCTGGAGCAGGCGCTTGGCCTCGGAGGAACGGTTCGGCGGCTGGTGGTGCGAGACGATCGACTCGTCGCCGCCCTTGGAGGTGAGGTGGTTGGCGACCACGATCACCGTGCGGCCGCGGAAGCGGAACTCGCCCGCGAGCGGCTTGCGGCTGTTCTCCCAGGCGGTGTTCGCCGGGTCGACGCGGCCGGGGGAGAGGGTGAGGTGGGCGTCGCCCTTGGTGCCCGTCACCGCGGTCGGGGTGGTCGCGTCGCCGCCCGCGCGGTCGACGAAGGAGACCCGCGCGGGGTTGAAGAGGAAGACCTGACGGATGTTGCCGCCGGGCTCGCCGCCGTCCTTGCCGTTCTGCGGGTCGATCGAGCGCCACTGGTACGCCGGGCCGCCGGCCGCGACGATCGCCGCGGTGAACTTCTTCAGCGTCTCGCCGGCCGTGACCGTGCCGTCGTTCTTGGCGCCGTTGTCGTCCTGGATCTCCTCCAGGGCGACGATGTCGGGCGAGGCCAGGTTCTCGACGACCGCCTTGGCGAGCGCGTCGAACTTCTCCTGCGGGTCGCTCGGGTCGAGGTTCTCCACGTTGTACGTGGCGACCGCCAGCTCGTTCTTGTGCTGGCGCTCGGTCACCTCGCGCTCCAGGCCGAGGTCCACGTGCTCGCCCAGGGTGTTCGCGACGAGCGTGTAGCCGCCGAACTGGTTGAAGTCCAGCGGGCCCTCGGTCGGGCCGGCCAGCCAGTCGCCGACGTTCGCCTTGGGGAAGGGGTGCTGGGAGACCGGGGCGAGCTGCTGGATCTGCAGCCGGCCGGTGTTCTGCGCGTCGTACGAGCCGTAGACCGTGCCGCCGCGCTCGTTGTCGTTCTCGAACGGCTTCACCGTCACCCACAGCTCGGAGTACGGGTCGGTCGCGCCGACCACCCGAGAGGAGCCGATGCGGACGTTGGTGCCCTCCAGGGACTCGTAGTAGTCCAGGGCGTAGGCCTCGGGGTCCAGGGTGAGCCCGTTGATCGAGCCGCCGGCGGCCGGGTCGCCCGCGGGGGCGTACGCGTCGGGGACGGAGCCGGCCGAGACGATGACGGGCGCCGGGACCGGGTTGCCCTTCGACAGGACCGTGACGACCGGCTTGGAGATCTGGGTCAGCGACTGGTTGCCGGAGGTCAGGCCGCCCGGCACGTACTCGGTCACGGTGCCGTTGACGCTCACCGAGTCGCCGACGGCGACGGTCGGCACGGAGCTGGTGAAGACGAAGATGCCCTCGCTGGTGGCCGCGTTGTCGTCGGCCTGCGGGTCCTGGATCCAGAAGCCGCGCGAGCCGTACGTCCGCACGCCGGTGACGATGCCGGTGACACCCGCGACCGGCTTGCCGACGAGCGGCGAGACCCGGGTCGTGCCCTGGATGTCGTGGATGCGGACGGTCCCGGCGGCCACGCCGGCGGTCGCCTCGTCGGCCGAGGCGGTCGCGCCGCCCAGCAGACCCGCGGCGAGGGCGGCGGAGACGACGGCGGCGACGGCGGCCGATCTCGGTATGGAGGAAGACATCAAGGAGCTCCGTGAGGGCTTGGAGAAACGATCGAACTGTCTACGCGCGTCAATTTCGTGGGAGACCCTCCGACTTGTCAAGGGTCGACGGGTGTACGAAGGCTGACGCCTCCGTGAACCGCCGGACCCGCTCCCGAACACGACTACGCTGAAGGCCGCTCGAAGCCCCGTCACGGGCCCCCGTACTCGCCGAGGAGAACACCCCAGATGGCACCGGACCGCCAGACCCTTCCCCCCGTTCGACTGCGCTCGGACGCGGAGTTGGCGCGGGACGCCCTGGCCGCCCCCCTCCTCGCCCGCGCCGTGCGGCTCGCCCGCTGGGCCGGTCCGGAGACCCGCGTCGGCGCCGGTGGCGAGCTCGTCGACGAGCAGCTGCCCGCCGCCGCCGAGGTCCTCGGCCTCGCCGGCGACCCGGACGCCGAGGCGTACGCGAGCGAGGCCTGGCGGCTCGCGGTCGACACCGGCCTGGTGGACGTGACGGATCCCGAGGACGCCGAGGACGCCGAGGCCGGGGGCGCGGACGCCGGGGGCACCGTCACGGCCGGCGAGAACCTGGCGCTCGTCACGGGCGGCTCCCCGCAGGACGTGCTCGCGATCTGGCTGGACGGCTTCGACGCCGTCTTCGCCGACGCCGCCGCGCCCTACTTCGACGACCTCGACGCGCTCGTCGGCGAGGACGGCGAGATCGACTTCGAGGCCCTGGACTGGGACCCGGAGGGCGAGGCCGAGTTCCTGGAGGGCGTGCTCGGCAACCTCTACCTGCTGACCGTCAGCGAGGGCGGGGCGGGCGAGGGCCCGGTGCCGCTGCCCGCGCTCGCCGCCTCCATGGTCGTCCCCGACGACATGGGCGAGCCCACCGACGACGTCCTGGAGCAGGTCTCCGACGCGATGATGCGGCTCGACGAGCAGTTCCGGGTCCTCGAACCGATCGGTCTCGTCGCCTACGACCCCGTCGACGAGGCCCTGATGGCCGAGGAGGGCGAGGAGCCCGCCCCGCCCGTCGACGACGAGGACGTCAGCCGCTACGGCATGGTCCGGCTCACCCCGCTCGGCCTGTACGGCGTGCGGGCCCGGATGCTGGAGGCCGGACTCGTCGTCCCCGCCGTCGGCGAACTCGCCGACAAGGGTGCCGACGCGCTCCTCGACGGCATCGCCCACTACCCGCAGGACGCCGCCCGCGCCGAGACCGCGGGCTGGCTCGCCGCCCGCGAGGCCGGCGCCGCCGCCCGCGAGCTGCTCGCCGCCGCCCGGGGCAACGACGTCGACTCCCCGCTGCGCCGCCTCCACGCGCAGCAGGCCCTGTCCCTCGTCGGCGCCGAGGCCGAGCCGGCCGTCCGCGAGGTCCTCGACGATCCCGAGCTCGGCGGCCTCGCCCGGGTCTGGCTCGCCGAGCACGGCGCGGCGGACATCCCGGCCCCGCCGGAGGAGATGATCTTCTGGCTGGCCATCGACACGATCGCCGCCCACCTCGACGCCGACGGCGACCTGACCGAGCTCCAGGACCTCATCGAGGGCCTGACCGGCCGTCACGGCGGCTTCTTCGAGGCGGCCTGGCGGGTCGACCACCCCGCGACGGCGGAGGTCCTGGAGGCCATGGGCCGCCTGCACCGCGACAAGCCCACGGCGAAGGAGGCCCGCAAGGCCGCCTTCAAGGCGCGCTCGAAGAACTGAACCGGCCGCCGGGGCCGGGGCCTCAGGTCCGCAGGTACGAGGCCCCGTTGAGGTCCAGCACCGTCCCCGAGGCCCACTGGGCCTCGGGGGAGGCGAGCCAGCGGACGGCCGCCGCGATCTCCTCCGCGGTGCCGACCCGGCCGAACGGGCTCTGGGCGAGGATGGCCTCGCCCTCGGGCCCGGCGAGCCGCGGTGCCACCCGCTCGGTCGCGAAGAAGCCGGGCGCGACCGACGCCACTCCGATCCCGTGCGGGGCCAGGGCCACCGCCAGGGACTGGCCCAGCGCGTGCACGGCCGCCTTCGTCGCGCCGTAGGCCGGATGGTCCGGCTCGCCCTTGAAGGCCCCGCGCGAACCGATGTTGACGATGCGGCCGCCCGTACCGGCCTCGATCATCCTCCGGGCCACGAGATGGCTCAGATACGCGGTGCCCAGCAGGTTCACCGAGACGTGCCGCTGCCAGAGCTCCACCCACTCCTCGTACGGGGTGGTGGCGGGCGGGTGCGCCAGGTTCACGGCCGCGTTGTTGACCAGGACGTCCACACCGCCGAGCGCCTCGGCCGCCTCGTCCGCGACCCGGGCCGCGGCCGCCGGGTCGGCGAGGTCGCCGGAGACCAGCACATGGCCGGTGCCGTCCAGGGACGCCAGGGTCGCCCGGGCCTCCTCCTCGCGCGAGCCGTAGTGCACGGCCACCCGGTCGCCGCCGGCCGCGAAGGCCCGGGCCACCGCGCGGCCCAGACCGCGCGAGGCGCCACTGACCAGAACGCGCCGGCCGTCGGTGGGCAGGTTCATGAAGGATCGCCTTTCTGTTCAACCGCCGTTTATACGGGGGCGCGACCGTGTGCCGCGACACCGGGTGACGACAGGGAGAAAAACCGTCATGTCTCTCAACCGCAGAGAGTTCGCCAAGAAGTCCGCGGCCACCGGCGCCGGCCTCGCGCTCACCGGCGCCGTCGGGGCGCTCGCCACCGCGCCCGAGGCGCTCGCCGCCGACGAGCCCGCCCAGCTGCAGGGCGAGGGCCACGGCGAGGGCCGCGGCCACGGCCACCGGCTCGGCTACGGCGAGCTGGTCGCGGACCCCGACGGCATCCTCGCCCTGCCCGAGGGCTTCACGTACCGCGTGATCACGCACAGCGGTGTCACCCGTCTGGAGACCGGCGAGTTCACGCCGTCCAACCACGACGGCACCGCCACCTTCGCCGGCCGCCGCGGCACCACGTACCTGGTCAACAACCACGAGCTCAAGGGCCCCCGCGCCAACTGGGCCTACCCCGTCCCGCTCACCGAGGGCCTGGTCTACGACCCGGCGGCCGCCGGCGGCTGCACGGTCGTCGAGGTGCACCGCGACGGCACCGTCGCCGAGTGGGTCGGCATCGCCGGCACCTCCACCAACTGCGCCGGCGGCCGCACCCCTTGGGGCACCTGGCTCAGCGGCGAGGAGACCGAGGACCTGGCCGGCAAGAACGGCATGACCAAGGACCACGGCTACATCTTCGAGGTCGACCCGCACGACGCCCGCGCCAACCGCGACCCGAAGCCGGTCAAGGCCTTCGGCCGGTACGCCCACGAGGCCGTCGTCATCGACCCCAAGCGCGGCCACGCCTACCTGACCGAGGACGCCTCGGGCCCCAACGGCCTGCTCTTCCGCTGGGTCCCGCCGCAGGGCTTCGAGCACGGCCGGGGGAAGCTCGCCACCCTCGCCGACGACGCCGGTGAGCTCCAGGCCTTCAAGTGCTTCGACTCGGCCGGCCGTTTCGTCGACGACCTCTCCCGCGCCACGAAGGCCGGCACCGTCTACGGCGTGGACTGGGTCGACGTGCCCGACCGCGACGCCCGCAAGACCTCCGTCCGCAAGCAGTTCGGGCCCGGCGAGGTCACCCGCGCCCGCAAGCTGGAGGGCATGTGGTGGGCCGACGGCGGCGCGTACGTCGTCTCCTCGTACGCGCGTGAGGAGAGCCCCGTCGCGCACGACGGCCAGGTCTGGTTCTACGACCCCAAGCGCCGCACCCTCACCCTCCAGGTGCTGCTCGGCGTCAACACCGCCCCCGAGCAGGACGGTGCCTTCGACGGCCCGGACAACATCACCGTCTCCCCGTACGGCGGGCTCGTCATCGCCGAGGACGGCGAGGGCGTCCAGCACCTCTTCGGCGCGACCGAGAGCGGCCGCACCTACCCGATCGCCCGCAACGACCTGAACGACAGCGAGTTCACCGGCGTGGTCTTCTCGCCCGACGGCGACACCCTGTTCGCCAACATCCAGGACCCGGGCATCATGGTCGCCATCACCGGCCCCTGGCGCCGCCAGCCGCGTCGCTGACACCTGGACCTGGTGCCGTCCATGGGCTGACATCTAACATGTCAGCCCATGGACGCCTTAAGGCCGGTGGGCCGGACCCTGCTGCGCGACCGCGCGTACGAGGCGCTGCGCGAGGCCATCGTGCGCGGCGAGCTCGCACCCGGTTCCGTCGTCAAGGACGCCGACCTGGCCGAACGGCTCGGACTCTCGCGCGCCCCGGTGCGCGAGGCCCTGGCCAGGCTCGGCGACGAAGGTCTCGTCGAGACCAAGCCGCAGAGCTACACCCGGGTCACCCGGCTGGTCAGCCGGGTGGTGCGGGACGCCGCCTCCGTGGTGCGGGTGATGCACGAACTCGCCGCCCGCACCGCCGTGCCGCTGCTCGGCCCCGAGGGCATCCGGACGATGCGCGAGGCCAACGAGCGGTTCGCCGCGGCCGTGCGCGCCGCGGACGTCGAGGCCGCCCTGCGCGCCGACGACGAGCTCCACCACGTCCTCGTCGGCGCCAGCGGCAACCACGCGCTGGCCGCCACCATCGACCGTTACACGCCCCTGATCCGCCGGGTCGAGCGCCGCCTCTTCGGCGACTCGGGCACCTGCGGGTCCGCGGAGCTCCACACGCGCCTCATCGACGCGTGCGAGGCGGGCGACACGGAGGAGGCGGTCCGGGTGACGACGGAGATATGGCGTGCCCTGGAGGAGCTCGCCGACGAGGCGACGGATCCACCGGACCGGGTGTGAGGCCGAGGCGTCCAGGACCCCGACCGCGACCATCCCAGGGAGCCCGCATGCCGACGATCGACGACTTCGACCGCTATCCGCTGCTCTTCGGTCCCTCGCCCGTCCATCCGCTGCAGCGGCTCACCGGCCACCTCGGCGGTGCCACCCTGTGGGCCAAGCGCGAGGACTGCAACTCCGGCATCGCGTACGGCGGGAACAAGACCCGCAAGCTGGAGTACCTGGTCGCCGACGCCCTCGCCCAGGGGTGCGACACCCTGGTCTCCATAGGCGGCGTGCAGTCCAACCACACCCGCCAGGTCGCGGCCGTCGCCGCGCACGCCGGGCTGCGCTGTGTGCTGGTGCAGGAGAGCTGGGTGGAGTGGCCCGACTCCGTCTACGACAAGGTCGGCAACATCCTGGTCAGCCGGCTCGCGGGTGCCGATGTGCGGCTGGTGCGGGCCGAGTTCGGCATCGGCTTCAAGGAGAGCTGGGAGCGGGCGCTGCGCGAGGTCGAGGAGGCCGGCGGCAAGCCGTACGCCATCCCGGCGGGCGCCTCCGACCATCCGCTCGGCGGTCTCGGCTTCGCCCGCTGGGCGTACGAGGTGGCCGAGCAGGAGCGTGAGCTCGGGGTCTTCTTCGACACCGTGGTGGTCTGCTCGGTGACCGGCTCCACCCAGGCCGGGATGGTCGCGGGCTTCGCCGCGCTCGCCGAGGAGGGCGGGCGGCCCCGCCGGGTGCTCGGCGTCGACGCCTCCGCGAAGCCGGGGCCCACCCATGAGCAGATCACCCGGATCGCCCGGGACACCGCCGCCCTCATCGGCGTCGAGCGGACGCTGACGGCCGCCGACGTCGAGCTGGACGCCCGCTACCACGCGGGGGTGTACGGCGTCCCGGACGAGGCCACGCTGGACGCGATGCGGCTCGCCGCCCGGACCGAGGGCATGGTCACCGACCCCGTCTACGAGGGGAAGTCGATGGCCGGACTGATCGACCTGGTGGACCGGGGCGAGATCGGCCGGGACTCGACCGTGCTCTACGTCCACCTGGGCGGCCAGCCGGCCCTCAACGCGTACAGCGCGCTGTTCTAGCCGGGGCTCACAGGGCCTGGGCGGCGGGCTTCACCATGCCGCGGACGGTGCGGGACTTCACGAACTCGCCCATCGCCGTCATCTCCCACTCGCCGGTGAACTGCTTGATGAGCTTGGCCATCATCACGCCCGTCTGCGGCTCGGCCGTGGTCAGGTCGAAGCGGACGAGCTCCTCGCCGGTGGCGGCGTCGATGAGCCGGCAGTAGGCCTTGGCGACCTCGGTGAACTTCTGACCGGAGAAGGAGTTCACGGTGAAGACCAGGCCGGTGGCGTCGGCGGGCAGCCGGCCGAGGTCGACCACGATGACCTCGTCGTCGCCCGCGCCCTCGCCGGTCAGGTTGTCGCCGGAGTGCTTGATCGCGCCGTTGAGGATGGAGAGCTTGCCGAAGTAGCAGCTGTCGAGGTGGTTGCGCTGGGGGCCGTAGGCGATGACCGAGGCGTCCAGGTCGATGTCCTTGCCTCGGTACGCGGGCTCCCAGCCGAGGCCCATCTTGACCTGGGAGAGCAGCGGGCGGCCGCCCTTGACCAGGGAGACGGTCTGGTTCTTCTGGAGGCTGACCCGGCCCTTGTCCAGGTTGATCTTCCCCGTGCCGGCGGCGGCCGGCGCGGGGGCCGGGGGAGCGGGCGGGGCGGCCGGCGGCTGCGCGACGGCGGACCGCGGGTCGGGCGCACCCGGGGGCGTCGCCGGCGCCGGCGGGGCCGGGGGAGCCGACGGGGTCTGCGGGGCGGCGGCCGGCTCCTCGTCCACCGAGACACCGAAGTCGGTCGCGATGCCGGCCAGTCCGTTCGCGTATCCCTGGCCCACCGCGCGGGCCTTCCAGGCGCCGTTGCGCAGGTAGATCTCCATGACCACGAGGGCCGTCTCCGTGCCCAGCCGCGGCGGGGTGAAAGTGGCGAGCACGCTGCCGTCGTCGGCGTTGCGCAGGGTCGCCGTGGGCTCGATGCCCTGGAAGGTCTGGCCGGCGGCGTCCGGGCTCGCGGTCACGACGATCTTCTCGACGCCGGCCGGGACGGCGGCGGTGTCCACCAGGATCGCGTCCGGGGCGCTGCCGCCGCCGGAGCGGTAGGTGACACCGGGCCCGGCGGGCTGGTTGTAGAAGATGAAGTCGTCGTCGGAGCGCACCTTGCCGTCGGCGCCGAGCAGCAGGCCCGAAACGTCGAGCCGCACGGGGGCGGCGACGTCCACCGCCACGCGCGCGGCGGTGAGAGGGATGTTCGAGCCGGGGGTCATAGCGGTCATGCCGGGGGTAACGAACAGGACGGCTTTGCCGTTCCCTTACTTTCGCCCGGTTCGGCCACTCCGGTTACGCGGGTGCGCGCGGGCCGCGCGCTCGTTGCCGAAGCGGTACGCGCCCGTCCAGCGCGCCATCACCAGCTGCGGGTCGCCGGCCTCGACCTCGGCCAGGAACTTCTCCGCGCGCCCCCCGCGCAGCGTGGCCGCGGCGCGGCCGTGGTGGGTGACGACGACCGTGCCGTCCGCCCGCCGCCCGTAGACGAATCCCCGTGGTGGTGTCATGGCGGCATCCTGCCGTTCCGGGGCCGGTCCGTCATACGAATATTCTTACGATCCGTGGGTGGGATCTCTTTCCGGACGCGGGACGTGGACGAGGCGCGCGAGGAGATCGACGCGCGCTATTACGCCAACTACATGGACGTCATCGACGCGCA
Source organism: Streptomyces sp. NPDC020422 (assembly GCF_044386705.1). NCBI lineage: Bacteria > Bacillati > Actinomycetota > Actinomycetes > Kitasatosporales > Streptomycetaceae > Streptomyces > Streptomyces sp. NPDC020422. Next base: position 75,018 of record NZ_JBIRVJ010000008.1, on the reverse strand, counting down.
GAAACGTCCCTTCGCCGCGCGCTTCGACACCGTCCGGCTCGGGCCGCTGATGATCGGCGACCTCAGCTGCGGCGCGGACGTCCGGATGCGCTTCGGCGAGCTGGGCGCGTTCCACCTCAACGCGCCCATGAGCGGCACGATGGACGTGCGCCAGGGCACCGGGCGCCGGGTCCTGGCCACCCCGGAGCAGGCCATGCTGCTCGACCCGGCGGGGGACACCTTCCTGGACCGGTGGGCCGGGGACTGCCGCTCGCTTTCGGTCAAGATCGAGGCGAGTGCGCTGTACGAGCGTCTCGAGCAGCTGCTCGGGCGTCCGCCGCGGGGCCGGCTCGCCTTCGGTTCGCTGCTCGACATCACCCGCGGCCCCGGTCTGAGCTGGGTCACCTTCGCCCGGCAGGTGGCGGCCGGAGCGCTCGCCGGGGACGGCCTCGCCACCCACGAGCTGGTCGCGCGCCCGCTCCAGGAAGCCCTGCTCAACGGGCTGCTGCTGGCCGCCGAACACCCCTGGCGTGAGGAGCTGGCGCACCCGGGCGGCCCGTCGCGGCCCGCGCCGGTGAAGCGGGCGATGGACGCCGTACGGGCCCGCCCCGAGCACCCTTTCACCAGCACCGAACTGGCCGCCCTCGCCCGGGTGAGCGTGCGCCGGCTCCAGGAGTCGTTCCGGGAGCACGTGGGCATGTCCCCGATGGCGTACGTGCGCGAGGTGCGCCTGGAGCGGGTGCACGAGGAGCTGAGCGCGGCCGCCCCGGACGAGGCGAGCGTGACCGAGGTGGCCTGGCGCTGGGGCTTCGCGCATCCGGGCCGGTTCGCGGCGCGGTACCGGGAGCGCTTCGGCGAGACGCCGTCGGCGACGCTGCGCGGCTGAAACCGAGCGCGCTTTCCGGATGGTGGCCGCGTTCCGCGGATCGCGACGATCTTGACGGGGCCATATCGTCGGAATGTCCGCGTACGCCAGCCGTGCGCGTCGACCCGGGCCTGGCCGGCTCCCCCGCATTGTCCGGCCGGGCCCGTTCCCTCCTCCCGGTGCGGCCGGCCCGCTCAGTGCGGCCAGCGCGGCGGGTCGACGCAGAAGTGCCCGCCCAGGTAGACGTCGTCGGCGCTGCCCGGCGCCGGGAGCCCCCGCTCGGTGATGAGCCGCTCCGCGTAGACCTCGGAGTCGTCCTTCGGCTCGTAGCCCAGCGCCCGCGCCGAGGAGAGGTCCCACCACTCCCGGGTGTTGGCGGAGGAGCCGTACACCACGGTGTGGCCGACCCGCGGGGCGGTGAGCGCCGCGTGGAGCAGCCGGGCGCAGTCGGCGGGGCTCAGCCACATCGAGAGCATCCGCACCGAGGTCGGCTCGGGGAAACAGGAGCCGATCCGCACCGAGACGGTCTCCACCCCGTGCTTGTCCCAGTAGTACTGGGCCAGGTCCTCGCCGAAGGCCTTGGAGAGGCCGTAGAAGGTGTCGGGCCGGTGCGGGGTGTCGACGGGGACGGGGTCCTCGCCGGGGCGCGGCCGCCGGGTGAAGCCGACCGCGTGGTTGCTGGAGGCGAAGACGACCCGGGGCCCGCCCTCCTCGCGGACGGCCTCGTACAGGTGGTGCAGACCGGTGACGTTGGCGGCCACGATCCGGTCGAAGTCGGCCTCCAGGGAGATCCCGGCGAGGTGGACGACGGCGTCCACCCCGCGCACGGCCTCGCGCAGCGCTGCCCGGTCGGCGAGGTCGGCGACGATCGCGTCCGCAGCGCCCTCGACCGGGACCATGTCGAGCAGGCGCAGCTCGTAGCCGTACGCGGGCAGCAGCTCCCGCATCAGGGTGCCCACGCCGCCGGCGGCGCCGGTGAGCAGGACGGTACGGGGAGCGGGGGTCATGGGGCGGTCTCCGTTCATGGTCCGAATTCACAGACATGGAAGGGGCGTCACGCTAGGCAGTGGCGTGTCGGACCGTCAAGGAACCATGTGCCAAAGGAAGTCGGCTCCTTGACCGTCCCTCCGCGCCGCCTCTAACGTGAAGTCGTTCAAGAATATGGACAGTAATCAGAATGGTGCACGACAGATCTGCCTGGGAGCGCCCGTGACCTCTGCCCCGCTCGCCGAACGGCTCGACGGCCTGCTGTTCTTCCCCGTCACCGCGTTCGGCCCGGACGGCACCGTCGACCTCGACGCCTTCCGCGCCCATGTCCGCGCCGGCATCGACGCGGGCGCGGGCGCGGTCTTCGCCTGCTGCGGCACCGGCGAGTTCCACGCCCTGACCCCCGAGGAGTTCCACGACTGCGTCGCCGCCGCCGTCCAGGAGGCCGCCGGCCGCGTCCCGGTGCTCGCCGGCGCCGGCTACGGCACCGCGCTCGCCGTGCGCTACGCGCGGCTCGCCGAGGAGGCCGGCGCCGACGGGCTGCTCGCCATGCCCCCCTACCTGGTCGTCGCCGACCAGCGGGGACTCCTGCGCCACTACACCGCACTCGCCGCCGCGACCGCCCTCCCCGTGATCGTCTACCAGCGCGACAACGCCGTCCTCACCCCCGAGACCGCCGTCGCGCTCGCCCGCACCGAAGGGATCATCGGCCTCAAGGACGGCGTCGGCGACCTCGACCTGATGCAGCGCATCGTCAGCGCCGTCCGCACCGCGGACCTCGACCTGCTGTACTTCAACGGCCTGCCCACCGCCGAACTCACCGGCCTCGCCTACCGGGGCATCGGCGTCGCCCTCTACTCCTCCGCCGTCTTCTGCTTCGCCCCCGACATCGCCCTCGCCTTCCACCGGGCCCTCGCCACCGGCGACGACCCGGCCGCCCACCGTCTCATCGACGCCTTCTACCGCCCGCTGGCCGAACTCCGCGCCAAGGGCCGCGGCTACGCCGTCTCCCTCGTCAAGGCCGGCGTCCGGATGAACGGCCTGGACGTCGGCGAGGTCCGCCCGCCGCTCAGCGAGCCGCACCCCGAACACCTCGAGGAGCTCGCCGTGCTCGTCGACCGCGGTCGGGCCGCCCTCTCCCGGGGGTCCCGGTGAGGGCCGGCGCCTTCCTCTACCCCTGGGACGTCAACGGCGACCCGGCCGCGCCCGCCCGCCTCGCCGGCCTCGGCCTGGACCGGATCACGCTGGCCTCGGCCTACCACTCGACCCGCGCCCTGACCCCCCGCCACCCCCGCCACCGGATCGTCACCGCCGCCCACGCCGCCGTGCTCTACCCGCCGGACCCGGCCCGCTGGCAGGGGCGGACGCTCCGGCCACGCCCGGCCGGCGACTGGGCCCCCGGCGACGCCTACGGGGCGGCCGCGCGGGCGCTCGTCGCGGCCGGCCTGGAGGTCCACTCCTGGGTGGTCCTCGCCCACGACTCCCGGCTGGGCGCCGAACACCCGGAGACCTCCGTGGTCAACGCGTACGGCGACCGCTACCCCTGGGCCCCCTGCATCGGCCAGGACGCCGTCCGCGCCCACCTGGTGGAGCTGGCGGCCGAGGCGGCCGTCCGGCCGGGCGCGGCCGGCACCGAGCTGGAGTCCTGCGGCTGGTACGGCTTCGCCCACCTCCACGCGCACGACAAGACGGCCGGGGTCACCCTCGACGACACCGCCCAGTACCTGATGTCGCTCTGCTTCTGCCCCTCCTGCCGCGAGGGGTACGCGCGCCACGGCGCCGACCCCGACGCCCTCGCCGCCGACGTGCGCAGCGCCCTGGAGCCGGTCTGGCGGGGCGCGGCCCCGCGCCCCGCCCCGCCCGCCGCGCTCGGCTGGCGCCTGGAAGCCGCCCGCACCCTGCAGGAGGCCGCCGTCGCCGCCGTACGGGCCGCGGCGCCGCCCGGCTTCCGGGTGCTGCTGCACGCGGACCCGGCCCCGTACCGCTGTGGCGCGAACGCCGGAACGGAGCCGCGGCACATCCTGGCCGTCGCCGACGGCGTGGTGACCCCGGCCGCCACCGTCGCCCCCTTCGCCCGCCACCGACGCGACGGCACGGTCCTCGCGGCGAACCTCCCCGTCGTCGCCGGCCTGGGCGGCTCCCCGGCCACCCTCGCCGCGGACGCGCGAAAGGCGGCCGCCGAGGGCGCCACCGAACTGCGCCTCTACCACGCGGGCCTGGCCTCGGACACGGACCTGGCAACCGTGGCGGAGGCCCTGAAGGACCTCGGGTGAGCCCCCGAGTGCCTCGGGCGCCGGGGTCCTGACGACCGGGCCGGGGCTACCGGCCCGTGGCGACGGGACCCGGGCGGCTGCCTTCGGCGGCGGGTCCCGGGCGACCGGCCCGGGGCTGCCGGCCTGTGGCGACCGGCCCCCGGGCGGCTGCCTGCGGACCCGGACCGCCGGTCTCGGGCGGCGGGACCCGGGTGGGCGGGGTCTCGGTGACGGGGTCCAGGCGGCAGGCCCTGGCGATGGCGCCCGGGCGGCGGGTCCCGGACCACTGGCCTGCGGGCGGCCGGACCCGGGCGGCGGGACTCGGGTGGGCGGGGTCTCGGTGACGGGGTCCAGGCGGCAGGCCCGGCGATGGCGCCCGCGCGACGGGTTCCGGAACACCGGCCCCGGGCGGCCGGACCTGGGCGGCGGGACCCGGGTGGGCGGGGTCTCGGTGACGGGGTCCAGGCGGCAGGCCCTGGCGATGGCGCCCGGGCGGCGGTCCGTTTCGGCGACGGTGCTCCGGCGGTGGGCCCTCGTCCGCGGGGGGCCAGGCGACGGTGCCCGGCGGCGGGCTCTCGGCCGCGGTGGGTCAGCCGGTGGTCGGGGAGCCGTCGCGTCGGCTCGCGGGAGCGGCGGACAGGGAGGCCGCACCCGCGAGGGCCGCCACCCCCACCACCGGCAGCAGCACCCGCATGTCCACCACCGCCACCAGACCGGCCCCCACCGCCAGGGCCACCGCGTTCGGCACGAAGACCAGGGTGTTCGCGGTGCCCGCGGCCCGCCCCACCAGCTCGGCCGGCACCCGCCGTTGGACCGCCGTCATCGCCGCGATCAGCACCCACGGCAGCCCGACCCCGATCACCCCGCTCGCCACCAGGGCCACCGCGTCGTACGGCAGGGCCCGCGCGGCGACCCCCACCGCGAACAGCGCGAGACCGGCCGCGGCGAGCGCTCGCTCCGGCACCCGGCGCAGCAGCGGTCCCGCCGCGAGCCCCGCCACCACCGAGCCCGCGCCCTGCACGGCGTACAGCACACCGGCGTACGCGGGGGAGTGCCCGAGACCGCGGTCCACCACGGCGTAGATCGCGGCTCCGTTGAGTCCGGCGAGGAACATGGTGAAGGCGCCCGCCGCCACCAGGGCCCGCAGCACCGGCGAGTCCCACAGCGGCCGGGCCCCGTCCGCGACCCGGACCCGCTCGCCGCCGGCCGGGATCCGCGCCTCCCGCACCCGCAGCAGCGCGAACACCCCCGCCGCCAGCGCGAACGTCGCCGCGTCGAGGAGCGCGACCGGACCGCCGCCGTAGCGCGCGAACAGCCCGGCGGCGACCAGCGGGGCGACCAGCTTCATCGCCTCGTTCACGGTCATCCGCAGCCCGTTGAAGGAGCCGAGCCGCTCCTGGTCGAGCGCGCCCGCGGCGAGCGCCGCCTCCGCCGCCTCGTGGACCGCGCCCTGCGTCCCGTACACGAACAGCACGGCGAACAGCAGCCACACCCGCTCGGGCCGGTCCACCCACAGGAGCAGGGGCAGCAGCGCCGCCATCGCGAGGTTCAGCACGACCAGCAACGGACGTCGGGGCACCCGGTCGACGAGGGAGCCGAGCACCGGACCGAGCAGCGCGGGCGCCCAGAGGGCGAAGGCGGTGAGGGCCGCGAGGGAGTCGGAGCCGGTCAGGGACTTCACCCAGATCCCGGAGACCAGCCACATCGCGGTGGTGCCGAACCCGGAGACGAGCACGGCGCAGAGGTAGAGAGGAAGACGCATGCCCGCAGGCTGGCGTCTGAGGAGCCGCCTCCGGATCGGGCAGATGCCCTAACTCTCCGCGGCCACCCGGGCCTTCTGCCTCTCGTACCGCAGCGCCACCCCCGTGAGCACCGCGCCCAGGCCCTCCCAGAGCCCCACGCCGAGGAAGCCGGCCGGGGCGCGACCGGTGAGGACGGCGAGGGTGAAGACCGTGCAGGTGAGCAGCCGGAAGGGGACCGTCCAGCGGAAGAACGGCTTCCAGTCGGCCAGGGCGGCCAGGACGTAGTAGACGCCCATGTTGAGCGCGGCCATGGAGGAGGCCGTCAGGAAGAGCGCGGTGTGATCCCCCTCGGCCGGCCCCGCCTCCGACAGCTCGGACAGGGGCGTCAGCCCCATGAGTCGGATCGTGGTGTCCGGGGACACCAGGCCCACCGCCCCGAGGGAGGCGGCGAGAACGCCGAAGACGGCCATGGTCCAGCCGGACGGGGAGCGGGGCAGGCGTACGGTCGTGAGCATGCCCCCTGCATATCGTGAAGCGGGGGCCGACGTTCCACCGCCCCCCCGCTTCCGTGCCCCCGCTTCCGTGCCCCCCCCCGCTTCCGTGCCCCCCGCTTCCGTGCCGCCCGGCTTCCGTGCCTCCCGGCTTCCCGGCGGCCACGGGCACTTCGGCCGTGACGACCGCCCGCCGCTACCTCACTTCAGCGCCGCCTTCATCATCTTCTGCGCGACCGGGGCCGCCAGACCGTTGCCGCTGACCTCCGAGCGCGCCGCGCCCGAGTCCTCGATCATCACCGCCACCGCGACCTCCTTGCCGGTCGCAGGGTCCTTCGCGTAGGAGGTGAACCAGGCGTACGGCGTCTTGCTGTTGTTCTCGCCGTGCTGGGCGGTGCCCGTCTTGCCGCCGACCTCCAGGCCGGCGATCGACGCGTTGGTGCCGGTGCCCTCCTCGACCACCGTCCGCATCGCGCTGCGCAGCTGCTCCGCCGTCGCCGAGGAGACGATCCGCTCGGTGTCCCCGTCCTCGAAGGACTGCAGCGCGTCGCCGTCGGAGTCGACGACCTGGGAGACCATGTGCGGCTTCGCCAGCAGACCGTCGTTGGCGATGGCCGCCGACACCATGGCCATCTGCAGCGGGGTGGCCGTCACGTCGAACTGGCCGATGCCGCTCAGCGCCGTCTGCGCCTTGTCCATGTCGGACGGGTAGACGCTCGCGTAGGCCCGGACGGGGACGTCCAGCTCCTTGTCGTCGAAGCCGAACTTCTCCGCCATCGCCTTCACCTTGTCCTGGCCGAGGTCGACCGCCATCTTCGCGAAGACGTTGTTGCAGGAGTACCGCAGCGCGGTGCGGATGGTGGCGTTCTCACAGGGCGCCGAGGCGTTCTCGTTCTCCAGGTAGCGGGTCGAGCCGGGCAGCTTGTACGGGTTGGGGCTCCGCGTCGCCGTGTCGACCGAGCCGTACAGCCCGTCCTCCAGCGCGGCCGCCGCCACGACCAGCTTGAACGTCGAGCCCGGCGGCAGCGGCTGCCGCAGCGCCCGGTTGACCAGCGGCTTGTCCTCGTCCTCGGTGAGCCGCTTCCAGGCGTCGCCGTCGGTCATCCCCGCGATCTTCGAGGGGTCGTACGAGGGTGTCGACACCATGCCGAGGATGCGGCCCGTCTTCGGGTCGATGGCGACGGCGGCGCCCTTCTTGTTCCCCAGCGCCTCGTAGCCGGCCTTCTGCACGGCCGGGTCGATCGTCGTCAGGACGGAGCCCGGCTCCGTCTGCTTGCGGGTGACGGCGTCCACCGGGTTCTTCAGCCGGGTGTCGGTGCCGTCCAGGACATGGGAGTAGATCCCCTCCAGCTGCGTCGCGCCGTACGCCTGGGAGCTGTACCCGGTGACCGCCGCGTAGAGCTTCCCGTCGGTGTATTCGCGTTTGTACGCGAGGTCGCCGCCCTTCGTCTCCTTAGAACCGGTGACCGGCGAACCGGCCACGATGATGTTCCCGAGCGGCTGCGCGTACTGCGCGATGATCTTCCGCCGGTTGCTCTTGTCGTCCGCGAGGGCCTTGCCTTCGTACGCCTGCACCCAGGTGGCCCGCCCCAGCAGGGCGAGCACCAGGAGCAGCGTGAAGACCGAGGCGCGCCTGATCGTCTTGTTCATCCCATATGCGGGACGAACGGAACGGCGGGCGACGTTCCGGATGTGTCCCTTTTCTCAGGTTTCTCAGGTTTCTCAGGGAACGTTCATCCGGGCCGGGCCGGGCCGGGCCGGGCCGGCCGACACCCCCGTGTCCGGCCGGCCCCGCCCCTCACGCCGGGGTGATGAACCCCGACTCGTACGCGGCGATCACCGCCTGCGTACGGTCCCTCGCGCCGGTCTTCGCCAGGACCGCGGCCACATGCGTCTTCACCGTCGCCGGGCCCACGCCCAGTCCCGCGGCGATCTCCGCGTTGGTCAGGCCCTTCGCCATCCGGCGCAGCACCTCCGCCTCCCGCTCGGTGAGCCGGGCCGCCCACGGCGGGGCGACCGGCGGATGGCGGCGCGCGTGCTCGGCGGCGAGCCCGCGGACCGCCGCCGGGTAGAGCAGCGACTCGCTGCGGGCCACCAGCCGGACCGCGCTCACCAGCTCCTCCGGGGCGGCGCGTTTGAGCAGGAAACCGGCCGCGCCCACCCGCAGCGCGTCGTACACGTAGGCGTCGTTCTCGAAGGTGGTCACCACCACGATCCGCGGCGCGTCCGGCAGCGAGGCGAGGATCTGCCGGGTCGCCTGGATGCCGTCGACCTCGGGCATCCGGACGTCCATCAGCACCACGTCGGGCCGCAGCGACCGCACCACGGACACCGCCTCGGCGCCGGTGGACGCCTCCCCGACGACCACGAGGCCGGGCTCCGCGTCCAGGATGACCCGCAGCGCCGTCCGCACCATCCGCTCGTCGTCGGCCAGGACGATCCTGATGTCCGGGGCGCTCACCGGGGCAGCCTGACCGCGAGGCGCCAGACGCCGTCCGCCGGGCCGGCCGCGGCGGATCCGCCGAGCAGCAGGGCCCGCTCGGTGATCCCGCGCAGCCCGCGGCCGCCGTCCGGGCGGGCGACCGGAGGCCGCCCGGGCAGGGAGTTCTCCATGATGATCTCCAACTCCTCGGTACGCGCTTCGAGCCGTACGGTGACGAGCCCGCCGCCCGCGTGCCGGGCCGCGTTCGTCAGCCCCTCCTGGACGATCCGGTACGCCTCCCGCGACAGCGTCTCCGGTACGGAGTCCAGGGCCCCGTCCACCGTCAGCGCCACCCGCGGCCCCGCGCCCCGCAGCAGGCCCTCCAGGGCGTCGAGCCCCGGGCCCACGCCCTCCTCGTGCTCCGCGTCCCCGCGCAGCAGGCCCAGGGCCCGGTCCAGCTCGCCGACCGTGCGCCGGGTGGTCTCCTCGATCGCCGCCAGCGCCTCCCGGACGAACGCGAGGTCCGCCGCGCCGCCGTCCAGGACCCGGCGGGCCGCGCCCGCCTGGAGGGTGACCGCGCTCAGGGCGTGGCCCACCGAGTCGTGCAGCTCGCGGGCGAGCCGGTTGCGGACGGCGAGTTCGGCGGCGCGCCGCTCGGCCGCCGCGAGCCGGTCCGCGGGGCTCGGCCCGAGCAGCCGGGGCGCCGCGCGGGCGAGCAGCGCGCCGGTCGCCGCCGCAACGGCCGCGAGCCCGAGCAGCATCAGCAGCCCGAGCGGGAGCCCGGCCCAGGCGAGCCACGGCTGGTCGAGATGCCAGAACCGGCCGATCTCGGAGGCGCGCAGGGCCGCCGAGAAGGGCAGCGCGGCCACCGCGACCGCGAACGGCGGCAGCGCGAGCGAGGCCCCGCTGACCAGGGCCCCGCTGCCGAGATGGAGGGTGAGCCAGCCGGCGGTCCGCGCCCTGGCGGCCGGGCCCCGGGCGGGTCCGTCGGCGAAATGGCCCGGCGCCACCCCGCACAGCGCCCGCGCCGCCGCCACCGACATCGGCCGGGCGAGCGGGAAGAGGGCGGTGACCGCGACGAGCGGCAGCCCCACAACATAGGCCGCGAGCTGGAAGCCGAGGCCGCCCGCGAACGCGTTCCCGTTCTCGGCGAAGGGGCCGACGAGCACGGTGCCGACCAGCCAGTACGGCATGAACAGGGCGCCGCCGACGATGAGATGCAGCCAGCGCCGCCGGGCCCGCTGCCCGAAGAGGCCGCCCCAGAGCCGTCTCACGCCGCCGCGCCCCGGCGGTTCAGCACCACGGCCAGGCAGCCCGCCAGCAGGAATCCGGTGATCATCTCGCCAGCGTAGGCGGTGATCATCAGACCCGTCGGCGCCTTTCCGGCATCGCCCTGCGGCAGCGCCGCGACCAGCAGCATGTACGCGCCCCAGCAGCCGGCGGACCCCGAGGCCACCCAGGACACGCCCATCACGGTGCGCAGCCGGAGCCACGCCGGGCGGCGCAGGACGAGCAGCAGGGTGGCGACGGCGGCGAGGACGAGGAGGAGCGCCCGTACGACGTCCACGACCGCGCGGTCGGCGTCGTACTCGGCGGCCAGTTGCGGCGCGAGACCGGTGGTCGTGCCGGAGGCCCACAGGATGCCGAGCGTGGCGGGCACGAGGGCCACGACGGACCCGGCGACGGCGACGGCCCGCACGCCGGGTCCGCTCACGGCGGCCGGCAGCGCACCGAGCCGCCCGACCCAGATCCGGCCCCAGCGGTCGCGGGCGTACAGGGCGAAGAGGGTGCCGAGGCTGAGGCCCTGCACGATGAAACCGCCGTACACGATCGGGAACACCCAGGCGTCCAGGAAGGGTTCGCGCGGCGGGCCGGAGGAGCCGCCGCCGTTCCCGCCGAACAGCGAGACGAGCAGCTGGGCCGGGTAGGCGATCACGATCGGGCCGATGAGCCCGATCGCCGCCCACATGGGGAAGGCCAGCAGCCAGGCCCGCACCCGCAGCCCCCACGGCCGGGTGAGCAGCAGCGCGAGGAGCACCACGACCGCGTCGGCGAGCACCGAGACCGCGTTGGCCACGCCCATCATCGTCGGGTGGTCGAGCAGCACGCTGCCCGCCGGGATGCCGACCCTGCTGCCCGCCACCCAGGCGACCTTGAGGCAGATGTACGGGAGGCAGGCGACGATCGCGAGGATGCGCAGGAGCGGCCGGAGCCGGCCGGTGGCCGGTGCGGGAGCGGCCGGTGCGGGAGCGGGGAGCGTCGGTGTGGTCATGTCCCCACCGTCCCGCGCGGACCCGCCCCGGCACCTCCTGCCGTACGACGAACCGCCTCCGCCGCGCGGGGGAGACGGCCCGCCCCCCAGGTCGGACTCAGAGCCTGCGGGTCGCCAGCGTCAGCCGGTCGCGGGCGTCGAACAACGCGTCCTTGATCAGCTGTTCGTGGCCCGGGGTCAGCCGGGCCACCGGCACCGAGCAGCTGATGGCGTCGCGCGCGGGGGTCCGGTACGGGATCGCGATGCCGAAGCAGCGCAGCCCCAGGGTGTTCTCCTCGCGGTCCACCGCGTAGCCCTGCTCGCGGATGACGGCGAGCTCCTCGATGAGCCGCTCGCGGTCGGTGACGGTGTGCTCGGTGAGCGCGGGCAGCGTCTCCGGCAGCAGCTTGCGCACCTGCTCGTCGGTGTGGGTGGCGAGCAGTGCCTTGCCGAGCGAGGTGGAGTGGGCCGGCAGCCGGCGCCCGACGCGGGTGAACGGCCGCAGGTAGTGCTGGGACTGACGGGTCGCCAGGTAGACCACGTTGGTGCCGTCGAGGCGGGCCAGGTGGATGGTCTCGGTGGTGTCGTCGGAGAGCCGGTCCAGGGTGGGCCGGGCGGCGGCCACCACCTCGTCGCCGTCGATGTACGAGGTGCCCACCAGCAGCGCCCGCACGCCGATGCCGTACCGGGTGCCGGTCGCGTCGGTTTCCACCCAGCCGAGCTCGACCAGGGTGCGCAGCAGCATGTACAGGCTGGACTTCGGATAGCCGACGGCCTCCTGGACGGCGGCGAGCGAGTGCATGCCGGGCCGCCCGGCGAAGTACTCCAGCAACTCCACGGTCCGCACGGCGGACTTGACCTGGGCCCCACCCGCGTCGTTCGTCGACATCGCCCTCGCCCCTCTTCCGGAAGCCTCTTGTGTGGACGGCGCGGCCGTCAATAGAGTCCCGGAAGGATTCACCTACAGGGACAGTGTTCAGAATACCGAACGAGGTGCGTTGCGGTGGCGGCAGAACCAGTGTGGAGCGTGGACCCCCGGACGGGAAAGCCGCGCGAGCAGGTTGCGGTGGAGGCCACAGCCGAGGAGATCGACCGGGCCGTGCGCGCCGCGCACACCGCCCGTGGTGCGCTCGCCGACCGGGCCGCGCGCGCCACGCTGCTGCGGACCGCGGCCGACCTCCTCGACGAGGCCCGCGACCACGTCATCGAGGCGGCCGACGCCGAGACCGCCCTCGGCCCCGTCCGGCTCACCGGCGAACTCGCCCGCACCACGGCCCAGTTGCGCTCCTTCGCCGACATCGTCGACGAGGCCGCCTTCCTCGACGTGCGGATCTCCCGGCCCGACCCGACCACCACCCCGCCCACCCCCGACCTGCGGCGCATGAAGATCCCGCTGGGCGTCGTCGCCGTCTACGCGGCCAGCAACTTCCCGCTCGCCTTCTCCGTGCCCGGCGGCGACACCGCCAGCGCCCTCGCGGCCGGCTGCCCCGTCGTCGTCAAGGCCCACCCCGACCACCCGGCCACCTCCGAGCTCTGCGCCTCCCTGCTGCGCCGGGCCGCCGTCAAGGCCGGACTCCCGGCGGACGTCGTCTCCCTCGTGCACGGCTTCGAGGCCGGCGTGGAGCTGATCCGCCACCCGCTGGTCGCAGCGGCCGGCTTCACCGGCTCCGTACGCGGCGGGCGCGCGCTCTTCGACGCGGCCGCCGCCCGCCCCGTACCCATCCCCTTCCACGGCGAACTCGGCTCCCTCAACCCGGTGGTGATCACCCCGGCCGCCGCCGAGGAGCGGGCCGAGGAGCTCGGCACCGGACTCGCCGGCTCCATGACCCTGGGCGAGGGCCAGTTCTGCACCAAGCCCGGCTTCGTCCTCGCGCCCCAGGGCGAGGCGGGCGACCGGCTCGTCGCCGCGCTCACCGCCGCCGTCAGCGAGACCGAGCCCGGCGTCATGCTCGACCACCGGATGCGCGGCGCCTTCGTCGACGGGGTGCGCGAGCGGGCCGCGCTGCCCGGCGTGACCGCCCCCGTCACCCCGGGCGCCGGCGGCGAGCACACCGTCAGCGCCGGGGTGCTCACCGTCGACGCGGGCCTGCTGCCCGAGGGCGGCCACGGCCCGCTCCTGGAGGAGTGCTTCGGGCCCGTCACCGTCGTCGCCCGCTACGCCGACCGGGAGCAGATCAGCGCCGTCCTCGGCCTGCTCCCCGGCAACCTCACCGCCACCCTCCACCTCGCCGACGAGGACCCCGGCGCCGCCTCCCTGCTCGCCGAACTCACCCCGCTCGCCGGACGGATCCTCGTCAACGGCTGGCCGACCGGCGTCGCCGTCGCCGCCGCCCAGCACCACGGCGGCCCCTACCCGGCGACCACCTCCACCAGCACCTCCGTGGGCGGCACGGCGATCGAGCGCTGGCTGCGCCCGGTCACCTACCAGTCGACGCCTGACCACCTGCTCCCGCCGGAGCTGCGCGACGACAACCCGCTGGGCGTGCCGCGCTCGTGACGCCGACGCGAGGACCGCACCCGCACCGCGATCTTCCCGCTGCGGGTGCCGGACTCCCCCAGCCGGTGGACGCCGGGCATAGCCGCCAGGCCCGCGAAGGCCTCGGTGACCACCGGCGCCGGTGAGTCGTCGACCGGGCTGGAGGCGGTGAGTCGTCGCGGGGGGCTGAGCGGGTGAGCCGTTGTGCGGGCCGGGGGCGGTGAGTCGTCGACCGGGCTGGAGGCGGTGAGTCGTCGCGGGGGGCTGAGCGGGTGAGCCGTCGCGCGGGCCTGAGCCAGTCAGCCGTCGCCCGGGCCGGCGGCGGTGAACCCGGCCATCCGGGTCGGCGCCCCGCGCGCCTTCCACGGCGCCCCGCGCGCCCTCCTCGGCGCCCCGCGCGCCCTCCACGACGCCCCGCGCGCCCTCCTCGGCGACCCGGCCCGCCCCCGGTCGGCCGCCAGGCCGGTGGAGCGGCGGGGAGTTCGCCCCCTCCGATTCCCCAAGGCCTTCAGGCGCGGGCCGGGGCGGCCCCGGGCCGGTGCCGGCGCGCGGACCGGCTCATGCGCGGCCGCGCGGCAGCCGCAGCGAGGCCACCGCCGTCAGGGTCAGCAGTCCGGCGCTGATCAGGAGCGAGGCACGCAGGGAACCGGCCACGCCCGACGCGGCGAGGGAGCCGAAGACCGCGACGGCCAGCGCGCCCGCGGTCTGCCGGATCGCGTTCAGCAGGCCCGCCGCCGTGCCCGCGCGCTCGGCCGGGACGGCCTCCATCATCGAGGCGATCAGCGGCGGCAGCGTGAAGCCGCAGCCCAGCGCCAGCGGCACCAGGAGCAGCGCCTGCGCCACCCGCGGGGTGTCCGCGTCCACCGCGAGCAGACCGAGCAGTCCCGCCACCGCGACGACCTGGCCGACCACGATCGGCACCCGGGCGCCGTAGCGGGCAGCGACCTTCGCCGAGAGCACGTTCACGGCGGCGAGCAGCCCGGTCATCGGCAGGAACATCAGCCCGGCGCCCAGCGCGGAGAGACCGAGGACCTGCTGGAAGAAGAGGCTGAAGACGAAGACCATGCCGTAGAAGGCGACGGTGGCGGACGCGCCCGCCGTCACCGCCACCACCACCGTGGTGTCGCGGAACAGGCCCAGCGGCACCATCGGGTGCCTCCGCCGCGCCTCGATCACCAGGAACACCGCGAAGAAGACCAGCGCGGTGCCGAGCGCCCACCACGCCTCCGTACCGCCCTCGATCGCCGCGAAGGTCAGCGCCGCGAGCGCCACCACGGCCGTCAGCTGACCGGGCAGGTCGAGCGGGGCGGGGCGGCGCGCCGAGCGGGCGACCCGGGTGAGCAGGGCGAGCGCGAGCAGGCCGAGCGGCAGGTTGACGAAGAAGATCGCCCGCCAGCTCCACGCCGTGGTCAGCGCCCCGCCCGCGACCGGGCCGAGCGCGACGGCGACCGTGCCGCCCGCCGCCCACAGCGACACCGCACGGGCCCGCCGCGCCGGATCGCCGTACGCCTCCCGCACCAGGGCGAGCGAGGCCGGCAGCATCACGGCGGCGGCCACGCCCTGCACCGCACGGGCCGCGAGCAGCCCGGGCAGCCCGGGGGCGAGGCCGCAGGCGGCCGAGGCGAGGGTGAAGACGACGACCCCGGCGGCGTACGCCCGGCTCGCACCGATCCGGTCGGCGAGCGCGCCGCTGGACAGCAGCAGCGCGGCGAAGGCGAGCGTGTACGCGTCGACGACCCACTGGAGCCCGCTCATGCCGGCCCCCAGACCGGCTCCGATCGCGGGCAGGGCGACATTGACGACGGAGGAGTCCAGGGTGATGAGGGCGAAGCCCAGCAGGGCGGCGGCGAGCGCGGGCCCCGGACCGCCACGGCGCGGGGCGGGCGGTGCGGGGGCGGCGGGCGCGGGACGGCCGGTGCGGGCGGCGGTGCCAACGGGGGCCGGGGGACGGTCGGTTGGGGTCATGACCCAAGACTCGTGATCTCCGAGTCCGTAGAGTAGTGGCCTGAATGCCATATGCCCGGAGGTTCTGGCCATGTCCCGTGTCCGTCGCGTCGCCGTCATCGCCGCCCCGCCCACCTCGATGTTCATCCTCGCCACCCCCGAGATGCTCTTCGGCAAGGTCGAGATCGACGGCCTGCCCGGCTACGAGACGGTCATCTGCACCCCCGAACCGGGACCGGTCGCCACCACCGGCGGCCTCTCCCTCCACGTCCCCCACGGCCTCGACGCCGTCGACACGGCCGACACCGTGATCCTGGCCGGCAGCGGCTCCTACACCGACCCCGACCCGCGCGTCCTCGACGCGCTGCGCCGGGCCGGAGCCGCCGGCAAGCGGATCGCCTCCATCTGCACCGGCTCCTTCGCGCTGGCGGCCGCCGGCCTCCTCGACGGGCGCACGGCCACCACCTACTGGGCCTACCGCCGGCTGCTCGCCGAGCGCCACCCGAACATCGACATCCAGGACGACGTCCTGTTCGTCCAGGACGGGCCCGTGCTCACCTCCTCCGGCTACGCGGCCGGCATCGACCTGTGCCTGCACATCATCCGCACCGACCACGGAGCCGCCGTCGCCAACACCGTGGCCCGGCACGCCCTGGTCGCGCCGGTGCGCCCCGGCGGCCAGGCCCAGTTCACCCTCACCCCGCTGCCGCCCGAGCGCGGAGTCTCCTTCGCCCGCACCCGCGCCTGGGCCATGGAGCACCTCGACGAACCCCTCACCCTCACCGACCTGGCCCGGCACGCCGGGGTCTCCGTCCGCACCCTCTCCCGCCGCTTCCACGCCGAGACCGGCCTCAGCCCGCTCCAGTGGCTGCTGCACCAGCGCATCGAGCGGGCGAAGGAGCTCCTGGAGACCACCTCGCTGCCCATGGACCAGGTGGCCCGGTCGAGCGGCCTCGGCACGGCGGACTCGCTGCGCCGGCACCTGCTGCGCAGGGCCGGGATCACCCCGAGCGCGCACCGGGCCTCCTTCAGCCGCCTCGGCCCCGGGGGTCCCGCCGTGCCCGGGCTCACACCCGCGGCGGCGGCCCCGGCGGAATGAATCCGGCGGGTCGGGACGTTCCGCTCCTTGGACACCCGACCCCCGCCCCCGTCTGGAGAGAAGTCACACCATGCGCGTCGAGATCTGGAGCGACATCGCCTGCCCCTGGTGCTACATAGGCAAGGCCCGCTTCGAGAAGGGGCTCGCGGCCTTCGCCCACCGCGACGACATCGAGGTCGTGCACCGCTCCTTCGAACTCGACCCGAACCGCCCCAAGGGCGACACCGCGCCCGTCCTGGAGATGCTGGCGAAGAAGTACGGCCGCACCCTCGACGAGGCGCGCGCCATGGAGGCCCACGTCGCCTCCAACGCGCACTCCGAGGGCCTGGGCTACCGCACCGAGGGCCGGGACCACGGCAACACCTTCGACATCCACCGCCTGCTGCACCTGGCGAAGGAGCGCGGCCGCCAGAGCGAGCTCCTGGACCTCGCCTACCGGGCCAACTTCGCCGAGGAGCGCTCCGTCTTCGAGCCCGAGACCCTGGTTGCCCTCGGTGTCGAGGCCGGTCTCGACGAGACCGAGGTCCGCGCGGTGCTCGCCGACGAGACCGCGTACGCCGACGCCGTGCGGGCCGACGAGCGCGAGGCCGCCGAACTCGGCGCGAACGGCGTGCCGTTCTTCGTCCTCGACCGCAAGTACGGCGTCTCCGGCGGCCAGCCCGCCGAGGTCTTCACCCAGGCCCTTGAGCAGGCCTGGCAGGGCCGCACCCTGCAGCCGGTCGGCGGCGACGCGGCCGCGTGCGACATCGACGGCGGCTCCTGCTGAGCGAGCGAGGCGGCGACCCGTCCTCGTGGGCCGGCCCCGGTGAACCGGTCCTCGTGAACCGGCCCCGGTGAACCGGTCCCGGTGAACCGGTCGGTTCTCGTCTCCGACTCATAAGCGCCCCTTGGGGATTCCCCATGATCCATGGCAATTGACGTGAGATCGTGGGGAATCCAGGCTGGGGCCATGGACATTCTGGAGCCCCTGGGCGGAGCCGAGTTCGCCCCCAAGCAGACCTATCTGAACACGTCCGCCTGCGCCCTGCTGCCCCGCCGGACGGTCGAGGCCGTCACGCTCCTCGCCGAGGAGACCGCGGCCGGGCGCCCCGACGGCGCCGGAAGCTTCGACATCGTCGACGAGGCCCGGGCCGCCTTCGGCCGGCTCGCCCACATCGGCGCCGACCGGGTCGCCGTCGGCAGTTCGGTCTCCGTCCACGTCGGCATGGTGGCGCAGTCCATGCCGGCCGGGGCCGAGATCCTCATCCCCGAGGGCGACTTCTCCTCCGTCAGCACCCCCTTCACCGTCCGCGGCGACCTCAAGATCCGCTTCGTGCCCCTGGAGCGGCTCGCCGAATCGATTCGGCCCGAGACCGATCTCGTCGCCTTCTCCGCCGTGCAGTCGGCCGACGGACGCACGGCCGACTTCGCGGCAGTCCGTGCCGCGGCGGCGGCGCACGGCGCCCGCACCCTCCTCGACGCCACCCAGTCCGCCGGCTGGCTGCCGCTGTACGCCGCGGACTGGGACTTCACCGTCGCCGGCGGCTACAAGTACCTGCTCTGCCCGCGCGGCGCGTCCTTCCTCACCGTCACCGAGGAGGCGCAGGACGCGCTGCTGCCGATCCACGCGGGCTGGGTCACGGGCGAGGAGCTGTGGGTCAACAGCTACGGCCCGGTGCGCGAACTGGCCCGCTCCGCCCGGCGGTTCGACGAACCCGCCGCCTTCCTCTCGTACCACGGCGCGGCCCGCTCGCTCGCGCTCCTCGAGGAGATCGGCATCGAGCGCATCGAGGCCCACAACAAGGCCCTCGCCGCCCGCTTCCGGGCCGGCCTCACCGCCCTCGGCCACGCCCCCGTCGCGGACGAGTCCACGGTCGTCGGCATCCCGGGCCTCGGCGACCGCGCCGACGCCCTGCGCGAGGCCGGCGTCCTCCTGTCCTCCCGCGCGGGCAACCTGCGGGCCTCGTTCCACCTGTACAACTCCTCGGCGGACGTGGACCGGGCCCTGGAGGTCATCGCGGGCTGATCTCCGACACCCGCGGACGCGCCTGGCACCCGCGGACGCGCCCGGCACCCGCGAGTGCGCGTGCGCCCGCAGGCCCCCGGTGTCGCGTGTCGCGTGCCGCGTGCCGGGGCGTGGGCCCCGGGGTGCCGGGCCCGGGGGCCGGGCGCCTGGCTTGAGGGGCCGCTGCCCGGCGGCCCGCCTTCCGGGGCCTGCCGCCCGGTGGTCTGGCCTTCGGCGGGTTGGCCTTCGGCGGTCCGGCCTTTGGCGGCCCGTCGTCGATGGTTCGGCCTTCCGGGGTCTGGCCTTCGGCCGGGGGCGGCTGGGCCTGGGGGCCTACCGGGCGGCCCTCGGCCGCTGGGCCGCTTCTCCGCAGCCTGGTCTGGCCCGTCCTGGACCGGCCGGCCCGTGCTCGCCTGCCCCGCCTGGTGCTCGCGTGCCCGGCCCGTGCTCCCCGGCCCGGCTTCTGGTCCGCCAGCGAGGTCAGCCGGCGGCCCTGCCTTCCGAGGTCTGGCCTTCGGCGGTCAGGCCTTCGGCCGGGGGTCGGCTGGGTCGGGCGGGCGTCTGCAGGGAGACCTTCGGTTGGTGGGGGGAGGCTGGGTCGGGCGTCGCCGGGCGGCCTTCGACCCGTGGGTGGGCCCGGGTCGCTTCTCCGCAGCCGGGCCTGGCCTGGCCCGGCCTGGCATGGGTCGGCCCGGCCCGCGCTCGCCTGCCCCGCCCCGTGTTCGCGGGGCCGGCCTACGCTCGCGTCCCCGGACTGCTCCGCCAGCCCGGCCACTGCTCCGCCGGCGAGGTCAGCAGGCGGACCGGCCACCCCCACCGGAGGCTCAGCGGGGCGGTGCTCATTGCTCCCGCCGGCGGCTCAGCGCAGCAGTGCTAAGCGCCCCCGCCGCCGGCTCAGTGCGGCAGTGCTCAGTGCCCCCACCGGGCGGCTCGCCGCGGCCCCGCTCAGTGTCCCCAGGTCTCCGTGATCGCGCGGCGGGCGGCCTCCAGGTCGACTCGGTGGCCCGTCTCCGTGAGGGCCGCGCCCAGGGCCGCCAGGGAGGACTGGACCGCGCCGGGGGTCGCGTCCACGCCGTAGTGGTTGACCCGGATCATCTCCTTGGCCAGCGCTCCGCCGCCCGCGATCAGCGGCAGCGACGGGTCCGCCGCCAGGGCCTTCGCCACCAGTTCGGAGGCGTCGACACCGGCGGGGGAGCGCAGCGTCGTGGCGACCGGGGCGGCGTCCCGCGCCTCGTGCACATACGGCTCCAGGCCGCCGCCCAGCGCCAGGACGCCCGCGCGGGTCGCCGCCGCGGCCGAGGCGTGCCGGGCCATCAGCGCGTCCAGGCCCTCGCCCTCGATCCGCTCCAGGCAGGCCTCCAGGGCCAGCATCTCCAGCTGCGCCGGCGCGTGCAGCAGCGCCTTGCGGCCGCCGTCGATCCAGCGCTCCTTCCAGTCCAGGAGCGAGAGGTAGGAGCGGCGCGGCGCCTGCGGGTTGGCGGCGAACCGCTCCCACGCCCGCTCGCTCACCGACACCGCCGAGACGCCCGCCGGGCCGCCCATCGCCTTCTGCGCGCCGATGATGCACAGGTCGACGCCCCACGCGTCCGGCAGCACCGGCTCGGCCCCGATCGAGGCCACCGCGTCCAGGTAGAACAGCGCGCCGTGCGCCCGTACGACCTCGCCGATCTCCGCGACCGGGTTGGTGTTGCCGGTCGCCGCCTCCGCGTGCACCAGGGAGACGAAGTCGATCGCCGGGTGCGCCTCCAGCGCCCGTGCCACCTGCTCCGCGGTCACCGCGGTGTGGAACGGCACCTCCAGGTCGACGACCGTGGCGCCGCAGTCGCGCAGCCAGTTGCCGAAGGTCTGCCCGTACGGTCCGGTGACGATGTTCAGCGCGGTCGAGCCCGGCCGGGCCCCGCTGCGGATGCAGCCCTCCAGCGGGAGCAGCGCCTCGCCCTGGGTGATCACCACGTCCTGCTCGGTGGAGAGCAGCGCGGCGACCCGGCGCTCGATCGACGCGAAGTGCGCGGCGGTCATCGGGGCCAGGTCCAGAAGCGGGTGTGTCACGGTCACGGCGGTGCCTTCTTCGGTGTCGGTGCCTGTCGTCGGCCAGCGTACCGAGCGGCCAAGGCCGGGCCCGGAGCCACCGCGTGTGACAGCGCTGTACGGAACATGTCACAGGCCGCGTACCGAGCGCCTCGGGCGCTTCCCGGCGGGCCGAGGCGGTGGGATGTTACGGGCCGCAGCGGCCGCACCCGGCGCGCCGCCGGCAGCAAGGACGGGGTGGGCACCATGACGGACAGAGACGGCAGACGGACCGCGCGGACCGGACGGAGCACGGTCAGGCCCGGCCTGCTGGCCGTGGTGGCGGCCGCGGCCCTCGCCCTGGCGGCGCCGCCGGCCCTCGGCGGCGCGGCGGCGGCGGACGCGACCGCCCCGCCGACCGCAACCGCCACCGTCACGACCGCCACCGTCACGACCGCCGTCCCGGCGGCCCTCGTCCCCGTGCCGCGGCCCTCCGGCCCCGCTCGCGAACACGCGGTGATCGACCGCCCCATCGTCTTCTCCCGCTACACGGCGACGGCCTCCTTTGAGGACCTCTACGCGGTCTCCCCGAGCGGCGGCGCGGCCGTGAAGCTCACCGCCACCCCCACCGTCAGCGACGTCATGCCCAGTTGGTCGCCGGACGGCAAGCGGGTGGCGTTCCTCCGTTACGGGGCGGGCGGCGCGATCGACGGCATCTGGACCATGAAGAGCACGGGCGGCGACCTGAAGCCCGTGCCCGGCACCGAGGGCGCCTCCGACCCGGCCTGGTCCCCGGACGGCAAGCGGATCGCCTACTCCCTGCCGGTCGGCGGCCAGCGCGAGATCTACGTGGCCGGCCTCGACGGCACCGCCGCCACCCGGCTCACCTTCACGGACGCCGACGAGAACCACCCGACGTGGGCGCCGGACGGCGGCCATCTCGCGTTCAACCGGGCCGAGGCGTCCGGTGACAGCCGGCTGGTCCGGCTGCGGCTGGCCACCCTGGCCCAGACGCCGATCACCCCGCCCGGCTCGCACGACTGGACGCCCGACTGGTCGCGCGGCAACCGGATCGTCTTCGGCCGCCTCGACGCCACCGGCTTCGTGCACCTCTACGTCGTCCGCCCCGACGGGACGGGCGTCCACCGCATCACCTCGGCCCGTGCCAACGACAAGTACCCCTCCTGGTCGCCCGACGGCAGGCGCCTCGTCTTCACCCGCGGCGGCACCGACGACGCCGACCCCGAGCACCTCTTCCTGGTGCGGGCCGACGGCACCGCCCTGAAGCAGCTCACCAAGACCCCGTCCCACGACCAGCAGGCCGACTGGCGCCCGTAGGCGGGCCGACCCGCTGCTCGTAGAGTGCCGGTATGAGCGATCGCGTGGTGCTGCATGTGAAGGGGCGGGTGCTCGTCGGCCCCGAGGACGTACGGGACGAACTGTGGTGCGTCGACGGGCGGATCACGTTCGAGCGGCCCGGGGCCCTCGCCGGGGAGGCGCTGACCGTCGAGGGCTGGGTGCTGCCCGGCCTCGTCGACGCCCACTGCCACGTCGGACTCGACAAGCACGGTCCGGTCGACGAGGCCACCGCCGAGAAGCAGGCCCTCACCGACCGGGACGCCGGCACCCTGCTCATCCGGGACGCCGGCTCGCCCTCCGACACCCGCTGGATCGACGAGCGCGAGGACCTGCCGAAGATCATCCGGGCGGGCCGGCACATCGCCCGCACCCGCCGCTACATCCGCAACTACGCCCACGAGATCGAGCCCGACGAGCTCGTCGCGTACGTCGGCCGCGAGGCCCGGCGCGGCGACGGCTGGGTCAAGCTCGTCGGCGACTGGATCGAGCGCGACCTCGGCGACCTGGCCCCGTCCTGGCCGCGCGCCGAGGTCGAGGCCGCCATCGCCGAGGCGCACCGGCTCGGCGCCCGGGTCACCGCGCACTGCTTCGCCGAGGACTCGCTGCGCGACCTCGTCGAGGCCGGCATCGACTGCATCGAGCACGCCACCGGGCTGACCGAGGAGACCATCCCGCTCTTCGCCGAGCGGGGCGTCGCCATCGTCCCCACCCTGGTCAACATCGCGACCTTCCCGCACCTCGCCGACGGCGGCCAGCAGAAGTTCCCGCGCTGGTCGGCGCATATGCGGCGGCTCCACGAGCGCCGTTACGACACGGTCCGCTCGGCCTGGGACGCGGGCATCCCGGTCTTCGTCGGCACCGACGCGGGCGGCTCCCTGGCGCACGGCCTGGTCGCCGCGGAGGTCGAGGAGCTGACGAAGGCGGGCATCCCCGCCCTCGACGCCCTCTCCGCGACGGCCTGGCGCGCCCGCGCCTGGCTGGGGCGCCCGTCCCTGGAGGAGGGCGCCCCGGCCGACCTCGTCGTCTACGGCGAGGACCCGCGCGCCGACGTCCGCGTACTGGCGGCGCCCCGGCGCGTGGTGGTCAACGGCCGGGTGATCGGCTGAGCCACCCCGGCAGTCCCGGCACCCGGGCACTCCGGGCACCTGGGCACTCCGGGCGCCCCGGGCGCCCCGGCACTCCGGGCACCCGGGCACCCCGCCACCCCGGCACTCCGGGCTCCCCGCTACCCCGGGCACTCAGGGCACCCGGGCACCCCGGCACCCGGGCACCCGCTCCCGGCACCCCGGGCACCCGGGCACCCGCTCCCGGCACCCCGGGCACCCGGGCACCCGCTCCGGGCACCCCGGCACCCGCCACCCCGGGCGCCCGGAGTGCCGGGCACCCGGCACCCGCCACCCCGGCCCCCGCCACCCACCCCGGCGCCGCGGGGCTCAGCGGGTGAAGAAGGCCAGTCGGGCCTTCTTCGCCGGGATGAACACCTCCGGCAGGTCCACCTCCGGCAGGACCACCTCGGGACCGAGCTCGAACCCGGTCCGCACGAGCCGGGCGATGACCTTCTCGTTGGCCGCGTCCGGCTCGCCCACCACCCGGCTGTGGCCGGTCAGCGCGAAGTCGAGCAGCGCCGTGAGCAGGCCCTCCGTGAAGCCCCGCTCGGGCGTGCCGGAGGGCGCGAGGAACAGGTGCACGCCGATGTCGCCCGGCCGTGCCTCGTAGCACTCGGAGATCCGGTCGGCCTCGGGGTCGTAGGTCTGGAAGAGCGCGACCGGCACGTCGTCGCGGTGCACCAGGAAGCCGTGGTGGGTGGTGAGCGAGTCGAGGTGCGCGTAGATCTCGCGGACCTGCTCGACGGTCGTGCCGTTCATGCCCCAGAAGCGGGCGCGCTCCTCGTTCACCCAGCGGTGGATGAGGGGGGCGTCGCGCTCGGGGTCGATGCGGTCGACCCGGACGGTGCCGAATCCCTCGACGGCCTGGACGTGTTCAGTTCTGCTCATGCTCTTCCTTGACGAGTTCGTTCCAGTCGGTCGTGACGGGGGCGAGTCCGCCCTCCAGCCACAGGGGGAGCTGGTCGCGGTGGTGGGGGTCGCCGGGCACCCCGGACGCCCCGAACGGCACGGCCCACAGGCTGCGTTCGCGGTCGGCCAGGTCCCAGACGTAGCGGGCGGCCGAGGCGCGGGCGGCCCGGTCGGTGTACCCGGGCACACTGGAGGTGGACAGCACGCAGTCGTGGTCCCCGGCCAGTCCGGGCCACTGGGCGTCGTCGGCGTCGGGCAGCGCCTGCCAGGGCGCCAGCCGGTGCGTGACGCCCCAGGCGGGCGGCGCCTCGCCGGCCGCGACCTCCTCGACCGCCTCCCGCACGATCCGCCGCACGTCCGCCGCCGGCACGGGCCCGGCGACGAGCAGCGTCTCCAGGGCGAACGCGACCCGCGGGCCGAGCGCCAGCCAGGGCCGGAAGAGATCGGGGTACGGGGCCGGCTCGCGCAGCTCCGCGAACGCCTCGTGCGCCGCCAGACGGCGTACGACCGCCCCGCGCACCGCCGCGTAGAGACCGGCGTCCGTGCTGTCGGCCGCCATCCGCCGGTCCCAGCCGAGGAGCGTCCGGCGTACGTCCCGGGCGGCGGGGGAGAGGTCCTCCTCGCCGGTGGCCCGTACGGCGTCGAGCAGTCGGCGGGCCGAGGGGGTGTCGGTGTCGGTGTGGACGGCGCGCATCGCGGACGGCGTCCAGGCCTTCGAGGCGCCGAGCAGCGCGTCGATGCGCTCGGCGCGGTGCGGCGGGGCGAACTCCACGCCCAGCGGGGCGGCGAGGCCGCGCGCGTTGGCCATGACCGCGTGCCCGTCGACCCCGGCGCGGGGCGTGGGCGCCGCCTCGCCGCTCCAGCGGTGGGCGTCCTCCCAGGCGGGCACCACCCGCAGCGAGTTGAGCCGGTCCCGCACGGGCACGTACCCGGCGACCCGGTGCAGCAGTCCCCCGGCGACATCGGCCGCCTGCACGACGTTCACCGGCTCGATCCACCGGTCGAGCGCCCGGTCCACGTCGGCCACGTTCCGCGCCCGCAGCAGCGCGGGCAGCACGGCGAAGCCCGACTCGCCGGTGACCCGGGGCGGGTAGCGCAGACTGACGGCCTCCCATACGGGGAGCTCGGGCGCGCCGTCCCGGCGGGGCGCGTCGCCCGCGCCCGATGCGCCTCCCTGGCCTGCGGCGGCTTCGGCACCTGCGGCGGCTTCTGTATCTGCGGCGCTTGCGGCACCTCCGGCACCTGCGGCACTTGCAGCACCTGCGGCATCTGCGGCAGGTTCGCTGCCCGCGCTGCCCGCGCTGCCCGCGCTGCCCGCGCTGCCCGCGCTGCCCGCGCTGCCCGCGCTGCCCGCGCTGCCCGCGCTGCCCGCGCTGCCCGCGCCGCCCGGCCCCTGCGCTCCGATGATCACGGGTCCCCGCGCCGTCTCGATCACCTCGGCGGCGAGCGGCTCGTCCGTGCCCGCCACCCGGATCGTCTCCGTGTGCGCGGTAGCGGGTTCCCAGCCGTTCGGGCCGAGGGCCTCGACGCGCCCGTCAGGGTGGCGGCGGAGGCGTTCGCGGTACAGGTCCTGGTAGTCGGCCATCGCGTTGGTGATGGCCCAGGCCACCCGGCCGGTGTGGCCGAAGTGGGCGAGGCCGGGGACGCCGGGGACGGCCAGGCCGAGGACGTCGTAGTCGGGGCAGGAGAGGCGGATCTGCTGGTAGACGCCCGGGGCCTCGATGAAGCGGTGCGGGTCGCCCGCGACGATCGCGGCGCCGCTCGCCGTGCGCGCGCCGGAGACGACCCAGCCGTTGGAGCCCGCCGTGCCGGGGCCGTCCGTCGCGAACAGCTCGGTCCACTCCTCGCCGAGCCGCCGTGCGACCTGCTCGCGCCACAGCTTGGTGGGGAAGCCGGCGAAGAGTATGTGGGTGGAGAGCCACACGGCGAGCGGCGTCCAGGGCTCCCAGCGCCCCGGCTCCAGTCCCGTCGCCGCGAACTCGGGTGCCCGCCGGGCGCCTTCCGCCAGGCCCTCGTTGACGCCGTCCACGTACGCCCGTATCCATTCCGCCGTCTCCGCGTCCAGCCGGTCGTGGCAGCGGCGGGCGGTGTCGGCCAGCCTGGCCTGGCGGACGAAGACGTCCCATCCGGTCTCCGAGGCACCGAGGAAGGCGGCGGTCGTGCCCTGCGCCCGGTGCCGCTCGACCTCCAGCTGCCAGGCGCGGTCCCGCGCGGTCACCAGGCCCTGCGCGCGGGCCAGTTCGCGCGGCCCGTCGGCGCGTAGGTGCGGGATGCCCCAGGGGTCCCGGTAGACCTCGATGCTCACTGCGTACGGCCCCGATCCGATCAACGTTTCTTAGGTTAGGCTGACCTAAATTAAACTACAGGACGGAGGGAGCCGTGCCGAGGGGCAGGGGGCGTCCGCCCATGCGGCGCCCGGTTGACGAACCGTTACTCCCGGCCCGTGCGGATCGTTGAAGGCACCGTTTCGTCGCCGCCGAACGCGCCCCCGTACCCCGCGCACCCCGTTACGCGCGGGGCCCGCGAGAACGCCTGTGTCGAAAGATTCGAATATGGGCACGGAAACCACCCTTTGGAGTGAACTCACGCTAGGCGTCTGCCAGTTCACCCACAGTGCGTAAAGATTCCGGTGTCTCAAGTCGCCGGAGCCGCAACGACCCACAGTCCCCGTGGCGAGCGGCCGGCGACGCCATGTCTCCTGTGGGGGTTCCACCGTCTTGAACAGCACCACCTTCCGCATGCCCGTACGCCGCTCCGCGGCCGCCGCGACCGTCGCCGCGCTCGCCGTCGGTCCCGTGCTCCTGGCGGCCCCGGCGGCCCACGCCACGGGCGGCGAGCGCACTGAAGGGCACGCAACCGCCGTCGTCCTGCGCACCGGACTCGACGTGAACCTGCTCAACAAGGCGGTGAGCGTGCCGCTGCGGGCCTCCCTCAACGAGGTCGAGGCCCCGGCCAGCGCGCAGAAGACCGCGCTCACGGTGAAGGTGCAGGGCGCGGAGAACGGCAGGCCGGTCGACGTCCTGCGCGCCGACGTCGCCACCTCCGAGGCGACCGTGCGGGGGAACACCGCCCGGGGCTACGTCAACCTCGTCAAGGCGCGCGTCCACGTCCCCGGACTTCCGCTGCTCTCCCTCGTCGAGGTCGAGAAGGTCACCTCCAAGGCTGTCTGCGAGGCAGGGAAGCGACCGGTCGCCGAGTCCAACCTGCTCGGCCATGTGACCGTCCTCGGCAAGAAGACCACCCTGTCCACCGGCGGGCAGACCAAGGTGAGCGTGCCAGGCGTCGGCGAGGTCGTCCTCGACCTCTCCCGCACCTCCACCACCTCCCGCACCGCCGCCGCCACGGCCCTGGAGCTGAAGGTCACGGTCAACCCGCTCAACCTCAACGTCGCCGAGGTCAGCGGCACCGTCACCCTCGCCGAGGCCACCTGCGCGACCCCGGCCGGCACCCGGCCGTCCGAGCGGCCCAGCGAGCAGCCCTCGCAGCAGCCGTCCGAGCAGCCCACCCAGCAGCCGTCCACCAGGCCCAGCCACGACACGGGCGTGAAGACGAACAACGGCGGCACCACCCCCACCGAGAACCTCGCCGAGACCGGCGGCAGCTCCATGACGCCGTACCTGGCCGGCGGCGCGGTCCTGCTCCTCGGCGTGGGCGGCGGCGCCCTGGTCCTCACCCGCCGCCGAGCCGCCCGCGGCTGACCGGTCCGAGGGGGACGCAAGGGGACGCCGGGGCGGCGCCGCACCCGCGGCACCGCCCCGGCGAGCGTCCGGCCCCGGTGAGCGTCCGGCCCCGGTGAGCGTCCGGCCCCGGTGAGCGTCCGGCCCCGGTGAGCGCCCAGCCCCGCGAGCGCCCGGCCCCGGTGAGCCCGTCCGGCCCCGCGAGCCCGTCCGGCACCGGCGGCCCCGACCGGCCCCGCGAGCGCCCGGCCCGGGCCACGTCACGCCCCCGCGAGCGTCCTGCCCGGCCACGTCCCAACCGGGCGAGCGCCCCGCACGCCGTCCGGCCCCGGCGAGTGCCCCGCGCGCCCCGGCGAGCATCCTGTCCGGCGCGCGTCCCGCACGCCCCGGCGGGCGTCCCGTCCGGCGCCGCCCCGCTCAGCCCAGCAGCAGCAGAGCCTGGTCCAGTGCCTGGAGGAAACGGTTCGTCGTCGCCCGGTCCCGCACCGCGAGCCGCAGCCAGTTCCGGTCGAGGCCCGGGAAGGTGTCCCCGCGCCGTGCCGCGAAGCCGAGCCCCCGCAGCCGGTCCCGCACCGCGTCCGCGCCCTCGATCCGCACCAGCACGAACGGGCCCTGGGCGGCCTCGACCACCCGCACCTCGTCGAACTCCGCCAGCCCCGCCAGCAGGTGCGCCCGCTCCACCCCGATCCGGAGCGCGGCCTCCTCCGCCTCCGCGAGCGCCGCCCGCGACATGCAGGCCTCCGCCGCCACCAGCGCCGGCGTCGACACCGGCCACAGCGGCTGGACCCGCTCCAGCGCGGCGATCGTCTCCGTCGCCGCCAGCACATAGCCGATCCGCAGCCCCGCCAGACCCCAGGTCTTCGTCAGGCTCCGCAGCACCACCAGACCCGGCACGTCCGTCCGCCCCGCCAGCGACTCCCGCTCGCCCGGCACCGCGTCCATGAAGGCCTCGTCGACCACCAGCGTCCGCCCCGGCCGGGCCAGCGCCGCGATCGCCGCCGCCGGATGCAGCACCGAGGTCGGGTTGGTCGGATTGCCGATCACGACCAGATCCGCCTCCTCCGGCACCGCCGCGGGGTCGAACCGGAATCCGTCCTCCTCGCGCAGCAGCACCCGCTCCACCTCGTGCCCGGCGTCCCGCAACGCGGCCTCCGGCTCGGTGAACTGCGGATGCACCACGACCGGCCGCCGCGCCGGCAGCGCCCGCGCGAGCAGCACGAACGCCTCCGCCGCGCCCGCCGTGAGCAGCACCCGCCGCGCCGGCAGATCGTGCCGCTCCGCGACCGCCGCCCGCGCCACCCGCCCGTCGGGGTAGGCGGCCAGACCGGTGAGGGAGTCGGCGATCCGCTCCCGCAGCCAGGCCGGCGGCGTGTTCGTCCGGACGTTGACCGCGAGGTCGATCAGCTTCTCGTCCCGGACCTCGGCGTCGCCGTGGTGTCTGAGATCGTGCGCGTCAGCAGAAGTCGTCATGTCCGTGGCCGCCGTCGTGTGGGGGGTGGGGATGGGGTGGTGCACATGGGGGGATGAGAGAGACTCGCCACCGATGTACCCGTGGGTCAAGGGCAACAACCGTGTGGCATGCGTAACTTCGTTCGGGCAAAGCGGTACGGAACGGGCGACCGCGCAGGTCACGCTCCGCGTCTTCCGCTTCGGCACCAGCAGCACCGCCCCCGGCCCCGCCGCCCGCAGTGCCGCCGCCTCCGCCACCGACGCCGTCCCCGTCGCCGCCAGCGCCGGCTTGGAGGGATGCGGTACGGCCACCCCGGCCAGCTCCTCGCTCCGGAACGCCCGCACCGGCACCCCGAGCCGCCCCGCGGCCCCCGCGATCCCCGGCTCGGCCGCCCGCACGTCCAGCGTCGCCACCACGGCCACGTCCGCGCCGCTCAGCCCCGCCTCCCGCAGCACCGCCCCGACCAGACCGAGCACTTCCGCCACCGGCACCCCCGACCGGGCACCCACACCCACCACCACCCGGGCCCCGGACTCGAGGTGCGCGGACGAGCCGCCATCGGATAGCAAAGGCCCATGGCTGTAGTCGTCGCGCTCGGCGCGTTCCTCATGACGCTGTTCGGCGGCTGGACGGCCCAGCGCGTCACCGACCGACGCCACCTCGTCCTCGGCCTCGCGGGCGGCCTCATGCTCGGCGTCGTCGGCCTCGACCTGCTCCCCGAGGCCATGGAGGCCGCCGGGAAGGACGTCTTCGGCGTCCCCCAGGCCCTGCTCCTCTTCGTCGGCGGCTTCCTCTTCGCCCACGTGGTGGAACGTCTCCTCGCCGTCCGCAGCGCGGCGCACGGCGCGGAGGCCGGGGAGCGGGTGCCCCAGGTCGGCCTCACGGCCGCCGCCGCCATGGTGCTCCACAGCCTCATGGACGGCATCGCCCTCGGCGCCGCCTTCCAGGTCGGCGGCGGCATGGGCGCCACCGTCGCGCTCGCCGTCATCACCCACGACTTCGCCGACGGGTTCAACACGTACACGATCACCAGCCTGTACGGGAACGCCCGCCGCAAGGCCCTCGTCATGCTCGTCGCCGACGCGGTCGCCCCGCTCGTCGGCGCCGGCCTGGCCACCCTGTTCACCCTTCCGGAGGAACTGCTCGGCAGCTATCTCGGCTTCTTCGGCGGCGCCCTGCTCTACCTCGCCGCCGCCGAGATCCTGCCCGAGGCCCACCACGAACACCCCGCCCGCACCACCCTGCTGTGCACGGTGGCCGGCGTGGCCTTCATCTGGCTCGTGGTGGGCCTCTCCGGCGGCTGAACTCACCCGCACTGCTCCACGAAACGCGCGGCGGCCCCCGGGGCGCCCGCCCAGTGCGTGTGCACATAGCTCGCGTGCACCCCGCCCCGCACGAAGCCCTCGACCCGGCGCTCCGGCTGCCGCAGCCCCCAGGCGGCCGACTCCCCGGCCCCCGGCTCGATCACCGTGCGGTGGAACTCGTGCCCCCGCATCCGCGTCCCGGCCGCCGCGAGCACACTGTCGCTCACGGCCACCGCGTCCCGGTACCCCAGCGTCAGCCGCTCCGACATCCGCGCGTCGGCGTCCAGCACCCCGCACATCGGGCGCCCGTCGAGCGACCGCGCGAGATACAGCAGCCCGGCGCACTCGGCCGCGACCGGCGCACCCGACGCGGCGAGCTCCGCCACGGCCTTGCGCAGCGGCTCGTTGGCGGACAGCTGCTCGCCGTACACCTCGGGAAAGCCACCGCCGATGACGAGGCCGCTCGTCCCTTCCGGGAGGACCTCGTCCCGCAGCGGGTCGAAGGTGACGACCTCGGCGCCGGCCGCGGACAGCAGCTCCGCGTGCTCGGCGTACGAGAACGTGAACGCGGCCCCACCGGCGACGGCGACGACCGGCCGCCGGCCGTGCCCGTCCGCCGTCTGCGGCCCGGTGGCCGGGCGGTGCCCACCCCGAGCAGCGCCCGCCCGCAACGTGGCGGCGGCGTCCCACGTTTCGCCGTTCAGCTCCGGCGCCGACCTCGCGAGCGCGAGGAGCGCGTCCAGATCGCACCCCGCCCGCACCTGCTCCGCCTGCGCGGCCACCGCCTCGACGGCCTGGGCCTGCCGCTCGGCGACCGGCACGAGCCCCAGGTGCCGCGACGGGGTCGCCACCGCGGGAGCCCGCCGCAGCACGCCCAGCACCGGCACCCCGGACTCCTCCAGAGCCTCCCGCAGCAGCGCCTCGTGCCGGTCCGTCGCGACCTTGTTCAGGATCACCCCGCCCAGCCGCACCTCCGGGTCCCAGGACGCGAAGCCGTGCACCAGCGCGGCCACCGACCGGGACTGCGAGGAGGCGTCCACGACCAGCACCACCGGCGCCCGCAGCAGCTTCGCCACCTGCGCGGTGGAAGCGAGCTCGCCCTGGCCGGCGGCCCCGTCGTACAGGCCCATGACGCCCTCGACGACCGCCAGGTCACAGCCCCGCGCGCCGTGCGCGAAGAGCGGCGCGATCAGCTCCGTACCGCACATGTAGGCGTCGAGGTTGCGGCCGGGGCGGCCGGTGGCGAGCGCGTGGTAGCCCGGGTCGATGTAGTCGGGGCCGACCTTGTGCGGGGAGACCGCGAGGCCACGGCCCGCGAACGCGGCCATCAGACCGGTCGCGACCGTGGTCTTGCCCGCGCCCGAGGACGGGGCGGCGATGACGAGACGTGCTACCACTCGATGCCCCGCTGGCCCTTCTGGCCGGCGTCCATCGGGTGCTTGACCTTGGACATGTCGGTGACGAGGTCGGCGAAGTCCAGGAGCTCCTGCGGCGCGTTGCGGCCGGTGATCACGACGTGCTGCCGGCCGGGACGGTCCCGCAGCACCTCGACGACCTCCTTGACGTCGATCCAGCCCCAGTGCAGCAGGTACGCGAACTCGTCGAGGACGTAGAACGTGTACTTCTCCTCGGCGAGGTCCCGCTTGACCTGCTCCCAGCCCTCGCGGGCCTTGTCCTCGTGCGACTGCTCGCCCTCGGCGACCTCGCGCTGGATCCAGGACCAGCCCTCGCCCATCTTGTTCCAGGTGACCGTGCCGCCCTTGCCGGTCTCGCCGAGCGCCTTGAGGGCGTTCTCCTCGCCGACCCGCCACTTGGCGGACTTCACGAACTGGAACACCCCGATCGGCCAGCCCTGGTTCCAGGCGCGCAGCGCCATGCCGAACGCGGCGGTCGACTTCCCCTTGCCCACACCCGTGTGCACCATCACCAGCGCGCGGTTGCGGCGCTGACGGGTGGTGAGACCGTCGTCCGGAACGACGGTCGGCTGTCCCTGCGGCATCAGGCGGCCCTCCTAGCAGAGCGGTTGACTTGTACGTCCCTGACGAGCCCGGCGATCGAGTCGGCGCGCAGCTCGTCCAGGGTGACGGCGGTGCCGCCGAGTTCACGCGCGAGGTTCCCGGCGAGCCCCAGCCGCACCGGCCCGGTCTCGCAGTCCACGACGACGCTCGCCGTGCCGTCGGCCGCGTGCAGCCGCGCGGCGCGGGCGGCCAGCGCCACCGGATCGGGGCCCGCGCCGGTCGCGCGGCCGTCGGTGACGACCACGAGGAGCGGGCGGCGCGACGGGTCCCTGAGGCGTTCGACGCGCAGCACGTCGTGCGCCCTGAGCAGCCCGGCCGACAGCGGCGTGCGGCCGCCCGTCGGGAGCTGTTCGAGCCGGGCGGCGGCCGCGTCCACCGAGGAGGTCGGCGGCAGCGCGAGCTCCGCGTCCCGGCCGCGGAAGGTGATCAGACCGACCTTGTCGCGCCGCTGGTAGGCGTCGAGCAGCAGCGAGAGCACCGCGCCCTTCACCGCGCTCATCCGCTGCCGGGCCGCCATCGAACCGGAGGCGTCCACGGCGAACAGCACCAGGTTCCCCTCCCGGCCCTCGCGGGTGGCCTGCCGCAGGTCGTCCCTGCGCACCACCAGGCCGGGGCCGCTGCGCCCGCGGGCCTTCTGGTGCGGGGCGGCGGCCTGCACGGTCGCCGCCAGGTGCAGCTTGGTCAGCGTGCCCTTGGGACGGGTGGCGCCGGTGGTCCGGCCGTGCTCGGTCCGGGCCCGCGAGCGGCGCCCGGCGGCGCCCTCGCCGAGACCGGGCACGCTCAGCACCTTCGTACGGAACGGCTCGCCCGCCTGGACGGCGGCACGCTCACCGGAGCCGGAGCCGGAGCCGGAGCCGGAGCCGGAGCCGGAGCCGGAGCCGGAGCCCTGGCCGGAGCCGTTCTGGGGCGCGGGCGCGGGGGACTCCTCGGGCGCGGCACCGTCGCTCTCGGGCGCGGGCGCGTCGCCCTGAGGCGGCACACCGCCGCCCCCGCCGGGACCACCGTCACCCGGACCGTCGGGCTCGGGGTCGTCGTCCGGCTCGTCCTCGCCCCTGAACTGCTCCAGGGTCTCGTCGAGCTTGTCCTCGTCGAGGCCGGGGGCGTCGAAGGGGGCGCGTCGCCGTCGGTGGGGGAGTGCCAGCAGCGCGGCCTGGCGCACATCCTCGGACGTGACCTCCGTCCGCCCTGCCCACGCGGCGAGCGCGGTCGCCGTCCGGGCCATGACGATGTCGGCGCGCATGCCGTCCACCTCGAACGCGGCGCAGGTCGCCGCGATCTGCAGCAGCACCGCGTCCCCGAGTACCACCTTCGGCAGCAACTCCCGTGCGGTGACGATCCGTTCCCGCAGCGCGGTCTCCTCACCGGCCCACCGGGCGGCGAACGCGGCCGGGTCGTCCTCGAACGCGAGCCGGCGCCGCACCACTTCGACCCGCTCCTCGGGCACCCGGGAGGCCGCGACCTCCACGGTGAGCCCGAACCGGTCGAGCAGCTGCGGCCGCAGCTCGCCCTCCTCGGGGTTCATCGTGCCGACCAGCAGGAAGCGGGCCGCGTGGCGTACGGAGACGCCCTCGCGCTCGACGTGGGAGGCGCCCATGGCGGCGGCGTCCAGAAGGTGGTCGATGAGGTGGTCCGAAAGGAGATTGACCTCGTCGACGTAGAGGATGCCCCGGTGCGCCTGCGCGAGCAGCCCCGGCTCGAAGGCCTTCACGCCCTCGGCGAGCGCCTTCTCGATGTCGAGCGAGCCGACGAGCCGGTCCTCGGAGGCGCCGACGGGCAGCTCGACCATCCGCGCGGGCCGCGCGTCCTGCGCGCCCTCGCCGTGCGGCCCGTCCGGGCAGCCCGGGTCGGGCGAGGCCGGGTCGCAGCTGAACCGGCAGCCGGCGACGACGGCCACCGACGGCAGCAGCTCGGCGAGGGCGCGTACGGCGGTCGACTTGGCCGTACCCTTCTCGCCGCGCACGAGGACGCCGCCCACGGACGGGCTGATCGCGTTCAGGAGCAGCGCGAGCCGCAGGTCGTCCATGCCGACGACGGCGGTGAACGGGAAGCGGGTGCTCATCGGGTGGTCGCTCCTTCGAGTCGTACGGGGATCGGGGCGGGCGGTGCGGGCGGGGCGGTCACGGCGCCCCCGGCGGCACGAACGGCAGCCCCGCCGGAGCGCCCTGCTCGATCAGCCGCAGCAGGGCGTCCGTGTCCGCGTGCTCCTCGATCAGGTCGCCCAGCCGGTCCAGCTGCTCCTCGCGCAGCGCGCCGAACGCGGTGTCCGGGGCCGGGACGAAGCGACGGCCGGCCGCCGTGGCGACCTCCCGCAGGAAGGCCCGGCGGAAGCCGTCGCTCTCCAGGGAGCCGTGCCAGTGGGTGCCCCAGACGGCGCCGACCCGGCAGCCGTCGAGGAAGGGCTCGCCCCCGTCGACGGTGGCGACGCCGTGGTGGATCTCGTAGCCCTCGACGCGTTCGCCGAGCGCCTCGCCGACGGGACGGGCCAGGGTCTTCTCGACGCCGAAGCGGATCCTGACGGGCAGCAGTCCGAGACCGTCGACCACCCCGGCCTTCGACTCGACCTCGTCCTCGATCCGCTCGCCCAGCGCCTGGAAGCCGCCGCAGATGCCGAGCACCGGCCGTCCCTCGGCCGCGCGGCGGGCGAGGGCGTCGGCGAGACCGCGCTCCCGCAGCCAGGCCAGGGCCTTGACCGTGCCTCGGGTGCCGGGCACGACGACCAGGTCCGCGTCGACGAGCTCCTCGGGCCGGTCGACGAAGCGGACGACGACGCCCGGCTCGGCGGCCAGTGCGTCCACGTCGGTGAAGTTGGACATCAGGGGGACGGCGCAGACGGCGACCCGCAGCACGTCCTCGCCCACCGGCGGCGCCACGACCGACTCGCGGACGGTGCCCCGCAGCGAGACCCGCAGGCCGTCCTCCTCGTCGATGCCGAGGCCGTGCGCGTACGGCAGGACGCCGAAGGTCCGGCGCCCGGTGAGCCCGTGGAGCATGTCGAGCCCGGGCTCCAGGAGGGTCACGTCGCCACGGAACTTGTTCACCAGGTATCCGGCGACCAGCTCCTGGTCCTCGGGCGCGAGCAGCGCCGTCGTCCCGAAGAACTGCGCGAAGACCCCGCCCCTGTCGATGTCGCCGACGACCACGACGGGCAGCTTCGCGGCCCGCGCTATCCCCATGTTCACGATGTCCGTGCGCCGCAGGTTGATCTCGGCCGGACTGCCCGCCCCCTCGCAGATCACGGCGTCATACGTGCCCCGCAGCTCCTCCAGGCACGCCATCACCGGCTCGAACAGCGTCCGCTGCCGTCCCCCGTGGTAGCCGCGCGCGCTCATCTCGCCCACGGGCTTGCCCATGAGCACGACCTGGCTGGAGCGGTCGCCGCCCGGCTTGAGCAGCACCGGGTTCATCAGCGCGGTCGGCTCGACCCGGGCGGCCTGCGCCTGCATGGCCTGGGCCCGGCCGATCTCGGCGCCCTCCCGGGTCACGAAGGAGTTCAGGGACATGTTCTGGCCCTTGAACGGCGCGACCTTGATCCCCTTGCGGACCAGCCAGCGGCAGATGCCGGCCGTGACGACGCTCTTTCCCGCGTCGGACGTGGTCCCGGCGACCAGCAGCCCCCCACCCCTCATGCGTTCCTCCGCTTCAGCGCGCTCGCGATCATCCGGCCGCCCACACAGGCGGCCAGGGTCAGTCCGGTCACCCGGCGGGACAGGCGTACCGCCCGGTCGATGTCCGCGACCTCGACGGGTCGCCCCTCCCCGTTGAGCACCGGCCGGTGCTCGACCCGGCCGCCGTACGCCAGCGTCCCGCCGAGCCGTACGCCGAGCGCGCCCGCGAAGGCGGCCTCCACCGGGCCCGCGTTGGGGCTGGGGTGCTTCGCCGCGTCCGCGCGCCAGGCCCGTACCGCCCCGCGCGGATTCCCCCCGGCGACGGTGGCGAGCGCCGCGGTCAGCCGGGCGCCGGGCCAGCCGGCGAGGTCGTCGAGCCGGGCCGAGGCCCAGCCGAAGCGGCGGTACTTCGGCGACTTGTGGCCGACCATCGCGTCCAGGGTGTTGACCGCGCGGAAGCCGACCAGGCCCGGCACGCCCGCGACCGCGCCCCAGAACAGGGCGCCGACCACGGCGTCGGAGGTGTTCTCGGCGACCGACTCGACGACCGCGCGGGCCATCGCGGGCCCGTCCAGGGAGTGCGGGTCGCGGCCGCACAGGTGCGGCAGGCGCTCCCGGGCCACCTCCAGGTCCCCGGCGGCGAGCGCCCCGCCGATCGCGCGGGCCTCGCGGCCCAGGGTCGTCCCGCCGACCACGGCCCACACGGAGGCGGCGGTCAGGGCGACGGCGGCGGTGCGGCTGCCGCGCACGGTGCGGGCGGCCAGGGCGCCGAGCGCCACGGTGGACCCGGCGCAGACGGCGGTGTGCAGGGCGCCCCAGCCGCGGTGGTCGCGCAGCAGGCGGGCCTCGACGGCGCCGGCCGCCCGGCCGAACGCGGCGACGGGATGGCCGCGGCGGGGATCGCCCACGAGTAGGTCGACGGCGAGGCCGGCGGCCGCTCCGTAGGCGAAGGTGCCGGTGGCACCGGAAGAAC
Source organism: Streptomyces sp. NPDC020422 (assembly GCF_044386705.1). Classification (NCBI taxonomy): domain Bacteria; kingdom Bacillati; phylum Actinomycetota; class Actinomycetes; order Kitasatosporales; family Streptomycetaceae; genus Streptomyces; species Streptomyces sp. NPDC020422. The sequence continues at coordinate 38,118 of NZ_JBIRVJ010000008.1, read as the reverse complement.
TGAGGCCGCGGCCGGGCATGGCGCTATGTCCTCACTCAGGGTCCGCGCCCTGGATCGACGTGACCGGCGGCGAGAGTTCCTGACTCCCGGCCCCAGGGGGCCGGTCACAGTGGCGGGACCGCGCCGGAATCGCACCGGACTTCCTCTTCTTGCCGCCGTATTGGCCCCGGCAGTCCACCACGCTGCGCGAACAGCCGTCAACTCACCCTTGACCTGCGCCGGGTCACTGTGCGAAGCGCCACAAACACGCCGACCGGGCGGCCCGCACCCGTGGTGCGGACCGCCCGGTCATGGCGCGCGATCGGTCAGATGACGATCAGGTAGATGCCGTAGGCCACGGCCGCCGCGCACAGGGCGAAGCAGGCGTAGGCGCCGGTGCGGGCCAGGGCGGCGGAGCCGCCGTTGGCCGAGGCCTGCTCCTGCTTGGCGAGGCCGATGACGCCGAGGGTGAAGAGGCCCACCAGGGCGACGGTCGCCACGAGGCTGACTCCGAAGACGGAGCCGAGGGCTGCCCAGTCGATCTTCATGCTTGGTTCCAGTTCCTTAGACCGCGGCGGCGGGGGCCGGGGGAGCGGCCGGGTCCGTGGGGCCCGGCGCGGGGATGGTGGTCTTCAGGTCCTCGTCCGTGACGGCGGCGACGGAGCCGGCCGGCGGCGGGGTGACGGCCGCGATGGCGGTGGTCACGACGCCCGCGGGCTCGGCCTCCAGGTCGTCGGCGGTGACGTTGTCGTGGGTGACCGGCTTGCGGCGGGACAGCGCCCAGATGACGCCGGAGCCGGCGATCAGCAGGACCGCGACGGCGGCGATGCCCCAGGTGCCCTGCTTGGTGAGGAACTCGGCGGCGGCGCCCACCACGGCGGCGGCCGGCAGGGTCAGACCCCAGGCGACGAACATCCGGGTGGCGGTCGACCAGCGGACGACACCGCCCTTGCGGCCGAGGCCCGCGCCCATCACGGCACCCGAGCAGGACTGGGTGGTGGAGAGCGAGAAGCCGAGGTGCGAGGAGGCCAGGATGACCGTGGCGGCGCTGGTCTGGGCGGCGAAGCCCTGCTGCGGCTGGAGGTCGGTCAGGCCCTTGCCCATGGTGCGGATGATGCGCCAGCCGCCGAGGTAGGTGCCGAGCGCGATGGCCAGGCCGGCCGCGACGATGACCCACAGGGGCGGGTTGGAGCCGGGGGCCAGGACGCCGCTGGTGACCAGGGCGAGGGTGATGATGCCCATCGTCTTCTGGGCGTCGTTGGTGCCGTGGGCGAGCGAGACGAGACCGGCGGAGGCGATCTGGCCGGCCCGGTAGCCCTTGGCGGTGGCCTTGGTCTCGGTCTTCGCGCCGAGGCGGTACGTCAGCCGGGTCGCCGCCATCGCGGCGAGGCCGGCGACGATCGGGGCGGCGACCGCGGGGATCAGGACCTTGGTGACGATGGTGGGGCCGTTGACCGCGTCCCAGCCGGCCGACATCACGGCGGCGCCGATGAGGCCGCCGAACAGGGCGTGGGAGGAGCTGGACGGCAGACCGAGCAGCCAGGTCAGCAGGTTCCACAGGATGGCGCCGACGAGCGCCGCGAAGATCACTTCTGTACGAATGCCCTCTTCGTTGATGATCCCGCCGGAGATCGTCTTGGCGACCTCCACGGACAGGAACGCGCCGACGAGGTTCAGCACGGCGGACATGGCCACCGCCGTCTTGGGCTTGAGAGCACCGGTCGAGATGGTCGTCGCCATCGCGTTGGCGGTGTCGTGGAAACCGTTCGTGAAATCGAACACGAGAGCTGTCACGACCACAATGGCGAGCAGCAGCGTGATGTGTTCCATTTACCCAGGCAATCGTTTGACGTCAGTGGCTCGTCGAACGTACGCAACCTGGGTGAACGGAAGGTGAACTGGGCCGGGCTGTGCGGTGTCCCCATCCGGGGTCCGGGCATTCCGCTTACGGCCCGGACGGGCCGCCCGTCCACGATGCGGTCACGGTGCGACCCGGGGTAAGCCGGTCCGTACCAGGACGGATACGACTTGAGCCCCATCCGTCACTCTGCTCTCGTTCCGCCCCCCCGGACACCTGCGGGCCCCCTCCACCGCACGGAGGACCCGCCCGGCGAGACCCATGTCACTCGTCCGGGGCGCCGCCCGGTGGCAGCCTCCGCGCCCACTGCCGACACTGGGAGCGTGCGCCCGGCTACAGCGGCGGCGGTAGCCGTCACCACAGTGATCGGTGTCGGCGCGGCCGCGGTGGCGGCCGGCCGGTACGCCAGCGACGCCGCCCTCGGGGTGCCGTCCGGACGCCCCCTGCCGGGCGATCCCAGACTCACCGTGCACGCCACCGGCCCGGGCCGGATCACCCTCACCCGCAGCCTCGCCTCGCTGCGCCCCGGCACGTACGGCATCGAGGCCGACGGGCTGCACGCCGTCGTCGGACCCGTCCTCGACCGGGTCCCGCACACCGCCGACACCGTGGTGCGCCGGCTCGAACGGGTCGAGCTCGGCACCCTGAGCACCGGCGCCCGGGTCCGCTTCACCCCCCAGCTGCACTGCGGCACCCCCGAGACCGCCCTCGGGCTGCCCCACGAGGACGTCGAGATCCCCGGCGAGCTCGGCACCCTCCCCGCCTGGCTCGTCCCCGGCGCCCACTCCACCTGGGTGATCGCCCTGCACGGCTTCGGCGCCACCCGCGAGCACGCCCTCAACCTGGTCCCCTTCCTCCAGCGCCGGCAGGTCCCCGTCCTCGTCCCCGCCTACCGCGGCGACGAGGGCGCGCCCCCCGCCCCCGACGGCCTGGCCCACCTCGGCGACTCCGAGTGGCGCGACGTCGACGCCGCCATCCGCTACGCCGTCCGCCGCGGCGCCGAACACGTCGTCCTGCACGGCTGGGGCGCCGGCGCCGCGATGGCCCTGCACGCCGCGGCGGGCTCCGGGGTACGGGACCGCATCCGCGGCCTGGTCCTCGACTCCCCGGTCCTCGACTGGGACGCCACCCTGCGCAACCTCGCCGCCGCCCGCGGCATCCCCGGCCCCCTGATCCCGCTCGCGGTCCGCGCCGCCGAGGGCAGGACCGGCCGGCACGAGGACCGCCTCCAAGAGGTCGCCGACCCGGGCGCGCTGCGGGTGCCCACCCTGGTCTTCCACGGCCCCGACGACACCATCGCGCCCTGGGACCGCTCGCAGCGGCTCGCCGCCCTCCGCCCCGACCTGGTCACGCTCACCACGGTCGGCAACGCCCCCCACGCGGCCATGTGGAACGCGGACCCGCTGCGCTACGAAGAGGCCCTGCGCCGCTTCCTGACCCCGCTCGTCTAGCGGCTTCCCGCCGGGCCGGCGCCGGGCGGGCCGCTCCGGACAGCGGGCCCCGCTCCCGAAACCGGGCCCAATGCAGCGGCGTTGCGGATTCCGATTGGGCTTTCGGGCCGTCAGCGGGAAGACTGCCCCCGTGACGTCTCGAAAGCCCGATGAACCATTGGCGCGCAACTCCAGACTCCGACTCGTCCGTCCGCGGGCCCTCGCCACCGCACGGCGGGCCGTGACGACCCGGCGCACCCGCCCGGCGCCGCGGCCGCCCGAGGGGACACCGCCCCGGGCGGAACTGGCCGGCCAGGCGAGGGCCGTACTGGCCGACGCCGTACGCATCGCCCGCTGGGCGGCCGTCGACCGGCACGCCGAGACCGCGCCCCCCGAAGGGGAACGGGCCGCCGCCGCGCTGGACCTGACACCCGCGCAGGTCCGGGCCGGCTGGGACCGCGCCCGGCTCGCCGGCCTGGTCGAGCTGCACGGCGACACCGCCCGCCCCGGCTGGCGGCTGCACGCCTGGGACCGCGACGACTCCGCCGTGCTGCGCGGCTGGGTCGCCCTCTTCGACGCCTGGTCGCTGGTCCACCCGGCGCCCGAGGGCGTCGCCCCCGGCGCCGTCGCCGAGGTCGTCGAGGCCGTCCCGCAGGTCCTCTCGCTGCTCCAGCTCTCCGCCGGACCCGTCCCGGTGCCGACCCTGCTCGACCTGCTCGCGCAGCGCGTCGAGGAGCTCCGCGAGGAGCGCTGCGAGGTCCCGGCCCCCGGCACCCCCGTCGAGACCGCCCCCGTCGCCGAGGGCCTGCCCGCGCTGCTCGACTGGGCCCTGGAGGGCCTGGCGGCCGTCGGCGCCCTCACCCTGGGCGGCGGCCAGGCCACCCTGACCCCGCTGGGGAACTGGGCGGTCTGGGTCAAGCTGGAGCAGATCTGCGTCGCCGCCCAGAGCCCCGCGGGCAACATCGAGCAGTCCGCCGAGGACATGCTGCGCGGCTGCGCCCGCCTCACCCCGGGGCCGGCCCGCGACGAATACCGCGCCTGGCTCGCCGCCCGCACCCTCTCCAGCGCCGTCGGCGAGCTCCTCGCCGTCGCCCGCGGCGAGGACGCCCTGCTGCGCGGCCTCGCCTTCGAGGCCCTGCGGGTGGTCGGCGCCCCGGCCGAGGCCGAGGTCCGCGCCGCCCTCGCCGAGCCCTCGCTGCGTCCGTACGCGCTGCTGTGGCTCGCCGAGTACGAGGGCGCCGACCCCGACGACGCCCCCGAGGTGCTCACCCGGGAGGAGGCGACCTGGCTCTGGGTGGACACCGCGGCCGCCGTCGCCGACCACGGCGAGAGCGCCCTGCTCGTGCGCCATCTGGACTCGGCCGTGCAGGGCACCGTCCCCGCGCTGCTCGACGAGGTCAGGGCCGTGGGCCATCCGCGCACCGTGCAGGTCCTCGTCGCGCTCGCCGCGGCGCACCCCGACCCGGCCCTGGCCAAGGCGGTCCGCAGGGCCGCCTTCCAGGTCCACACGGGCGGAGCCTGAGCGGCCCGGACCTAGTCGGCCGCCGCTGCGCCGGGGGCGTACGTCCCGAAGCTCCAGACGTTGCCCTCGGCGTCCCGGGCCATGTAGTCCCGGGAGCCGTACTCCTGGTCGGTCGGCGGCATCACGATCTCGGCGCCGTGCGCCGCGGCCCGGGCGTGGTGCTCGTCCACGTCGTCCACGCGCACGTAGACGCCCACCGGGCCGCCGCCGGCCATCAGCTTGTCGAACGCGCCGCCCGTGCCCGCGCTGCCCAGCATCACCATCCCGTTGCCGTGGGACAGCTCGGCGTGCATCACGCGCCCGTCCTCGCCCTCGTACACCGCGGTCGCGGTGAAGCCGAACGCCTCGGTCAGCAGCGTGATCGCCGCCTTCGCGTCCTCGTAGCGCAGCGTCGGACAGATGTCGGGTGCCTCGGCCATCCCGATCACTCCCTCTCCCGTGGTCAGTGTGACCTGGATCTCAGTCTGGCAGCCGCCGCTGACACATCGCCGGAAGCCGAGGCCCCACCGGGCGCGTCACCGGAAGGTGTTGCAGCGGGCCATGTCGCCGGTGCTGTAGCCGGTGGAGAACCACTGCTGCCGCTGCGCCGCCGATCCGTGCGTCCAGCTCTCCGGGGTGACCCGGCCCTGGAAGCGCTCCTGGATCCGGTCGTCGCCCACCGCCGCGGCCGCGTCCAGGCCGTCGCGGATGTCGTCCTCGGTCAGCCGGGTGAGCAACGGGCGGCCGGTCTTCTCGTCGGGGGTGGTCGTGGCGTGCCGGGCCCACACGCCCGCGTAGCAGTCGGCCTGGAGCTCCACCCTGACGGCGTTGGAGTTCGCCCCCGTCCGGCCGTCCTGGGACTTGGCCAGCGTGCCCATCCGGTTCTGCACGTGGTGGCCGTACTCGTGCGCCACCACGTACGCCTGGGCGAAGGGCCCGCCGGTCGAGCCGAACTTGGTGCGCAGCTCGTCGAAGAAGCCGAGGTCCAGATAGACCTGCTGGTCGCCGGGGCAGTAGAAGGGGCCGACGGCCGAGGTGGCCGTGCCGCAGGCGGTGGGCACCCGCTGGGCGAACACCACGGTCTTCGCGTCCGTGTACCGCCCGCCGCGCCGGGCGTACTCGGCCCGCCAGAAGTCCTGCACGCTGTTGACGACCGCCACGATCCGGCAGTCCTCGCGGGCGTTGGCGTCCGCGCCCGTCCGGCAGGTCCGGCTCACCTGGGCCGCGGACGAGGAGGTCGCGGCCGGCTCGTCGCTCCCCGAGGACAGCCCCAGCTGCTCGGGCCCCACCCCGAAGAGCACGCCCAGGACCAGCGCGATGAGGCCGATGATCCCGCCGCCGACGGTGGCCTTTCCGCCGGGGACCCGGCTGCCCCGGACGTCCTTGACCTCCGAGGTGTCCAGATCGGCATCGTCGTCGAACTGCATGGCCACCGCCCTCCGCGTCTCAGCCGAGTATCGGCGTATCCGTCGCAGGGCACCCCTTTTATGCGGCATGTGAGGTATGTCGCCTGGCCGAAAATCAGTTGCAGGGGCCCGTTAGACTGGCCGTATGGCCATTCTCCCCGTGCATTAGCGGCGTCGAAGCCCTCCCCAGTCGTCCTTCCGCCGTTTCCCACCGCCCTGGAGTCTGTCCGTGATCACCGCTTCCGGCATCGAGCTGCGCGCCGGCGCCCGTGTCCTCATCGAGTCCGCGTCCTTCCGCGTCGCCAAGGGCGACCGCATCGGCCTGGTCGGGCGCAACGGGGCGGGCAAGACCACCCTCACCAAGTGCCTCGCGGGCGAGGGCCAGCCGGCCGCCGGCACCATCAGCCGCTCCGGCGAGGTCGGCTACCTCCCGCAGGACCCGCGCACCGGCGACCTCGACGTGCTGGCCCGCGACCGCATCCTCTCGGCCCGTGGCCTCGACACCCTGATCCGCAAGATGCGCCAGAACGAGGAGCGCATCGCCAACGGCTCCGGCGCCACCCGCGACAAGGCGATGCGGCAGTACGAGCGCCAGGAGACCGAGTTCCTGACCAAGGGCGGCTACGCGGCCGAGGCGGAGGCCTCCACCATCGCCGCCGCCCTCGGCCTGCCCGACCGGGTGCTCGGCCAGCCGCTGCACACCCTCTCCGGTGGTCAGCGGCGCCGGATCGAGCTGGCCCGGATCCTCTTCTCGGACGCCGACACCCTGCTCCTCGACGAGCCCACCAACCACCTCGACGCCGACTCCATCGGGTGGCTGCGGGACTACCTGAAGACCTACCGCGGCGGCTTCATCGTGATCTCCCACGATGTCGACCTGGTCGAGACCGTCGTCAACAAGGTCTTCTACCTGGACGCCAACCGCTCCACGATCGACGTCTACAACATGGGCTGGAAGCTCTACCAGCAGCAGCGCGAGGCCGACGAGAAGCGCCGCAAGCGCGAGCGGCAGAACGCCGAGAAGAAGGCCGCCGCGCTGAACTCGCAGGCCGACAAGATGCGCGCCAAGGCCACCAAGACCGTCGCCGCGCAGAACATGGCCAAGCGCGCCGAGCGGCTGCTGTCCGGGCTCGAGGCGGTCCGGGTCTCCGACAAGGTCGCCAAGCTGCGCTTCCCGGACCCCGCGCCCTGCGGCAAGACCCCGCTCACCGCGGAGGGCCTGTCCAAGTCGTACGGCTCACTCGAAATCTTCACCGATGTGGACCTGGCCATCGACAAGGGCTCCCGCGTCGTCATCCTCGGCCTCAACGGCGCGGGCAAGACGACCCTGCTCCGCCTCCTCGGCGGGGTCGAGAAGCCCGACACCGGCGAGGTCACCCCGGGCCACGGCCTCAAGCTCGGCTACTACGCGCAGGAGCACGAGACCCTCGACCCCGAGCGCACCGTCCTGGAGAACATGCGCTCCGCCTCCCCCGACCTCGACCTGGTCGAGGTGCGCAAGGTGCTCGGCTCCTTCCTGTTCTCCGGCGACGACGTCGACAAGCCGGCCGGGGTGCTCTCCGGCGGTGAGAAGACCCGGCTCGCCCTCGCGACCCTGGTCGTCTCCTCGGCGAACGTGCTGCTCCTCGACGAGCCCACCAACAACCTCGACCCGGCCAGCCGCGAGGAGATCCTCGGCGCGCTGCGCACCTACAAGGGCGCGGTCGTGCTCGTCACCCACGACGAGGGCGCGGTCGAGGCGCTCGACCCGGAGCGGATCATCCTGCTGCCGGACGGCGTCGAGGACCTGTGGGGCCCGGACTACGCGGACCTGGTCGCCCTGGCGTGACCGGCGCGTACCCGTCCGGCCCGGCCCCGGCCGCGAAGTGATCATGCCGGGCTGGATCATTCGGCTCATGGGTGATCCTTCATCTGAGTGAGAGCGTCTCGTACCCCCCGGCGCGGGCCCTGCGGAATCCTTCCGTCAGGGCCCGCGCCGCGCTCGTCTCCCCTTCGTGCCGCTGACCTGGCAGTTCCCCGCCGCGGCGGCTCCCGGGCGACTTCCCGATCCGCCGGAACAATCAATTCCGTTCGTGTCGTCGCCTTCCACTCGGCCCAAGCTCCTGGCACAGACCTTGTCGAATGGGTGGCCAGGACGCCGGGGAGGGGTGATCATGAGAAGTCCAGAGCGCACTTCCCATGAGGAGGCACGGGTGGCCGAGACTCTGAAGAAGGGCAGCCGGGTGACCGGCGCCGCGCGCGACAAGCTCGCGGCAGACCTGAAGAAGAAGTACGACTCCGGTGCGAGCATCCGGGCGCTGGCCGAGGAAACCGGCCGCTCCTACGGATTCGTCCACCGGATGCTCAGTGAGTCCGGAGTCACGCTGCGGGGACGCGGCGGAGCGACACGGGGCAAGAAGGCGGCCTCGGCCTGACATCGGGACGGCTCGACCGGTCCACCGGGTCTCCCGGTGGGCACCCGGTCGACCATGCGGTCGACCGGGTGGTTACTGTGCAGTCACTTGGCATCTGCTGACGTGCTGCACCGGAACCGGAGGCGCCCCCATGACTACGCTCGACGACTCTGAGCTCGTATTCGACAAGGACGGTGTACGGCTCACCGTCGAGGACGCCGTTGCCACGGTGACCCTGACCAACCCGGCGAAGCGCAACGCCCAGTCTCCCGCTCTGTGGCGGGCGTTGACGGAGGCCGGCAGGTCACTGCCGGGCAGCGTGCGGATCGTGGTCCTGCGCGGTGAGGGCAAGTCCTTCTCCGCGGGCCTCGACCGGCAGGCGTTCACGCCCGAGGGCTTCGACGGAGAGCCGTCCTTCCTGGAAATGGCGCGCGGGTCCGACGAGGACCTCGACGCGGTCATCGCCGAGTACCAGGAGGCGTTCACCTGGTGGCGCCGCAGCGACATCGTGTCGATCGCGGCCGTCCAGGGGCACGCCATCGGCGCGGGCTTCCAGCTCGCGCTCGCCTGCGACCTGCGGGTCGTCGCCGACGACGTGCAGTTCGCCATGCGCGAGACCAGCCTGGGCCTGGTCCCGGACCTCACCGGTACGCACCCCCTCGTCTCCCTCGTGGGCTACGCCCGCGCGCTGGAGATCTGCGCCACCGGCCGCTTCGTCCACGCCGAGGAGGCCGAGCGCACAGGCCTGGCCAACATCGCCGTGCCCGCCGCCGAACTCGACGCGGCGGTACGGGACCTGAGCGCCGCGCTGCTCGCCGCGCCCCGCTCCGCCGTCATCGAGACCAAGGCGCTGCTCCAGGGCGCCTCCGGCCGCTCCTACGAGGAGCAGCGCACGGCCGAGCGCGCCGCCCAGGCCCGCCGCCTGCGCGACCTCGCGGGCCTCGGCGACTGAGGCGACCGGGACGCCCGAGGCGCCCCCGGTCGGGCTGGGCCGCAGGCCTAGCGCAACTCCGACACCACCACCGTGACCGTCGTCGCCTCCGGGGCGGCGGCGGTCACGGCCGTGCGGGCCGCGCGCGCCACGTCCAGGGCGCGACGGCCCGCGGTCACCGCCAGCTCGACGCGCAGGTGCCCGTCGGCACGCCGCAGCGGCGCGCCGAAGACGTCCGTGAGGGCGGCCACCCCCGGCACCGCGAGCGCGGCGAGGGCCGCCGGGTCCTCGGGCGCGGGCGGCGAGGTTCGCCCGGGCGGGGGAGTGGGGCTCACCGGATCGGGCGGAGTGTCGAGCAGCTCCGTCACCCGCAGGTCCACCCGCGCCACCACCAGGCCGAACACGCTCTCCGCCGCGCCGAGCAGCGCCGTCCGCAGCCGTCCGGCGAGCTCCGGCAGCGGCCGCCCGGCGGTCGCCGGGCCGCCGGCGAACGCCGCGAACTCCAGGGTGATCCCCAGCTCCCCGGGCGGAAGGCCGCCCGGCGGCACCGGGAAGGGTGCCTCGGCCGCCGCCGAGACGAGCCCGAACCTCGGCCGGGCGGGCACCGTGCCCCGTACCGTCCGCGCCGCCTCGGCGAGCGCCTCCCGTACCGCCGGCTCCGCCACCCACGCCCCGTCGGCCGGCGCCCCGAGCGGCAGCAGTCGTTCCATCGCACGTCCCATCTGCACCGTCGTCATTCCCCCAGCCTGCCGCATTCCTGGCGCAAGACCGGGCAAGCGCCCTTAGTGTGGGCAAACAAGACAGAACGCTCTTGGGAAGGACGGATGGTGATGGCTGACAGCACGCATTCGGACGCGCAGAACCCGGTGGTCAAGCGCGGTGGCGGCGACCCCGCCTCGCGGGGACGCACCACGATCGCCGACGGGGTCGTCGAGAAGATCGCCGGCCTCGCCGCCCGTGATGTCGACGGCGTCCACGCCATGGGCAGCGGTCTCTCCCGCACCCTCGGCGCCGTCCGGGACCGCGTACCCGGCGGTGGCGGCAGCAAGAGCGGCGTCACCCGGGGCGTCAAGGCCGAGGTCGGCGAGGTGCAGACCGCACTCGACCTGGAGATCGTCGTCGACTACGGCGTCTCCATCGCCGATGTCGCCGGCGCGGTACGGGAGAACGTCATCGCCGCCGTGGAGCGCATGACCGGCCTCGAGGTCGTCGAGGTCAACATCGCGGTCAGCGACGTCAAGCTCCCGGACGAAGAGGACGAGGAGCAGGAGTCGCGGCTTCAGTAGCCGACGGCACAACGGCGGAAAGGGCTCAGCATGAGCATGGCGGTGGTCGGCCTGTTGGCCGGAATGGGGCTCGGCTTCGCCGGGTACTTCGGTGGCTTCGGGGCGTTCCTCCTGGTCGCCGCGTTGGGAGCGATCGGCTTCGTCGCCGGGCGCTTCCTCGACGGGGACCTGGAGGCCGGCGACTTCTTCCGGGGCCGCGAGCGCGGCGACCGGCGGAGGTGACCCGGGGTGGCAGCGGAGCCGGCCCGGGACCGGGTGGGGGCGGCCGCGCGCGGCGCGACGACGATCGCCGACCGCGTCGTCGCGAAGATCGCCGCGCAGGCGGCCCGTGAGGCGCTGGACGTGATCCCCAAGGGCGGCTCCAAGCCGCACGCGTCGGTGGTCGTCCACCGGGAGAGCGCCCGGGTCTCGGTGAGCCTCGAACTCCCTTACCCCTCCGACGTCGGCCGCCAGTGCGGCGCCGTCCGCGGCCGGGTCAGGAACCGGGTGGAGCAACTGGCCGGCCTGGAGGTCCACGAGGTCGCCGTCCACGTCGAGAAGCTGCATTCCGCGCACACCGCGCACGAGAAGGCCCGGGAGCGCCTGCGATGACCACAGGACCCGCGCCGGGAGGCAAGCCCGGCTCCGTGCCCGTCCTCGGGGAACCGGACCGGGACCCCGGCGGCCCCGATCCGGGCGCCGCCCCGCAGCCGCAGCCGGCCGGGCGCCGCTTCTGGGCGGTGCGCCGGATCCCCGCCGCCGTCCTCGCCGCGGTGCTGCTCGGCGGCGCCGGGCTGCTCCTGTACGACGTGGCGGCCGTCCGCGCGGAGCACAGCGCCATGGCCTGGCGCCGCTCCCTCGCCGACGACCTCGCCACCCGCCCCCTCGACAACGCCTGGGTCCTCGCGGGCGCGGGCGTGGCGGTGCTGCTCGGCGTGTGGCTGCTGCTGCTCGCGCTCACCCCGGGCCTGCGCGGCATCCTGCCGATGCGCGGGGAGCACCCCGACCTGCGCGCCGGACTCGACCGCGAGGCCGCCGCGCTCGCCCTGCGCGACCGGGCCATGGAGGTGTCGGGCGTGCAGTCCGTACGGGTCGGGATGGGCCGGGCCAAGGTGGCCGTACGGGCCGTCTCGCACTTCCGTGGACTCGACGAGGTCCGCTCCGACCTGGAGAGCGCCCTCTCCGCCGGCATCGACGAGCTCGGTCTCGCCCGGCCGCCGGCCCTGACGGTACGGGTGGCCAGGCCGCCCAGGAAGGGGTGACGGCGTGACCGTGGTCCTCCGGCGCGTCAACCGGATCGTGCTCGGCCTCGTGGGCCTCGTGCTCGTGGCCGGCGGCGGCGCCGTGCTCGCGGCCGGCCTCGATCTGTCCGTGCCGTCCTGGTGGCCCTGGTCGGGCCCCGACGACGTGCTGCTCAGCCGGTCCGAGCGGCAGCACTGGCGGGCCGAGGGCTGGTGGTGGCCGGTGGTCATCGCCGTCCTGGGGCTCGTCGTGCTGCTCGCCCTGTGGTGGCTGATCGCCCAGTTCCGGCGGGCCCGGCTCGCCGAGGTGCTCGTCGACAGCGGCGACGGCGAGGAGGCGGTGCTGCGCGGCCGGGCCCTGGAGGCGGTCCTGGAGGCGGACGCGGCGGCCCAGGAGGGCGTGTCCCGTGCCCGGGTCTCGCTGACCGGCCGCCGAACGGCCCCCCGTACCCGCGTCGCGCTCCTCCTTGAGCCCTACGCGGCCCCGTCCGACGCCCTGACGACCCTCGCCACCCAGGCCCTGGCCAACGCCCGCACCTCGGCTGGCCTCCCCGCCCTCCCCACCGAGGCCCGCCTGCGCGCCGTCAAACACCGCGCCCGCAGGGTGACCTGAGCCGGGGAGACCCCCGGTCCCGCAGGGGCGGGACCGTCCGCCCTAGAAGCCGGCCCGCGCCCCGCCGTCCACCGGGAGCATCACGCCCGTGAGGTAGGACGCGGCCGGCGAGAGCAGGAAGGCGGCCGTGCGGCCGAACTCCTCCGGGGTGCCGTAGCGGCGCAGCGGGATCCGGGCCTCGTTCGCCGCCCGGGCCGCGTCCGCGTCGCCCGAGAGGGCGTCGAGGGAGCGCACGCGGTCGGTGTCGATGCGGCTCGGCAGCAGGCCGACCACCCGGATGCCGCGCGGACCCAGGTCGTTGGCGAGGGACTTGGCGAAGCCGGCCAGACCCGGGCGCAGGCCGTTGGAGATCGTCAGGCCCGGGATCGGCTCGTGGACCGAGCCGGACAGCACGAAGCCGATGACGCCGCCCTCGGGCAGGGTCTCCGCCGCCGCGCGGGCGAGCCGCACCGCGCCGAGGAAGACCGTGTCGAACGCGGCCGCCCACTGCTCGTCCGTGTTGTCCGTGCCGAAGCCGGGCGCCGGCCCGCCGACGCTGATCAGCACGCCGTCCAGGCCGCCGAAGCGGGCCCGCGCCTGTGCGAACAGGCGCTCCGGGGTCGCCGGGTCGGCGTTGTCGGCGGCGACGCCCGCCGCGCCCGGCCCGAGCTCGGCCGCGGCCTCGGCGACCGAGGCCTCCTCGCGCCCGGTCAGCAGCACCTTCGCGCCCTCCCCGAGCAGCGCCTCGGCCGAGGCGCGCCCGAGCCCACGGGTCGCGCCGGTCACCACGTACACACGGTCCTTTAGTCCAAGATCCATGGACCTATCCTGCCGCGTCCTCCGCGGCCAGCGCGAGGGCCGTGCCCACCAGGCCGATGTGGCTGAAGGCCTGCGGGAAGTTCCCCAGCTGCCGCCCCGTCACCGGGTCGTACTCCTCCGCGAGCAGACCCACGTCGCTGCACAGCCCGACGAGCCGCTCGAACAGCGCGCGCGCCTCCTCGGTGCGCCCGGTCAGCCGCAGTGCGTCCGCGAGCCAGAACGAGCACACCAGGAAGGTGCCCTCCTGCCCCGGCAGCCCGTCCACCGAGACGCCCTCCGTCGAGTAGCGGCGCAGGAAGCCGCCCTGGCCGAGCTCCGCCCGTACCGCGTCGATCGTGCCCGTGACCCGCGGATCGTCCGGTGGCAGGAAGCCGACCTGGGGGATCAGCAGCGTCGCCGCGTCCAGCTCGCGCGAGCCGTACGCCTGGGTGAAGGTGTTGCGCTCCGGGTCGTACCCCTTGGCGCACACCTCCGCGTGGATCTCGTCCCGCAGCGCCCGCCAGCGCGCCGGGTCCCCCGGCAGCGAGGGATCTTCCTCCAGGGTGCGCACCGCACGGTCGGCCGCCACCCAGGCCATCACCTTGGAGTGCACGAAGTGGCGGCGCGGCCCGCGCACCTCCCAGAGACCCTCGTCCGGCTCCCGCCAGGTCGACTCCAGGAAGCCGAGCAGGCTCAGCTGGAGGTTCCAGGCGTGCCGCTCGGGAGGGATCCCGGCGTCCCGGGCGCGACTGAGCGAGTCCATCACCTCCCCGTACACGTCGAGCTGGAACTGCTCCACGGCCGCGTTCCCGGTCCGCACCGGCGCCGATTCGGCGTAGCCGCGCAGCCAGGGCAGGACCGTCTCGGGCAGTCGGCGCTCGCCGGCCGGCCCGTACATGATCTGCAGGTCGGCCGGGTCGCCGGCCACCGCCCGCAGCAGCCAGTCCCGCCAGGCCGCCGCCTCCTCGACGTACCCGGCGGAGAGCAGCGCGCCGAGCGTGAGGGAGGAGTCGCGCAGCCAGCAGGCCCGGTAGTCCCAGTTGCGCACCCCGCCGAGCTCCTCGGGCAGCGAGGTGGTGGGGGCGGCGACGATGCCGCCGGTGGGGGCGTACGTCAGCGCCTTCAGGGTGATCAGGGAGCGCACCACCGTGTCCCGGTAGGGCCCCCGGTACGTGCAGCGGGCCGCCCACTCCCGCCAGTCCGCGAGCGCGTGCTCCAGCGCCTCGAAGGGGTCGACGAGGTCGGGGCGCGGCTCGTGGGAGGGGTGCCAGGTGAGGACGAAGGCGACCTCCTCGCCCGCGCCGACCGTGAACGAGGAGCAGGTCGCGAACTGCTGCCCCCAGGTCTTCACCGGCGGCTCGCTGCGCAGCCAGACCGAGTCGGGCCCGGCGACCGCGACCCGGTGCCCGTCGGCCCGCCGCACCCACGGCACGACCGAGCCGTAGTCGAAGCGCAGCCGCAGCACCGCGCTCATCTCCACCCTCCCGCTGACGCCCCGTACGATCCGCACGACGTCGGGGGCCTTGTCCCGCTGCGGCATGAAGTCGACGACCTCGACGGTGCCCGTACGGGTCTCCCAGCGGGTCTCCAGGACCAGGGTGTCCTCGGCGTAACGGCGGCTGGTGCAGGTGGTCGCCCCCTTGGGGGCGATCCGCCAGTGTCCGTTGTCCTCGTCGCCGAGGAGTGCGGCGAAGCAGGCGGCCGAGTCGAAGCGGGGCAGACACAGCCAGTCGACCGACCCGTCGCGGCCGACGAGCGCGGCGGTCTGGAGATCGCCGATGAGGGCGTAGTCGTCGATACGTTGCGTCACGCTTTGGGCTGTTCCCGGAAGCGGCGACGGTCAATCAGTTCAGGCGGTGGCCCCGGCGGGCTCGGGTGTACCGTCCGTCACATCGGTGCCCTCGGCCGCCGCCTCCCGGTCGCGCTTCTCGCGCCGCACCAGGATGAACCAGCCGACCGGCACGCCGGCCGAGAAGAGCCACCACTGGACGGCGTACGCCATGTGTGCGCCGATCGAGTCGTGGTCGGGCTCGGGGATCAGCTCGGGGGAGTTCCCGGAGGGCTCGGGCGCGGTCTGCTCGACGTATCCGCCGAGCACCGTACGCCCGAGCAGCGCGGACTGCTGCGCGCTGTTGATCAGCATGACCTGACGGTCCGGCAGGCCCTTGAGGTCCTTGATGCCGCTGGCCCCGGTCGTCTCGTCGGCCTTGAGCCGTCCGGTCACGGTGACCTCGCCGCGGGGGGCGGGCGGCACCTTCGGGAAGGAGTGCTGGTCGTCGGCGGCGGGCACCCAGCCGCGGTTGACCATGACCACCTTGCCGTCCTTCAGGACCAGCGGGGTCAGGACGTGCACGCCCACCCGGTCGTCGGCCGAGGTGCGCCGGCGCACGACGACCTCGTGGGCGGTGTCGAAGGTGCCGGTGGCGGTCACCCGGCGCCAGTAGTCGGCGCGCGGGACGGTGTGCCCCGGGGAGGTCAGCCGCTCGACCGGGACGGGCTCCGCCCGCAGGTTGTCCGCGATCAGCGCGTTCTGGGCGACCCGGTGCTGGTGCCGGTGGAACTGCCAGAAGCCCAGCTCGATCATCACGGGGATGAGGACGAGGGCGAGGAGGGTGAGGATCACCCACTGCCGGGACAACAGGAAGCGGTACACCCCACGACCGTACATCCGGGGCCGTGGGGCGATCGCACGGGGGTTCCGGTCACCGGGACGGTGGCCGGAGAATCGTTGGACAACGACCAGAGGATCGTTTCGTCATACCTTGTCGACGATGCCCGCCTTCCCTTCCGCCCGGGCGCAGTGCGCGCCGCAGTACCAGTTGCCCTGGACCTCGACCCCCTGGCCGATGATCTGGACCCGGCAGTGCTCGCAGATGGGCGCCATGCGGTGGATGGCGCAGGAGAAGCAGTCGAAGACGTGCACCGCGCCCTGCGCGTGCACCTCGAAGGACATGCCGTAATCGTTTCCGCAGACCTCGCAACGTGCCATGCGCCACAGGGTGGGGCCGACGGCGGGCCAAGGCCGGACGGCGCGCCCGGCCCGCCCGGGTCCGTCACTCGTCTGCCGGGGTCACGTCCCGCAGCAGCTGGGTGTAGGCGGCCTCGTCGACGACCGGCGTGCCGAAGGCCTTCGCCTTCACCGTCTTGGAGGTCGCCGAGTCCGGGTCGTTGGTCACGAGGAGGCTGGTGACCCGGGAGACGCTGGTCGCCACGTGCAGTCCCGCCTCGACCGTCCGGTCCTCCAGGAGTTCGCGGTCGATGGAGGTGTCACCCGAGAAGGCCACCCGCATGCCCTGCTTGAGCGGTTTGTCCGTTTCGTAGCGCCCGGGGTTCGGGTACGGGCAGGCCGGCCGCTTGCGCGAGGGCCGCCAACTGTTCGCCCGGTAGGACGCCTGGTAGCCGATCCGCGGCTGCGCGGGGGCGGAGGCCCACTCCGTGAGGGGGCGGCACTCGAGCAGCGGCAGCCGCACGTTCCGCTCGGCGGCGGCGTGCAGGCTGGGCCGGAACGCCTCCGCCAGCACCCGCGCGTCGTCCAGCGCGTTGTGCGCCCGCTGCTGCACCACGCCGAAGTGCGCGGCCAGCGACTCCAGCTTGTGGTTGGGCAGCGGGAGGGACAGCTCCTTGGCGAGCGCGATGGTGCACAGCCGCTGCCGCACCGGCGCGGTCCGCTCGGCGCGCGCGTACTCGCGGGCGATCATCTGCCAGTCGAACATCGCGTTGTGCGCGACGAGCACCCGGCCGTCGAGCCGGGCCGAGAACTCCTCGGCGACCTCCGGGAAGAGCGGCGCACCCTCCAGGACATCGCTGGTGAGCCCGTGGATCCACACCGGGCCGGGGTCCCGCTCGGGATTGACGAGCGTGTACCAGTGGTCCTCGACATTGCCCTGGGCGTCGAGCCGGTAGACGGCAGCCGACACTATCCGGTCGTCGCGGGCGAGGCCGGTGGTCTCCACGTCGACGACCGCGTACCCCTGGGGGTAGGCGGTCGGCCACGGTGTTGCTGTCGTACGGTCGTCAAGCATGGTCACTGAGAATACGGGCCACCGCTGACACTCCCGCTCCCGGTGCCCCTTCAGTGGCCGGAACCAGCCACCGGGTTGACGGCCCGCTACCGGCCCCGCGCCCTCGCTACCCGCCCAGCAGCCCCGCCACCAGCGCCCGCACCGCCGTCGTGAAGAGCCGCTCGGTGTCGACCGGGGCGGCCAGGGCACGGGCCAGCTCCGGGTCGGCCCCGGTGGCCTCGGCGGCTTCGGTCCCGGTCTCCGCCGCCCACAGTTCGGTCTCGGCGGGGGACTGGGCCGGGGAGCGCTCGCGGTTGCGTTCCACCAGGACGTGCCCGACGACCTGGAACTGCACCGCCCGCACCAGCTCGGCCGCTCGCGCGCCGCGCAGTCCGGCCGCGTGGGCCTCGTGGATCAGGGCGCGCTGGGCGGGCAGGAACATGCGCTCCGTCAGGCCGCGTTCGTGGACCATCGCGACCAGGTGCGGTCGCTCGCGCAGTGCGCGGCGCAGCAGCCGGGCCACCGAGACGATCCGCTCGGCGGGGTCCGCGCCGTGCGGGCGCAGGGTGCCGAGGTCGGCGACGGTGCGCTCGACGAGCGCGTCGAGCAGCGACTCGCGGTTGCCGACGTGCCAGTAGATCGAGGTCACCGCGGTGCCGAGCTCCGCGGCGAGCCGGCGCATGGTGAGGGCCGCCGGGCCGTGCTCCTTCACCAGGGCGGCGGCGGTGTCCAGCACCTGATCGCGGCTCAGGGCGGTGCGTGCCATCGGATCCCCCAACTCCTTTGTCCGTCACGCCTCTTTACCCTTCCGGGGCGTCGGTGTAACTGTGTTACAGGCCGATACGTTCCCGAAAGGCGGTACGTCATGGCACGAGTACGGTACGGGGCGCGCACCGAGGCGGAGATCGCCGCGACCCGTGAGAAGAGCGCGGGGCTCCCCGACATCTGGTCCACCGGAGTGGTCGCCGTCTGGGAGACCGACCCCGACGTCGTGGCGGCCGTCCTGCCGCCCCCGCTCAAGCCCACCGCGCGCCCGCTGGTGCGCGCCAACATCAGCAAGGTCGACCTGCCCGGCTACCCCCTGGGCGCCGGGTCCGTCGCGGTCGCGGCCGCCCACGGCGACCAGGAGGGCTGGTACCCGCTGGTCATGCCGATGACCCACGAGCGCGCCCTGACCGGCGGGCGGGAGGTCTTCGGCGAGCCGAAGAAGCTCGGCGAGGTCCTCGTCGAGCGCGACGGCCTCGTGGTCAGGGCCTCGCTCGCCCGGCACGGCATCGCCTTCGTCGAGGTGCGCGGCGCCGTCTCGGGCGACCTGCCGCTGCCCGAGCCGGTCGAGAAGACCGACTTCTACTTCAAGTTCCTGCCCTCCGTCGACGGAGCGGGCAGCGGCTTCGACGCCGACCCCGTCCTCGTCCACTGCGTGCGCAACGAGAAGGTGCGCCGCCTGGAGCGGGTCACCGGCGACGTGGTGCTGCGCGAGTCGATGTACGACCCGGTCGCCGACCTCCCGGTCCGCCGGCTCGTCGAGATCACCATCGGCGAGAAGACCACCGACCAGAAGGGCCGGGTCGTCGAACGGGTCAGCGCCCGGGCCCTGCTGCCCTACGTCCACCAGCGCTACGACGACCCGCAGCAGATCCTCGACGCGCCGCCCGAGGGCTCCGTGGAAGGACGTGCCTGATGGAACTGCGCGAGGGACAGGTCGCCGTCGTCACGGGCGCGGCGAGCGGCATCGGCCTCGCCATGGCCCGCCGCTTCGCCGCCGAGGGCCTCGCCGTCGTCCTCGGCGACGTCGAGGAGGCACCGCTGGCCAGGGCCGCCGAGGAGCTGATGGCGGACGGGGCGCAGATCCTCGCCCGTACCGTCGACGTCAGCGAGCCCGACTCCGTACGGGCCTTCGCCGACGCCGCGTACGAGACCTTCGGCGCCGTCCATGTGCTGTGCAACAACGCGGGCGTCGGCTCCGGAGCCGAGGGCCGCATGTGGGAGCACGAGCCCAACGACTGGAAGTGGGCCTTCGCCGTCAACGTGTGGGGCGTCTTCCACGGCATCCAGGCCTTCGTGCCGCGGATGCTCGCGGGCGGCGAACCGGGCCATGTCGTCAACACCTCGTCCGGCGACGGCGGCATCGCCCCGCTGCCCACCGCCTCCGTCTACGCCGTCACCAAGTCCGCCGTCGTCACCATGACCGAGTCGCTCTACGCGCACCTGAGGGCGGAACGCGCCTCCGTCGGCGCCTCGGTCCTCTTCCCCGGCCCGCACATGCTCCGCACCGGCCTGTGGGAGTCGCACCGCAACCGGCCCGAGCGGTACGCCAAGCAGCGCCCCCGCAAGACCCCGTACCGCAGCCTCGACCAGTGGGAGTCGGCCATGAAGGAGGCCGGGCACGAGATCGCCTTCACCCCGGTCGAGGAGGTCGCCGAGCACGTCGTCGACGGCATCCGGGCCGACCGCTTCTGGATGCTGCCGGCGAGCGAGCACAGCGACCGGCAGATCAGGGCGCGCTCGCAGTCGATGCTCGACCGCGCCAACCCGTCGTACCTGGAGAGCTTCATCCTCGACTGAGGGGCCGTGATGACCGACTCGAACGATGCGCAGGCCGCGAACCCCGCGGACGACCCGTACCTGATCATCTCCTCCGACTGCCACGCCGGCCTCCCCACCGAGGAGTACCGGCCCTATCTCGACTCCCGTTTCCACCGCGCCTTCGACGAGTTCCTCGCCGGGCGCGAGGCCCGCCGCGAGGCCATGACCCGGCTCGGGGTGCGCAACGAGGCCTTCGCGAACAAGTGGTTCAGCGACAACGAGGAAGGGCTGCGCGGCGGCTGGGACACCGCCCAGCGGCTCAAGGAGCTCGACGGCGACGGGGTGGCCGCCGAGGTCGTCTTCCCCGACGCGGACGCCGTCGACAGCCAGACCGCCGCGCCCTTCGGCGTCGGCCTCGGGCTCTCCGGCGACCAGGACCCGGAGCTCGGCATGGCGGGCGCCCGGGCGCACAACCGCTGGCTCGCCGACTTCGTCTCGCGCAACCCCGAGCGGCACTGCGGGGTCGCCCTGCTGCCCGTCACGGCCGATCCGGTCGAGGTGGTCGCCGAGATCCACCGCGCCAAGGAGTCCGGGCTCGGCGCGCTGATGATCCCCTCCATGTGGGTGGACAAGGCGCCCTACCACGACCGGCGTTACGACCCGGTGTGGGCGGCCGCCGCGGAGACCGGGATGCCGGTGGTCACCCACTCGGGCGCGGCGCCGCGCGAGGAGTACGGCGACCACCTGGGGATCTACGTCTCCGAGGTCACCTTCTGGCCGGCCCGGCCACTGTGGTTCCTGCTCTGGTCCGGCGTCTTCGAGCGCCACCCGGGGCTCAGGTTCGGCGTCGCCGAGTCCGGCTGCTGGTGGCTGCCGAACCTGCTGTGGTTCATGGACCGGCTCTATCTGGGCGCGCACGGCGGCAAGAAGCTCTCTCCCTTCGCCGAGTTGAAGAGGCCGCCCAGCGAGTACCTGGACCGCCAGATGTTCGTCTGCGCCACCAACACCAAGCGGCGGGAGCTGGCCCAGCGCTACGAGATCGGCGTCGACAACATCCTGTGGGGCTCCGACTTCCCGCACCCGGAGGGCACCTGGCCCGACACGCGGGCGTGGCTGCGGAACACCTTCCACGACATCCCGGTGGCGGAGACCCGGCGGATGCTCGGTCTGGCCGCGGCGGAGGTCTTCGGATTCGACGTCCGGAAACTCGATCCGATAGCCAAACGCATCGGCCCCACCCCCGCCGACCTCGGCCAGCCCGCCGACCAGTCCGCCGTGGAGGCGTCCTGGGCGCGCTCCCGCGAGGTGGGCCGCCACTGGCTGACGGACCACGACTTCCCGACCCTGGGGGTGACGCCGTGACCCCCGGCCCCGAGCGCTACACGGTCATCTCCGCCGACTGCCACGCCGGCGCCGACCTCCTCGACTACAAGCCGTACCTGGAGAAGAAGCACCACGAGGACTTCGACGCCTGGGCGGCGACCTACGTCAACCCGTACGAGGACCTCCTCGCCGACACCGCCGACCGCAACTGGAACTCGCAGCGGCGGCTGCGCGAGCTGGAGGCGGACGGCATCGTCGCCGAGGTCGTCTTCCCCAACACCATCCCGCCCTTCTTCCCCAAGGCCTCCCTGATGGCCCAGCCGCCCACGCGGAGCGAGTACGAGCGCCGCTGGGCCGGGCTCCAGGCGCACAACCGCTGGCTCGCCGACTTCTGCGCGGACGCGCCGGGCCGGCGGGCGGGGGTGGCGCAGATCCTGCTCAACGACGTCGACGCGGCGGTCGCGGAGATCCGCCGCACCCGCGAGGCGGGACTCACCGGCGGGATCCTGCTCCCCGGCGTCCCGCCCGGCTCGCCCGTCCCCGAGCTGTACGCGGAGGCGTACGACCCGATCTGGGCGGTCTGCGCGGAGCTGGACGTGCCCGTCAACCACCACGGCGGCTCGGCCTCCCCGCCGCTCGGCGACGAACCGGCCGCCCGGGCGGTGTTCATGGTGGAGACGACCTGGTTCTCGCACCGCGCCCTGTGGCACCTGATGTTCGGCGGGGCCTTCCGCCGCCACCCCGGCCTGAAACTCGTCCTCACCGAACAGGGCTCGGGCTGGATCCCGGGCGTCCTGCAGATGCTGGACTACTACCACGACCGCCTGGTCGCGGCCTCGACGAAGGCGTCGACCGCCGAGTCGAAGTTCGGCGCGGGTCTCGCGGCGTCCATGGGCAAGGGCCCCAGCGCGGTCTGGCGGGACAACTGCTTCGTCGGCGCGAGCTTCATGCGCCCCCACGAGGTGCCGCTGCGCGAGCGGATCGGGCTCGACAAGATCATGTGGGGCAGCGACTACCCGCACGACGAGGGCACCACGCCGTACTCCCGCGAGGGACTGCGCATCGCCTACGCGGGCCTCCCGCGCGAGGAGGTCGCCGCGATGGTCGGCGGCAACGCGGCCCGCGTCTACGGCTTCGACCTCGACCTCCTCGACGCCGTCGCCGCCGTCCACGGCCCGGCGGTGGCGGAGATCGCCGAACCCCTGAAGGAGGTACCCGAGGGCGCGACGAGCCCGGCCTTCGCTCCGGGCGGGTCGGTCCGCGTCTGGTGATCCGACAGGTGCGACCCTCCTGGGATGACTGAAGCCCCTGTGCACGACGAGGCCCACGGCGGCGGCCTCGGCTCCCGTCTGAACTGGCTCCGGGCCGCCGTGCTCGGAGCCAACGACGGAGTCGTCTCCACCGCGGGCCTCGTGGTCGGCGTCGCCGGCGCGTCCGACTCCCGTTCCGCCCTGCTCACGGCCGGCCTCGCCGGACTGCTCGCCGGCTCGATGTCCATGGCGGCGGGGGAGTACGTCTCGGTCTCCACCCAGCGCGACTCGGAGTCGGCCGCCCTCGCCCAGGAACGCCGCGAACTGCGCGAACAGCCCGAGGCCGAACTCGCCGAACTGACCGAGCTGCTCTCCGCCCGCGGCCTGTCCCAGGACGTCGCCCGCGAGGCCGCCGAACAGCTCACCGCCCGCGACGCCCTGCGCGCCCACGCCCGGGTGGAACTGGGCATCGACCCCGACGACCTCACCAATCCCTGGCACGCGGCCGGCGCCAGCTTCCTCGCCTTCACGGTCGGCGCCCTCCTCCCGCTCCTGGCGATCGTCCTCCCGCCCCCCTCGTTCCGCCTGGTGATCACGGTCCTGTCCGTCCTCGCCGCCCTGGCCCTCACCGGCTGGTGGTCCGCCCGCCTCGGCGCCGCCGCCCCCGGCCGCGCCGTCCTCCGCAACGTCGCCGGCGGCGCCCTGGCCATGGCGGTCACATACGCGGCGGGATCGCTGCTGGGGGCGGCGGGGGTCTAGGCCGCCGGCCTCCGGGGCGTGCCGACGTGCGGCGCGGCGCGGCACCTGCTGACCGGGGGAGCTCCGCACGCGATGTACGGTGAACGTCGTACAAGAGTCTGAGCACAGCAAGGAACGCCGTCATGCGCGCCACCACCATCCACGCCCCCTTCGACATGCGCGTGCAGGACGTGCCCGACCCGGTGGTCAGGGACGCCACGGACGTCGTCGTCCGCGTGGTCCGGGCCTGCATCTGCGGCAGCGACCTGTGGGCCTACCGCGGCGAGTCCGCCCGGCAGCCCGGCCAGCGGATCGGCCACGAGTTCCTCGGGATCGTCGAGGAGGCCGGCGCCGAGGTCCGCGGGTTCAAGGCGGGCGACCTCGTCGTCGCGCCCTTCGTCTGGTCCGACGGCAGCTGCGACTACTGCGCCGAGGGCCTCCAGACCTCCTGCCCCAACGGCGGCTTCTGGGGCTCGGTCGGCTCCGACGGCGGCCAGGGCGAGGCCGTCCGGGTGCCCTTCGCCGACGGCACCCTCGTCAAGCTGCCCGCCGAGGCCGCCTCCGACGACCGCCTGCTGACCGCCCTGCTGGCCCTCTCCGACGTCCTCGGCACCGGCCACCACGCCGCCCTCGGCGCCGGCGTGCGCAAGGGCGCCACGGTCGCCGTCGTCGGTGACGGAGCCGTCGGCCTGTGCGGCGTCCTCGCCGCCAAGCGGCTCGGGGCCGAGCGGATCATCGCCCTCGGCCGCCACACCGCCCGCACCGACATCGCCCGCACCTTCGGCGCCACCGACGTCGTCGCCGAGCGCGGCGAGGCCGCCGAGGCCGCCGTCCGCGAGCTCACCGGCGGCCAGGGCGCCCACGCCGTCATCGAGGCCGTCGGCACCGAGCAGTCCATGCGCACCGCCGTCGCCATCACCCGCGACGGCGGCTCCATCGGCTACGTCGGCGTCCCGCACGGCAGCGGCACCGGCCTGGACCTGTCGGTCATGTTCGACCGCAACATCGCCCTGCGCGGCGGCGTCGCCCCCGTCCGCGCCTACATCCCCGAGCTGCTCCCCGACGTCCTGGACGGCACCGTCGACCCGTCCCCGGTCTTCGACCTGACGGTCGACCTGGACGGCGTCCCCGCCGGCTACCGGGCCATGGACGAGCGCACCGCCCTCAAGGTGCTCGTCAAGCCGTGAGCCACACCGGCTCGTCCGCGCCCGCCACCCCCGGCGGGCGCGACCAGCCTGCCGGGCCGCCCTCGTACGCCACCGGTGACAGCGCGTGGCGCAGCCGCCCCAGCGGGCCCTCCGTCTCCGCCAGGTAGCGCTCCGGCTCGTACCGCGGCAGCGTGCCCGTCAGCCAGTGGCCGGTCTGCGCCAGCGCCAGGCGGACGAGCCGGGTGCCGCCCTCGCGGTCCTGCTCGGTCAGCGCGCGCAGCACCGCCGCCGCGAGGAGATAGCCGGTTCCGTGGTCCAGCGCCTGCGCCGGCAGCGCGCCCGGCTCAGCCGCCGAACCCTCCATGGCCGCGATGCCCGTCGCCACCTGCACCAGGCTGTCGAAGCCGCGCCGCCCCGCCCACGGCCCGTAGTCGCCCCACGCGGAGAGCCGGGCCACCACCAGGCCCGGGCGGTGCAGGTCGAAGCGGTCCAGCGCCCCCGGCCGGTAGCCGGTCACCAGCACGTCCGCCGCGTCGAGCAGTTCGCCGAAGGCGCGCCGGTCCGAGGGCCGGTCCAGGTCGAGCGCGACCGTCCGCTTCCCGAAGTCCGTGTCGGCGTGCTGGTCCGGCAGCTCCGGGTTGCCCGGCGGATCGACCCGCAGCACGTCCGCGCCGAGGAGAGCCAGGCTCCGGGTGGCGACCGGGCCCGCGATGACCCGGGTGAGGTCGAGCACCCGCAGCCGGCCCGCCCGGGTCCGCGGCGCCGCCTCGTCCAGCCGCTCCCGGGTCAGCAGCGGTCGCGCCGCCACCTCCCGGCCCTGCTCGCTCGCCGCCCACTCCTCGGGCGTGCGCAGGGCGACCGCCAGGCCCCCGGCGCCGTACACCAGCGTCTCGACCTCCACGGCCTTCCGTTCGGCGATCGCCTCCGCCACCGCCTCCACGGAGTCGGCCACGTCCAGCGCCGCGAGCAACGCCGCCTTGTGGTGCGGGTAGTTGGCGTGGGTGCGCACCCAGCCGTCGGCCGCGCGCCAGAACCGCGACAGGGGCGCGAAGTTGACCGGCGCCCGCCCGTCCACCCGCAGGTGCCGCTCGCTCACGAAGGCGGTGGCCACCGCCCCGTCGTCCACCAGGGCCGGCCCCGCGACCCCGGCCCGCTCGACCGCGGCGAGCGCGCAGACCGCGACCGTCGCCCGGGCCAGGTCCATCACGGGAAGCCGGGCGGCCAGCAGTCCCGAGGGCCCGCCGTACCGCACCCGGTCGAGCAGGGCGGGATCGCCGCCCAGCGCCGACCACAACAACTCCGTACCGCTGCGCACTGTGGGGGCCATGGTGTCGTCCATGCCCCGCATGATGGCACTCAGTGCCACCCTGCGGCACGGCAAGGGCCCTGGTGTGGCGCACCCCACCAGGGCCCTCCGGGTCATTGCCTGCTTACTTGACGGCCGCCAGCGCGTCGACGATGCCCGCGCCGTAGAAGCCGTTCTTGTTCACGCCGCCCTCGCACACCGCGTCGACCTTGCCGTCGGCGTCGATGTCGTACGGGTTGGTGCACGCGTGGTCGTCGGCCTGCGCGTACAGCAGCGCCTTCAGGGCCGCCGGCGGGGCGTACGGGTGGGTCGACTTCAGCAGCGCGAGGACGCCCGCCACGTGCGGCGAGGCCATCGAGGTGCCGGCCTTGTAGTTGTAACCGCCGTCGACCGTGGTCGACAGGATGCGCCCGTTGACCGCCGGGGCGTCGGGCGTCTGGAACTCGGTCTTGTCGCCGCCGGGCGCCGCCACGTCGATGACACCGAGACCGTAGTTGGAGTAGGACGCCTTCAGGCCCTTGGCGCCGGTCGCGGAGACCGTCACGACGCCCGGCAGCATGGCCGGGTAGTCGAAGCACTCCTTCGGGTCGACGTCACGGACGACCGCGGTGGTGTCGTTCGGGCTGGTGGTGTCGGTGATCTTGTCCGCCGCCAGGTCGAACTTCGAGTTGCCGGCCGCCGCGACGTTCACCGTGCCCCGGCGCTCCGCGTAGCGGGTCGCCCGGGTGACCGCCTCGATGAGGGCCTTCTGGTCCTCGTCGTTCTTGCAGGCGAACATCCACGGGTCGGTGTAGTAGCTGTTGTTCGTGATGTCGACGCCGTGCTCGGCCGCCCACACGAAGCCGCAGACCACGGCCTCGGTGTAGAAGAAGCCGTCGGGGGTGGACACCTTGATGCCGGCGAGCTTGACGCCCGGCGCGATGCCGGTGACGCCGATGCCGTTCTTGGCCGCGCCGATGGTGCCCGCGACGTGCGTGCCGTGGTCCGACTCGCCCTTCTGCGGACG
Organism: Streptomyces sp. NPDC020422; assembly: GCF_044386705.1. NCBI lineage: Bacteria > Bacillati > Actinomycetota > Actinomycetes > Kitasatosporales > Streptomycetaceae > Streptomyces > Streptomyces sp. NPDC020422. Next base: position 11,426 of record NZ_JBIRVJ010000008.1, on the reverse strand, counting down.
CCAGGAGCCGGGGGTCGTGTCGGCCTTGCCGCTCACGCAGTTGGCCGAGGCGGCGGCGTCGAAGTTCGGCGCCAGGTCCGGGTGGGTGTCGTCCACGCCGGTGTCGATGATGCCGACCGTGACGCGCTTGCTGCCCAGCGTCTTCTCGTGGGCCTTGTCGGCCTTGATCGCCGGCAGGTCCCACTGCAGGGGCTCCAGCGGGTCCTGCCCGTCCGTGGCGGCGGCCGCGGCGGCCTTGACCTCGGCCGGGGTGAGCGCCTGGTCGCCCTCGCCCACGGAGTCGTCCGTCGCGGCCTTCAGCGGGGCCGTACGGGTCGCGCCGGCCGACACCACGCCGCGCGCCTGGCGGATCGTCGACGCGAACTCCGGGTTCTTGGAGTGGACGACGATCACGCCTATCTGGTCGTAGGACACGACCACTTCACCGCCGGCGGCGGCGATCGCCTTCTTCACCGAGGCGGCCGTCCAGCGGCCCCCCTCGACGTTGACGACGTAGGACAGCTGCGGGCCGTCGGTGGAAACGGCGGCCGTGGCGTCGCTCAGCTCCGCGGCGGAGGCGGCGCCGGTGGGCAGGAAGCCGAGCGAGGCCGTGAGCGCGAGACCGACCGGCAGAGCGAGTACTCGGCCGCGCCTCGATCCCAGATGAGCCATGGGTTCTCCACATCATCCGTATGTACTGTCCGGGCGCCGATTGCACGCGGACAGGTGCATGACGAGCGAAGCTATCGCCGATCTTCCCCACGATTCAATGAGTTGAGAAGACTTCATGAAGATCGGGCAAAAGAAATCCACGCGCGTGAACCGCTTCGCCGCGCGGTCCGTGCCGTTGAGCAGGGGAAGGGCTCCGCTCGGAAGCCCCCGCTCCGCACCCAGTGAGGCCCCCTTGTCCAAGCCAGCCGCACCCGCGTCACGAGGAGATTCCGTGGCTACCGACGCAGCCCCGCCGCCCAGAAGCGGCACGGTTCCGGCCGCCCCCGCCCAGCCCACGACGGAGGAGTTCGTCGAGGTCCAGGAGAGCGCCGAGTTCGGCGAACTGCGCCGCACCTACCGGTCGTTCGCCTTCCCCCTGACGATCGCCTTCATCGCCTGGTACCTGCTGTACGTGCTGCTGTCCAACTACGCGGGCGACTTCATGGGCACCAAGCTCTTCGGCAACATCAACGTGGCCCTCGTCCTCGGCCTCGGCCAGTTCGCGACCACCTTCCTCATCGCCTGGCTCTACTCGCGCCACGCGGCGAACCGCCTCGACCCGCAGGCCGAGGCCATCAAGGCGCGCATGGAGGCCGACGCATGAGCACCCCCGCCGACACCACCGCCCTGCTCGCCGCGGGCAGCGCCACCAGCGAGCACCGCCCGCTGATCATCGGCCTCTTCGCGGCCTTCGTCGTCGCCACCCTCGTCATCACCATCTGGGCCGGCCGGCAGACCCGCAGCGCCGCCGACTTCTACGCCGGCGGCCGCCAGTTCACCGGCTTCCAGAACGGCCTGGCGATCTCCGGCGACTACATGTCCGCCGCGTCCTTCCTGGGCATCGCCGGAGCCATCGCCCTCTTCGGCTACGACGGCTTCCTCTACTCGATCGGCTTCCTCGTCGCCTGGCTGGTCGCCCTGCTCCTGGTCGCCGAACCGCTGCGCAACTCGGGCCGCTTCACCATGGGCGACGTCCTCGCCTACCGGATGCGCCAGCGGCCCGTCCGCACCGCGGCCGGCACCTCGACCATCGTCGTCTCGATCTTCTACCTGCTCGCCCAGATGGCCGGCGCCGGCGTCCTCGTCTCGCTGCTGCTCGGCATCACCAGCGACGGCGGCAAGGTCGCGATCGTCGCCCTCGTCGGCGTCCTGATGATCGTGTACGTGACCATCGGCGGCATGAAGGGCACCACCTGGGTGCAGATGGTCAAGGCCGTGCTGCTCATCGCGGGCACGCTCCTGATCACCTTCCTCATCCTGCTGAAGTTCCACTTCAACGTCTCCGAGCTGCTCGGCGCCGCCGCCACCAACAGCGGCAAGGGCGACGCCTTCCTCAAGCCCGGCCTCAAGTACGGCGCCACCGGCACCTCGAAGCTGGACTTCCTCTCGCTCGGCATCGCGCTCGTGCTCGGCACCGCCGGCCTGCCGCACATCCTCATCCGCTTCTACACGGTGCCCACCGCCAAGGCCGCCCGTAAGTCCGTCAACTGGGCCATCGGCATCATCGGCGCCTTCTACCTGATGACGATCGTGCTCGGCTTCGGCGCCGCGGCCCTGCTCAAGAACACCGACATCATCGCCTCCAACAAGGCCGGCAACACCGCGGCCCCGCTGGCGGCCCTGGAGATCGGCGGCGGCCCCGACTCGACCGGCGGCGCGATCCTGCTCGCCGTCATCTCCGCCGTCGCCTTCGCGACCATCCTCGCCGTCGTCGCCGGCCTCACCCTCGCCTCGTCCTCGTCGTTCGCGCACGACATCTACGCCAACGTCATCCGCCGCGGCCAGGCCACCGAGAAGGAGGAGGTGCGGGCCGCCCGCTGGGCCACCGTCCTCATCGGCATCGTCTCGATCGCCCTCGGCGCCCTCGCCCGCGACCTCAACGTCGCGGGCCTGGTCGCCCTCGCCTTCGCCGTCGCCGCCTCCGCGAACCTGCCGACGATCCTCTACAGCCTCTTCTGGAAGCGCTTCACCACCAACGGGGCGCTCTGGTCGATCTACGGCGGACTGATCTCCGCGGTCGTCCTGGTGCTGTTCTCCCCGGTCGTCTCCGGCAAGCCCACCTCGATGTTCAAGACCGTCGACTTCTACTGGTTCCCGCTGGAGAACCCCGGCCTGGTCTCCATCCCGCTCGGCTTCCTGCTCGGCTGGCTCGGCTCGATCCTCTCCAAGGAGGAGCCGGACAAGGGCAAGTACGCGGAGCTCGAGGTCAAGTCCCTCACCGGCGTCGGAGCGCACTGAGTCGTATACGTTCCGCGATGGCCGGCCGGCCGCGTCGTAGAGTTCTACGACGCGGCCGGCCCCGTCCTCGTGACAATCGGGCCGTGCCCCGTGTCGGACCGGTCACGTAGGCTCGAAGCAGAAGCGAACCGGGAGATCCGGAAGAAGAAGGGGAGGGGGCCCAGTGCTCATCGACACCTACGGCCGAGTCGCGACCGATCTGCGTGTCTCCCTCACCGACCGGTGCAATCTGCGGTGCACGTACTGCATGCCGGAAGAGGGCCTGCAGTGGCTCGCCAAGCCCGACCTGCTCACCGACGACGAGATCGTGCGCCTCGTCCGGATCGCCGTCACCGACCTCGGCGTCACCGAGGTCCGCTTCACCGGCGGCGAGCCGCTGCTCCGCCCCGGCCTCGTCGGCATCGTCGAGCGCTGCGCCGCCCTGGAGCCGCGCCCGCGGATGTCGCTCACCACCAACGGCATCGGCCTCAAGCGCACGGCCGCCGCCCTGAAGGCGGCCGGCCTCGACCGGGTCAACGTCTCCCTGGACACCCTGCGCCCCGAGGTCTTCAAGACCCTCACCCGCCGTGACCGCCACCGCGACGTCCTCGACGGCATGGCCGCCGCCCGCGACGCCGGCCTCACCCCGGTCAAGGTCAACGCCGTCCTGATGCCCGGGCTCAACGACGACGAGGCCCCCGACCTGCTCGCCTGGGCCATGGAGCAGGGCTACGAGCTCCGCTTCATCGAGCAGATGCCCCTCGACGCCCAGCACGGCTGGAAGCGCGACGGCATGATCACCGCCGGGGACATCCTGGAGTCGCTGCGCACCCGCTTCGAGCTGACCCCCGAGGGCTCCGACGAACGCGGCTCCGCCCCCGCCGAGCGCTGGGTCGTCGACGGCGGCCCCCACACGGTCGGCGTGATCGCCTCCGTCACCCGCCCGTTCTGCCGGGCCTGCGACCGCACCCGGCTCACCGCCGACGGTCAGGTGCGGACCTGCCTGTTCGCCACCGAGGAGACCGACCTGCGAGCCGCGCTCCGCTCGGACGCCCCGGACACGGTGATCGCCGAGATCTGGCGGAAGGCGATGTGGGGCAAGAAGGCCGGCTCGGGCCTGGACGACCCGAGCTTCCTGCAGCCCGACCGCCCGATGTCAGCGATCGGCGGCTGAGGGGTCCCAGTCGTCGAAGGCGACGACGTCCTTGAGGAAACCCCGTACGCCCAGGAACTGGGAGAGGTGCTCGCGGTGCTCCTCGCACGCGAGCCAGGTCTTGCGCCGCTCCGGCGTGTGCAGCTTGGGGTTGTTCCAGGCGAGCACCCAGACGGCGTCGGCCCGGCAGCCCTTGGCGGAACAGATCGGCTTGTCTTCGCTCACTGGACCATTGATCACACGGTCATTGTCCAGCAAGGGCGATGCCGAGCAGCCACGGGGGGAGCTGCCCGGCATCGGTCCGTCGCTCCGACGGGGGATGCGGAGCGCGTAGGCAGTATGTCACGGCGCATGGGGTGCGGTGCACCGGAACTTCATGATTGATCTGAGCTTTTCTTGAGCTTTGCGCTCACGCTGCGTGATCGTTTCCGTCGTCCCGGCGTTCCGGATCGGCCTCCAGCTGGGGCCGCACCGGGTGCGGGATGAAGGTGGAGGGAAGGGACGGCGCGGACTCGCGTCCCGCGTTGGCGATGACCACGGCGACATAGGGGAGCAGCGCTCCGATCACCAGCGCCACGATGGCCACGTGCCGCTCCACGTTCCACAGCGAGGCGGCGGCGATCACGGAGAGCGTGCGGATCGACATCGACACGACGTACCGACGCTGCCGGCCGCGGACGTCCTCGGCGAGGCCCTGCCGGGCGCCGGTGATCCGGAAGACCTCGGTTCCGCCACGCTTCCGCATCACACTCCACCACCCACGAGCCGTGCCGGACTCTCCCCGGTCCGTGCCTGATTCCACGGTACGCCCGTCGTCCCCCGCGCAGGAGGGCGGGGCACGTATGGCGTCGTCCGACATGCGCCGTATGGCCGATGGTCCGAGACTGGGCACACATGCGCACGAGGAGGCGACGATGGGTTGGTTGTGGGCGATCATTGTGGGCTTCGTCCTGGGTCTGATCGCGAAGGCGATCCTCCCCGGCAAGCAGCAGATCCCGCTGTGGCTGACGACGGTGTTCGGCATCATCGGCAGCGTGCTGGGCAACGCGGTGGCGACCTGGATCGGGGTCAACGACACCAAGGGAATCGACTGGACGCGTCATCTCTTCCAGCTCATCGGAGCCGTCGCCGTGGTCGGCGTCGGCGACATGCTGTGGGCGTCGATGAAGGGCTCCAGGCAGCGGACCTGAGCACCCGGACCTGAGCACCCGGACCTGAGCACCCGGACCGGACACGACCGGGGCCCGGTACGGCGCACAGCGCGCGTACCGGGCCCCGGTCCTGCCGTAGGGGGTGCGGCTAGCCGACGAACTCGATCGCCGCCAGGTTCTTCTTGCCCCGGCGCAGCACCAGCCAGCGGCCGTGCAGCAGCTCGTCCGCCGACACCTCGGCGTCCTCGGCGGTCACCTTGACGTTGTTCACGTAGGCGCCGCCCTCCTTCACCGTGCGGCGGGCGCCCGACTTGCTCGGCGCGAGACCGACCTCGGTGAACAGGTCCACCACCAGGCCGAGCTCCGACACCTGCGCGTGCGGCAGCTCGGAGAGGGCCGCCGCGAGGGTCGGGGCGTCCAGCTCGGACAGCTCGCCCTGCCCGAACAGCGCCTTGGAGGCGTCGATGACGGCCTGGCACTGCTCGGCGCCGTGCACCAGGGTGGTGAGCTCCTCGGCCAGCGCCCGCTGGGCGGTGCGGGCCTGCGGCCGCTCCGCCGTCAGCTTCTCCAGCTCCTCCAGCTCCTCGCGGGACTTGAAGGACAGGATCCGCATGTACGTGGAGATGTCACGGTCGTCCACGTTCAGCCAGAACTGGTAGAACGCGTACGGCGTGGTCATCTCCGGGTCCAGCCAGACGGCGCCGCTCTCGGTCTTGCCGAACTTGGTGCCGTCGGCCTTGACCATCAGCGGGGTCGCCAGCGCGTGGACCTGCGCCTCCGGCTCCAGCCGGTGGATCAGGTCGAGGCCCGCCACCAGGTTGCCCCACTGGTCGGAGCCGCCCTGCTGCAGCGTGCAGCCGTAGCGCCGGTACAGCTCCAGGAAGTCCATGCCCTGGAGCAGCTGGTAGCTGAACTCGGTGTAGCTGATGCCCTGCTCGGACTCCAGGCGCCGGGCCACGGAGTCCTTGGTCAGCATCTTGTTGACCCGGAAGTGCTTGCCGATGTCCCGCAGGAACTCGATCGCCGTCATCTCGGCGGTCCAGTCCAGGTTGTTCACCATGACCGCGGCGTTGTCGCCCTCGAAGGAGAGGAACGGCTCGATCTGCGCACGCAGCCGGTTCACCCAGTTCGCGACCGTCTCGGGGTCGTTCAGGGTGCGCTCGGCGGTCGGCCGCGGGTCGCCGATCTGGCCGGTGGCCCCGCCGACCAGCGCCAGCGGCCGGTGCCCGGCCTGCTGGAGCCGGCGCACGGTGAGCACCTGGACCAGGTGGCCGACGTGGAGACTGGCCGCGGTCGGGTCGAAACCGCAATAGAACGTGACGGGACCGTCCGCGAGCGCCTTGCGCAGGGCCTCTTCGTCGGTGGACTGGGCGAAGAGCCCACGCCACTTCAGCTCGTCGACGATGTCGGTCACGTCGTCCGTCTCCTCGGCGTTGTGAATGGGAAAAGCTGTTCCAGGCCAGTCTAGGCGGGTCAGACGCCCTTGCTGACCGAGCTCATGTTGAAGTCCGGCACCCGCAGGGCGGGCATCGCGGCCCGGGTGAACCAGTCGCTCCACTCGCGCGGCAGCGTCTTCTCCGTCCGGCCCGCCTCCGTGGCCCGCGACAGCAGGTCCACCGGCGACTCGTTGAACCGGAAGTTGTTCACCTCGCCGACCACCTCGCCGTGCTCGACGAGGTAGACGCCGTCCCGGGTCAGACCGGTGAGCAGCAGCGTCGCCGGGTCGACCTCGCGGATGTACCACAGGCACGTCAGCAGCAGTCCGCGCTCGGTCCCGGCGACCATCTCGTCCAGGGAGCGCTCGCCGCCGCCGTCCAGGACCAGGTTGCCCGCCCCGGGTGCCACGGGCAGGTGGGTGAGGCCCGCGGTGTGCCGGGTGGTGATCAGATGGGCCAGCTTCCCGTCCCGTACCCAGTCCACCGGGGGGATCGGCAGGCCGTTGTCGAAGACGGAGGAGTCGTCGCCCGAGGAATGGGCGAGCACGAACGGCGCCGACTCCAGTCCCGGCTCGTTCGGGTCGCTGCGCAGGTTCAGCGGCAGCGGCGAGAGGGTCTCGCCCAGCCGGGTGCCGCCGCCGGGCTTGGAGAAGACCGTCCGGCCCTCCACCGCGTCCCGGGCCGTGGAGGACCACAGCTGGTAGATCATCAGGTCGGCCACGGCGGTCGGCGGCAGCAGCGTCTCGTACCGCCCGGCCGGCATCTCGATCCGGCGCTCGGCCCAGCCGAGCCGCACGGAGAGCTCGGCGTCGAGCGCGGCCGGGTCGACGTCCTTGAAGTCACGGGTCGAGCGTCCCGCCCACGCGGAGCGCGCGCGGTCCGGCGACTTGGCGTTGAGCTCCAGGGTGCCGTTCGGCTGGTCGTGCCGCAGCCGCAGCCCGGTGGAGGTGCCGAGGTAGCTGGAGGTCAGCTCGTGGTTGGCGAATCCGTACAGTTCCCGGCCGCCGGCCCGGGCCCGGGCGAAGGCCTCGCCGAGCGCGGGCGCGAAGGCGTCGAAGACCGCGGAGGTGGTCTCGGCGGGCGCGTCCGTGAAATCGGGCGAGGACGGCACGCCGGTCACCAGCGGCTGGGCGTCCTCGGCGGGCCCGGCGGCCCGCGCGGCGGCCTCCGCCTCGCGGACCAGCGGCTCCAGGTCCGCCGCGGTCACCGCCGAGCGCGAGACGACCCCGGAGGCGGTGCCCTGGGCGCCGTCCACGGTGGCGATCACGGTCAGGGTGCGGCCCCGGGTGACGCCGTTGGTGGTGAGCGCGTTGCCGGCCCAGCGCAGATTGGCCGAGGACTCCTCGTCGGCGATGACGACACAGCCGTCCGCGCGGGACAGCTCCAGGGCCTTCTCGACGATCTCGTACGGCTTGCTGACGCGGCTCATCGACCGGCCTCCTGCGTCGTGTTGAGGATGTTCACACCCCGGAAGAGGGCGGACGGGCAGCCGTGCGACACGGCGGCGACCTGGCCCGGCTGGGCCTTGCCGCAGTTGAACGCGCCGCCGAGCACATACGTCTGCGGGCCGCCGACCTGCTCCATCGAGCCCCAGAAGTCGGTGGTCGTCGCCTGGTACGCGACGTCCCGCAGCTGCCCCGCGAGCCGCCCGTTCTCGATGCGGAAGAAGCGCTGGCCGGTGAACTGGAAGTTGTAGCGCTGCATGTCGATCGACCAGGAGCGGTCGCCGACCACGTAGATGCCCCGTTCCACGCCCCCGATCAGGTCCTCCGTGGAGAGCCCGCCGGGATCCGGCTGCAGCGACACGTTCGCCATCCGCTGCACCGGCACATGGCCGGGGGAGTCGGCGAAGGCACAGCCGTTGGAGCGCCCGAGTCCGGTCAGCTTCGCGATCCGGCGGTCCAGCTGGTAGCCGACCAGGGTGCCGTCCTTCACCAGGTCCCAGGACTGGGCCTGGACGCCCTCGTCGTCGTAGCCGATGGTCGCGAGCCCGTGCTCGGCGGTGCGGTCACCGGTCACGTTCATGATCGAGGAGCCGTACGCCAGCTTGCCCAGCTGGTCGAAGGTGGCGAAGGAGGTGCCCGCGTACGCCGCCTCGTAGCCCAGCGCGCGGTCCAGCTCGGTGGCGTGGCCGATGGACTCGTGGATGGTGAGCCACAGGTTGGACGGGTCGACGACCAGGTCGTAGCGGCCGGCCTCGACGCTCGGCGCCCGCATCTTCTCGGCGAGCAGCGCCGGGATCTCGTCGAGCTCCTTGTCCCAGTCCCAGCCGGTGCCCGTCAGATACTCCCAGCCCCGTCCGACCGGCGGCGCGATGGTCCGCATGGAGTCGAACTCGCCGCTGGTCTCGTCGACGGCGACCGCGGTGAGCTGCGGGTGGAGCCGCACCCGCTGCTGGGTGGTGACGGTGCCGGCCGTGTCCGCGTAGAACTTGTTCTCGTGGACGGTGAGCAGCGAGGCGTCCACGTGCGCCACGCCGTCGGCCCGCAGCAGCCGCGCGCTCCAGTCGGCGAGCAGTCCGCTCTTCTCCTCGGCGGAGATGGTGAAGGGGTCGATCTCGTACGAGGAGATCCACACCTTCTCCGCGTGCACCGGCTCGTCGGCCAGCTCCACGCGCTCGTCCGACCCGGCCGCCGCGATCACCTTCGCCGACAGCTTGGCCATCGCCACCGCCTGCGAGGCGACCCGCGCGGCACCGTCCATGGTCAGGTCGACGCCGGAGGCGAAGCCCCAGGCCCCGCCGTGCACCACCCGCACCGCGTAGCCGAGGTCCGTGGTGTCCGAGGAGCCGGAGGGCTTGGCGTCCCGCAGCCGCCAGGCGGCGCTGCGCACCCGCTCCAGGCGGAAGTCGGCGTGGTCGGCGCCGAGCGCCCGCGCGCGGGCGAGCGCCGCGTCGGCGAGCTGCCGCAGCGGCAGCGCCGTGAAGGCTTCGTCGAGGGAATGGGGGCCAGATGGCACAGCTGTCTCCTGTCGTGTGAGACCGGTCGTCCCGATCATGTCGCGCTTTACGCCGGGATGCCCAGACCATTCTGTAGGGATCCGACAGTGACATCCGTACGCCACTGTCAGGGCCCGATTCTCCGTATCGAGGAACGGACCGATAGGTTTTCGGCATACCAGACCGCTATCGAAAGGGTGATCCGTTGAGCCGCTCGGTTCTCGTCACCGGAGGAAACCGGGGCATCGGCCTCGCCATCGCCCACGCGTTCGCCCAGGCCGGCGACAAGGTCGCGATCACGTACCGCTCCGGCGACCCCGCGGAGCTGGAGAAGGCCGGTTTCCTGGCCGTCAAGTGCGACATCACCGACGGCGAGCAGGTCGACCAGGCGTACAAGGAGATCGAGGAGAAGCACGGTCCGGTCGAGGTCCTCGTGGCCAACGCCGGCGTGACGAAGGACCAGCTCCTCATGCGCATGTCCGAGGAGGACTTCACGTCCGTCCTCGACACCAACCTCACCGGCACCTTCCGGGTCGTGAAGCGCGCCAACCGCGGCATGCTGCGCGCCAAGAAGGGCCGCGTCGTGCTGATCTCCTCGGTCGTGGGCCTGCTGGGCTCGGCGGGCCAGGCGAACTACGCCGCCTCGAAGGCCGGCCTGGTCGGTTTCGCGCGGTCCCTGGCCCGGGAGCTGGGCTCGCGCAACATCACCTTCAACGTCGTCGCGCCCGGTTTCGTCGACACCGACATGACCGCCGTCCTCACCGACGAGCAGCGCGCCGGAATCGTCTCCCAGGTACCGCTGGGCCGCTACGCGCAGCCCGAGGAGATCGCCGCCACGGTGAAGTTCCTCGCCTCGGACGACGCCTCGTACATCACTGGAGCCGTCATCCCGGTTGACGGCGGATTGGGCATGGGTCACTGATCACATGAGCGGAATTCTCGAGGGCAAGCGCATCCTGATCACCGGTGTGCTGATGGAGTCCTCCATCGCCTTCCACGCCGCCAAGCTGGCCCAGGAGCAGGGTGCGGAGATCATCCTCACCGCCTGGCCCCGGCCGACGCTGACCGAGCGCATCGCCAAGAAGCTCCCCAAGCCCGAGAACGTGAAGGTCCTGGAGCTCGACGTCTCCAACGACGAGCACCTCGCGCGCCTGGAGGGCCAGGTCCGCGAGCACCTGGGCGACCGCATCGACGGCGTCGTGCACTCCATCGGCTTCGCCCCGCAGGACGCGCTCGGCGGCAACTTCCTCAACACGCCGTTCGAGTCGGTCTCGACGGCCATGCACGTCTCGGCCTTCTCGCTGAAGTCCCTGACCATGGCGCTGCTGCCGCTGATGAGCGAGGGCGGCTCGGTCGTCGGCCTCACCTTCGACGCGAAGTTCGCCTGGCCGCAGTACGACTGGATGGGCCCGGCCAAGGCCGCCCTGGAGGCCACCAGCCGCTACATGGCCCGTGACCTGGGCAAGCAGAACATCCGCTGCAACCTCGTCTCGGCCGGCCCGCTGGGCTCGATGGCCGCGAAGTCCATCCCGGGCTTCGGCGAGCTGGCGAGCGTGTGGGACTCCCGTTCCCCGCTGGAGTGGGACCTGTCCGACCCGGAGCCGGCGGGCCGCGCCATCGTCGCGCTGCTCTCCGACTGGTTCCCCAAGACGACGGGCGAGATCGTCCACGTCGACGGCGGTCTGCACGCGATCGGCGCCTGACGCCTGCGGCGGACGGATGGACCAGGGGCCGGGGGGGGGCGGGGGCGCGGGGGGCCCGCCCCCCCCCCGGGGCCCCCCCCCAAAAAGGCCCCCACGCCCCCCCCCCGGGGGGAGAGGGGGAAGATAGCGGAGGGACGC